>CAZIHY010000083.1:0-9214 GCA_964539115.1 uncultured Oscillospiraceae bacterium
AGGCCCGCTTGGTATGTTCGGCATGTAAAACTGCCGTCATTCATAGAAACGATTTTTACAACGGAGGTGAAAATAAATGGTCAAAATCAGACTTCGCAGAATGGGTGCAAAGAAGAACCCTTACTACCGCGTTGTAGTTGCGGATTCCCGCAGTCCCCGCGATGGACGCTTTATCGAGGAGCTGGGCACTTACGATCCTCTCGCTGAGCCCGCTCTGGTCAAGATAGATCTCGAGCGCGCAAAGTACTGGATCTCCAACGGCGCTCAGCCCACTGACACCGTCAAGGCACTGCTCAAGAAGGCAGAGGCATAAGGAGAAACAATTAATAATGAAAGAACTCTTGACCTACATTGTACAGAATCTTGTCGAAAAACCCGACGAGGTTTCTGTGACCGAGCGCGAGTCCGGAAACGAGACCGTATTTGAGGTGCGGGTCGCAGACGGCGATATGGGCAAGGTCATCGGCCGGCAGGGCAGGATCGTCAAAGAGATCCGTATCCTTATGAAGGCCGTCGCCCAAAGACAGGGCAAAAAGGTGTCCGTCGAAATTGTGGACTGACACACTTATAAAAAAGAGGGGGAGAGACAATGCTCCCCCCTTTTTTGTTTATGAGGTTTTTTATGAAAAAGGAATTTCTTGAGGCCGGAAAGATCATCAATACGCACGGCATTAAGGGCGAGGTAAAAATCGAACCGTGGGCCGACAGCGCGGATTTTCTGCGCGGCTTCAAAAGGATATATATTGACGGCGCGGAGGTAAAGATACTCAGCTCCCGCGTTCACAAAAACTTTCTGATAGCGCAGCTTGACGGAACAGACAGCGTTGAAGAGGCGATGAAGCTCAAAAACAAGGTCATTTTCATAAACCGCGCGGACGCAAAGCTGCCCCGCGGCGAGTGGTTCATCCAGGACATCATCGGCGCTTCTGTCGTCGACGAGAGCGGCACGGAGCTTGGAAAGCTCGCCGAGGTGCTGGACATGCCCGCGGGCAACATCTACGCCGTACGCGGCGAAAGAGAGATCCTCATCCCCGCCGTGCCGGAATTCATTCTGAACACGGACGTTGAAAACGGCGTTGTCACTGTACGGCTGATCGAGGGGATGTGAGCGCTGCTCGCCGCCTTTCCGCAACTGCTGCGCCGTCTTCCCCTGTACAGGGAAGGCTCTTTGAAAACGTGCAGCACCTCCCTTTACGCAAGGAAGTGATACTATTTGTCCTACAAAATCGACATAATGACGCTTTTTCCCAATAAAATGCAGGCTATGCTCGACGAAAGCATACTCGGGAGAGCCTCAAAAAAGGGCATACTGGACATAAGCTGCGTTCAAATACGCGACTATACGGAAAACAGACAGTTCCAGGTCGACGATTATCCATACGGAGGCGGCTGGGGCTGCGTTCTGATGGCGCAGCCGCTCAAATCCTGCCTCGACGACATTCTCGCCAAAGCGCCCGAACGGCGCACGCGGGTCATATACATGTCGCCGCAGGGCAGTACCTTCACACAGGAGACGGCAAAGCGCCTCGCGCGGGACTATGACCACCTTGTGCTCGTCTGCGGGCATTACGAAGGCGTGGACGAGCGTTTTATAGAGGCGTGCATGGACGAGGAGATCTCCCTCGGCGACTTCGTACTCACAGGCGGCGAAATCGCCGCGATGGCCGTAACGGACTCCGTCTGCCGGCTCGTCCCCGGCGTCCTGTCAAGCGAGGAGTGCTACACCGGGGAAAGCCACTGGGATGGACTGCTGGAATACCCGCAGTACACGCGCCCCGAAGTTTGGGAGGGCCGCGCCGTGCCGGAGGTACTGCGCAGCGGCAACCATGCCGAGGTCGAGCGCTGGCGGCGCAAAAAGTCCATCGAGCGCACGATGGAAAAGCGTCCCGACATGTTCCAAAAGCTCACGCTGGAGGGCAGTGACGCAAAGCTCTATGAAGAGATACAGCGCGACCGGCGGCGCAAAAAGCTGACCGAGCCGGTGGAATACCGCCCTGCGTCGGAGGAAGATATCGATGACATCCTGCTTATCGTACGGCAGGCCCGCAACTATCTTCGGAAAAACCGCGTCGACCAATGGCAGGGCGATTATCCCAACGCGGCGGCTTTTGAGACCGACATCGACCGCGGCGACTGCTATGTTGTCACCTACGGCGGAAGAACGGCCGCCTTCTTCACGCTCTCCAGCCACCCGGAAAAGACCTACGACGCGCTGACCGACGGAAAATGGCGCACGGACGGGCCATACTGCGTCCTGCACCGCAGCGCCGTCGCGGCGGAATTTCGCGGCAGCGGCCTTTCGGACATTCTCTTCCGCTTTGCCGAGGAGATAACCCTCGCGCGCGGCAGAAATGTCATCCGCGTCGATACCCACCGGAAAAACAGGGCCATGCAGGATCTTCTGAAGCGCTGCGGATACAGTTACCGCGGCAATATCCTCGTCTTTGCCGAGGAGGGCCACGATCCGAGAAGGCAGGCTTTTGACAAGCTGCTGTGAACGGCAAAATATAAAAAAGGTGATTTTATGACAAATCTTGGAATTGACATCGGCGCATCGGCAGTCAAACTGGCCGCCGCCCGCGACGGAAAACTCATCTTCAAGCGCTATATAAACGGACACCCCGATATCCTCGAAGCCATGGAGTCCAGCGGCATCGACGCACGCAGGCTGCACAAGATCGCCCTTACGGGCCTCTGGGCCGAACGGACCGATACAAAAAAACTGATCGCCCCCTGCGAGTTTGTGAACGAATTTGACGCGACCGGGACCGGCGCCAAAGTCCTGTCCGGCCGCGACAAACTTGTCGTCGCCAGCGTCGGAACGGGCACGGCCTATGTCGCTGTGGACGGAGATAAGATAACCCATATCGGCGGCACCGGCGTCGGCGGCGGAACGCTCTGCGGGCTCGGCAGCCTTCTCGGCTTTGACAGCGCGGAGGCGGTGCTCAAGGCCGCGTTGGCGGGCAGTCTTGCAAACGTCGACCTCTCTATCGGTGATATCCAGCCCGATTCAGACTTTCTGGACCCCCGCATCACGGCGGCAAATCTCGCCAAAGTTTCGCCCAACGCCTCCAAAAACGACTGGGCAGCCGGCGTAACGAACCTGATCCTTCAGGTCGTCGGCTCAATGGGGCTGTTTGCAGCCAAAGCGGCCGGAGTCAGCAGCATCGTAACTACGGGCGCCCTCGTAACGAGCGAGGCTGCACAGATCAACTTCCACAACTTCCAGAAAGTATATGACGTCGAGTTTTTGATACCGCCGCATGCAGAGTGTGCGACCGCTTTCGGCGCGGCGCTGCTGGTGTAAAGACCTATGGAGCTTACGAATTACTCCGAGGTGCGCACGCTGCTCCTGCGCCACGGATTCCGCTTCTCCAAGTCGATGGGTCAGAATTTCCTGACGGCCGCATGGGTGCCGGAGCGCATCGCGGAGGAGTCGGGTATAAGTCCCGAAAACGGCGTTCTTGAGGTCGGGCCTGGCGTCGGCTGCCTGACAGAGCAGCTCTCGCTGCGCGCTGGCAAGGTCGTCTCAGTCGAGCTGGACTCCGCGCTCCGCCCCGTGCTGGCCGAAACGATGGCCGGCCGGGACAATGTCGAAATTGTCTTTGGGGACGTGCTGAAGCTGGACATCCCCGCGCTCGTGCGCGAAAAGCTCGGCTCGCTGCGCCCCGTGGTCTGCGCGAATCTTCCGTATAACATAACAAGTCCGCTGCTCTCGGCCTTTATCGAGGCGCACTGCTTCGAGAGCATAACAGTCATGATCCAGCGCGAGGTCGCGCGCAGGATCTGCGCGAAAGCGGGCACGGCCGATTACGGCGCGTTTACCGTTTATGCGAACTGGCACACCGAGCCGCAGATACTTTTCGACGTACCGCCCTCCTGCTTTATTCCGCAGCCGAAGGTCACCTCGAGCGTCATTCGCCTCACGCCTCGCAAATCGCCGCCCGCCGCTGTAGAGAGCGAGGAGCTCTTCTTCCGTATCGTCCGCGCGGCGTTCAACCAGCGCCGCAAGACGCTTGTCAACGCGCTCGGCAGCGGCATTTCCCTGCCGAAGGACCGGATCGAAAGCGCCGTGCAAAACGCGGGCTTCGACGTGCGCATCCGCGGAGAAGCGCTGGACATAGAGGGCTTTGCCCGGCTCACGAACGAGATCTGCAATATTATGTGAATTATTGGGAGGGCGGGCGCCCTCCCTTTTGTTATAATCTCCGAAAAACAAAATACCTCTTGACAATTTCAGTTTGTTGCTGTAAATTGACTTTAGTATATGTTAAATGCAAAGACGGGGAAAAAGTTTGAGCTCAGCAGCACAGAGAGCCGCCGGCCGGTGTAAGGCGGTATGCAGGCAAAAAACGATACTCGCCCCTGAGCATTCCGGCTGAGAGCGCGCTTTAGGCCGGAACGGGCCTCCTCACCGTTATCAGAGAGGCAGTATTCGCCCGGTATGGGCTGATGCTGAGAGTGGGTATTTTTGAAATATCAAACGGAGTGGTACCGCGGAAGTCAGCTTTCGTCTCTGAACAGAGACGGGGCTGTTTTTTTATTGCCGAAACGGGAAAGCCGCTCCAACCGTTAAAACAAATCAGTGAAATGAGGGTTAACACAATGCACAGGATCAAAATTTTCGACACCACGCTGCGCGACGGAGAGCAGTCCCCCGGCTGCAGCATGAACCTCTCTGAGAAGATAGAGATGGCGCGTCAGCTCGACAAGCTCGGCGTCGACATCATCGAGGCGGGCTTTGCCATCGCCTCCCCGATGGATTTCAAGAGTGTTCAGGCTATCGCCGCGACGGCGAAAAACTGCACGGTCGCAAGCCTCGCACGCTGCACCAAGGGCGATATCGACTCTGCCTGGAACGCCGTCAAGGACGCCGTCAAGCCGCGCATCCACGTATTTCTCGCAACCAGCGACATCCACATGGAGTATAAGCTCAAGATGAGCCGCGACGAAGTCCTCGCCAGCATTCGCGAAAATGTCTCCTACGCCAAGAGCTTCTGCGAGGATATTGAGTTCTCCGCCGAGGACGCCTCCCGCTCCGACCGCGAATTTCTCGCCGAATGCCTGAGCGTTGCTATCGAGGCGGGCGCAACTGTCGTCAACGTGCCCGACACCGTCGGATATGCCATGCCGGAGGAGATATTTGACCTCTTCTCCTATCTCAAGAAGAATGTTCGCGGCATTGAAAACGTCGACCTCTCCGCGCACTGCCATGACGACCTCGGCCTTGCCGTTGCCAACAGCCTCGCCTGCATCCGCGCAGGCGCGACCCAGGTCGAGTGCACAATAAACGGCATCGGCGAACGCGCGGGCAACGCAAGTCTCGAGGAGATAGCAATGGCGCTCAAAACGCGCCGCGACCTGTATGACGCAGAAACGGGCATCAACACCCGCATGATATACAAGACCAGCAAGCTGCTCTCCAGCATCACCGGCGTTCCCATCGCGCCGACCAAATCCATCGTCGGTGCAAATGCCTTCGCACACGAGTCCGGCATCCACCAGCACGGCGTTATCGCAAACGCGCAGACCTATGAGATCATGAAGGCGGAGGATATCGGCATTCCGCAGAATTCCCTCGTCCTCGGCAAGCACAGCGGAAAGCACGCCCTGCGCGAGCGTCTGGAGGAACTCGGCTATGAGATAAGCGCGGAGGATATGGAGACGATCTTCACCCGCTTCAAGGATCTCGCCGACAAGAAGAAAAACATCTCCAACTCCGACCTTGAAGCGCTCGTGCTCAACCAGCGCCACACGGAGGTCGGCGCCTACGAATTCGCCGGTCATGTCGTCAATACCGGCTCAGGCGACGTTCCTAACCTCGCCTGCGTTAAGGTAAAGCGCACGGACGACGGCTACGCGGAGGAGGTCGCGATGGGTTCCGGACCTCTCGACGCTGCATTCAAAGCAATAAACCGTATCGTCGGCATGGACGTCTCGCTCGAGTCCTTCCGCCTGAACGCCGTAACGGACGGCGAGGACGCGATGGGCGAGGCCGTCGTGAAGCTCCGCTGCGGCGATATTACCGCCACCGGAACAGGTCTTTCCACCGACGTTATCGAGGCCTCTATCCGCGCTTATATAAACGGAATCAATAAAATTACGGGAGCGAAATGATCATGGGAATGACAATGACTCAGAAAATTCTCGCACATCACGCGGGACTGCCCGAGGTCCGGGCCGGACAGCTCATCAAGGCGAAGCTCGACCTCGTGCTCGGAAACGACATCACGACCCCTGTCGCGATAAACGAATTTGAAGCCGCGGGCTTCGAGAAGGTCTTTGACAAGAGCCGCATCGCGCTCGTCATGGATCACTTCGCGCCGAACAAGGATATAAAGGCCGCCACCCAGTGCAAGCAGTGCCGCTCCTTTGCCCGCCGCTTCGACATCGACAACTGGTACGACGTCGGCACGATGGGCATAGAGCACGCGCTTCTGCCGGAAAAGGGTCTCGTCGCGCCCGGCGAGGCAATCATCGGCGCGGACAGCCACACCTGCACCTACGGCGCCGTCGGCGCGTTCTCGACCGGCGTCGGCTCGACGGACATGGGCGCTGCGATGGCTGTCGGCGAAACCTGGTTCAAGGTCCCACAGGCCATAAAGGTCAACCTCACCGGCTCCTTCAGGCCCTACGTCAGCGGTAAGGACGTCATCCTCTCCCTGATCGGCATGATCGGCGTCGACGGCGCACTTTACCAGTCGCTGGAGTTTTCAGGCGAGGGCGTCAAAAACCTCTCCATCTACGACCGTCTCACGATCTGCAACATGGCGATCGAGGCCGGCGCTAAAAACGGCATTTTCCCCGTCGACGACGTAACGCGCGAGTTCCTCGCCGGCCGCGTCGACCGCGAGTGGACGGCTTTTGAAGCCGACCCCGACGCCGAGTACAGCCGCGTTATCGACATTGACCTGTCCGGGCTCGACTGCACCGTATCCTACCCGCATCTGCCGGAGAACACGCACCCCGCGAAAGAGGGCGCGAACATCGCCGTTGACCAGGTCGTCATCGGCTCCTGCACCAACGGCAACCTCGCGGACATGCAGTCCGCCGCGGAGATCCTCAAGGGACGGCATATCGCTCCGAACGTCCGCGCGATAGTCATCCCCGCGACGCAGTATGTCTACAAGGAGTGCATGAAGCGCGGCTGGATGGAGACCTTCATCGACGCCGGCTGCATCGTCTCCACGCCGACCTGCGGCCCCTGCCTCGGCGGGCACATGGGCGTCCTCGCCGCGGGCGAGAGATGCATCTCCACCACAAACCGCAACTTCGTCGGCCGCATGGGCCACGTCGACAGCGAGGTATACCTCGCGTCTCCCGCCGTCGCGGCGGCCTCCGCCGTGACCGGACACATCACTCACCCGATGGAGGTAATGGCATGAACGCACACGGAACAGCACATAAATACGGCGACCACATCGATACGGACGTCATAATCCCCGCCCGCTATCTGGCAACTCAGGACCATAAGGAGCTGGCCTCCCACTGCATGGAGGACATCGACACCTCCTTCACCGGCAAGGTCAGGGACGGCGACATCATGGTCGCGGGCCTCAACTTCGGCTGCGGCTCCTCCCGCGAGCACGCGCCCATCGCCATCAAGGCAAGCGGCATATCCTGCGTCATCGCAAAGACCTTTGCCCGAATCTTTTACCGCAACGCGATCAACATCGGCCTTGCCATCCTCGAGTGCGAGGCGGCGAGCGAGGGCATCCGCGACGGCGACGAGGTCTCTATCGACTTCGACACCGGCGTTATCACAAACGTCACTAAGGGCGAAACCTACCAGGCGGAGCCCTTCCCCGAGTTCATCAAGGACATGATAAACAAGGGCGGCCTCATGGCCTCTCTCAAGGGTTGAGGTGGCGAAAATGCGTAAAAATATAGCAGTCATACGCGGCGACGGCATTGGCCCTGAGATAGTCGGCGAGGCCATAGGAGTTCTGGACGCGGTCGCCGAGAAATTCGGACATGAATTCGTCTACACCGAGGCCCCCATGGGCGGCAACGCCATCGACGTCTTCGGCGATCCGCTGCCTGCATCGAGCCTGAAAACCTGCCTTGAGAGCGACAGCGTGCTGCTCGGCGCGGTCGGAGGCCCGAAGTGGGACTCCGTTCCCGCCCAGATGCGCCCCGAAAAGGGCCTTCTTCGGCTTCGTTCCGGCATGGGGCTGTATGCCAACGTGCGCCCGGCAAAGATGTTCCCCGTCCTCTCCGACGCCTGCCCGCTGAAGAAGGAGACCGCCGAGAAGGGCATCGATTTTGTCGTTGTCCGCGAGCTCATCGGCGGCGTATACTTCGGCGAGCACCGCACAGAGGAGGTCGCCGGCGAGAAAAAGGCTACCGACATAATGGCCTATTCCGAGCATGAGATACGCCGCATCGCGCGCGTCGCCTTCGACATGGCGCGCAAGCGCCGCGGGCGCGTCTGCTCGGTCGACAAGGCTAACGTGCTGGACACCTCGCGGCTCTGGCGCGCGGTCGTGACCGAGGTGGCTAAGGAATACCCCGACGTTGAGCTTTCGCACATGTACGTCGACAACGCCGCGATGCAGCTCGTGCGCGACCCGTCCCAGTTCGACGTTATCGTAACGGAAAACCTCTTCGGCGACATTCTCTCCGACGAGGCGAGCATGATAACCGGCTCTATCGGCATGATCCCTTCCTCCAGCATGGGTGAAACGGGCTGCGGGCTCTATGAGCCCATCCACGGCTCCGCGCCCGACATTGCGGGCACGGACAAGGCAAACCCGATCGGAACGATCCTTGCCGCTGCAATGATGCTGCGGTACAGCTTCGATATGTCCGCGGAGGCGGACGCCGTTGAGGCCGCCGTTGACAGGGTGCTGCGCGACGGCTTCCGCTGCGGCGACATTATGAGCGAGGGCTGCACCCTCGTCGGCTGCCGCGAAATGGGCAAAGCCATCATAGAGAGAATCTGATCTTAAAAAACAAAAGGCCCCGCTGTGGTTGAACTGCCCCAGAATATACGGACAGCACAAAAGAGCCCCCGGCAGGAAAATATTTTCAGTTTTAAGCGGAGTGGCACAGCGTCAGCGGCGCCACTCCAGTTTTTAGCCGGATGCGCTCGCGGTTGTAAAAATAAATATAGAGGTCAATCATTTCGTTGGCTTCTTTGAATGAGGCGGGTTCTTGTCTTTGAAGCCATAATGCTCCGATATCTCCCGCTGTGCCTTTGCCGATTCCGCCA
>CAZIHY010000084.1:0-8860 GCA_964539115.1 uncultured Oscillospiraceae bacterium
CTGTCTCCTCGTTTCCATTTCTCTGATGCTCGTTATTTCCGGGTGCGAAAACGGCGACTCAAATGGAGCCCCGCTTCCGGAGACCGACGTTCCCGTGGCTGATGAAACCCCGGACGCCGCAGTTTCGGATGAACCCGTCAGCGACGAAGCTCTGATAGATCAGATAACAGGCGCCCGCTATACTCCCGGCGGGGATGACGTTGTTCTGGAATACTGCTTTGATGACATAATACGGCAGACCGGCGGCCTGTTCGTTTTTCCGGGAGTGTCCTGGGACGATGATTTCTCTGGTCTCGCGGAGCATTTCGGCGTCACGGCCATGCCGTACTACCCCGAAAGCGACCCGGAGCTGTGGCTGCGGATCAGCGCCGGTGATTTTGAAATAATGGCAATCCCGTATTTTTCCGACAACACGGCGCTTAACGGGACCAAGCAATGCCAAATAATGGTCGAGGAAAAGTATTTTGAACAGGCCGACATGCAGGCTGCGTTTGACGCGTTGCTGGAAATGGCCTCAAGCAGTCTTGGCGAGCCTGTCGAGGATATTCTGGATTCCCCTGACGAGAAAATGCTTTTTTGGAGATGGCAGACCGAATCCGACGGCGGTCTTAACCGTTTGGAACTGTATACGGAATCGGATAACAGCACCGGAGAGCTGACGGGTTTCGGCATCCAGCTGATCAATAAATAGCTGAAAATTCGACCATCCTGAATAAACAACATTCTGAAAATAAAAACGGCAAGGTACGACCGCAATCATACCTTGCCTCTTTTTTATGACCTCCACGCTTTTGCACGGAGGCCGTTTTTTATTTATTCGACCACGAAGTGGATATCACCCCGGTATTCGCCGGGGAGAATCTTTGTCTCTACGCCGTCGACGAGCATGGTCAGCTTTTTGCCCTCGGGAGCCTTGATGACGCCGGCCTCCTCGAGGCTCAGGCGGGACAGCCAGCAATCGCGGTTGACGACCCAGACGCAGCTGGAGTCAAAGTGCGCAATAACGCCGTTGTTGACGGTCTTGTTCGGGGTCTGGACGATGTGGTTGAGGTACTCGCGGCTCTCCTGACGGATCTCGGTCACGTCGGGTGCATACTCCTGCTTCGCGGCGCTGACAACGCCGACAAGCTTCGTGTTATGGAACCACAGCTCCATGTTGTGCGGTCCGTTGAGGATCTCCTTATACTTCTCCTGCTCTGCCATCATCGCTGCAAACTCGGGATCTCCGCCGCCGGGGCCGCCCATGCTGGCCTGATCCTGGTCGATACCCTCGGCAAACGGCAGGAAGCCGGCGTTGGGATTGATCTCACAGTTAGTATACCAGCGCAGGTTGGTCGTGGAGTTTAAGAAGTCGCCCTCGAGCGAGCAGTCCGAAACCTTGATGGAGATATCGTCCGGCGAGAGATTGTAAAGATCGCGTCCCTCGAGATAGGTGTCCTCGACACCGACGGGAATGGGGTAGTTCGCGCTCATCATTCCGCCGCCCTCGTCGTTATCGTAGAGCTGGACGATGACGCCGTTTCCGGCCTTCAGCTCGGAATTCTCGATCTCGATGGCAGTATGGCTGCCCTTGATGGCAAAGGTCGAAAGCCCGGTGTCGATCGTCGAATCGGAGACCTTCAGCAGGCCGCCCTGGTCGCCGTTTATCAGAGCGCCGAACTCCTTGCCGCAGATGAGGGAGCCGTTCTTTATATCGGTAACGGAGTTATCCTGGCTCATGATGAAGATGGGATAGCCGCAGACGTCGACCTCGGAGTTATCGATGGTCGTGAACACATGTCCGATCGAATAGAACCCGTAGCCATGGCTGCGCGGGCCGGAGAGCTCGAGCTTGGAATCCTTCAGCGTCATGGCAACGCGGTCGCCGCCGTCGACAGAGAGGACGCCCCAGCCGTTGCCCTTTATGTAACAGTTGTCGTAATAAACCACGCCGTTGTCGGTCAGCTGGATGGTGCGGTTCGTGCCGCGGACGCCGATCTGCCAGGCGAAGGTGCCGTCGTGGCGGTCGGTCGCGGGAGAGAGGTTCTGGATCATGCAGTTGTTGAAGCGGACGGTGCTGTCGCCGCCGATGTGAGCACAGCAGCGCTCGGCGCTTGTCAGGCAGATCTCGGAGTCATTGACGGTCAGGTCAACGGTGCCATGGGTCAGGATAGCCGCGCCCATGCCGCAGAAGTCGTTTCCGCCGAAGCCGTCAAACTCTATCTTTGCGCCGTCGATGACGTATTTGCCCTTGCCGTCGACGACGATGCCGTTGAGCGCGTCGTCGGTGCCGTATATGGCGGGTCCGCCCTTGCCGTAGTTGACGCCGACGACCTCGGGAATGGACTTTTCTGGGACCTCCTTGCCGTCGATGACGCACAGAGCGGTGCGGAAGGGGAACTTCTGGGTGCTTCTGCGCATGAGGCCGGAGGGTGGCATGTCAAAGACATCCGCTACGACGAGCGAGACATTGCCGTAATAAGTCCCGGGCTCCATGGCCTTTGCAACGCCGTCGACAGCGAGTGTCACTCCCTTGCCCTTGGGAGCCGTTACCCTAGCGCCCTCCGCGAGCGTCAGTTCGTTGAAGCGCTGGGTTTCGGTTATCTCCCATACGCCCTCAACAGTTTTGGCAGTATACATTCTATGTCCTCCTTGCAATGATTTTTCATTTCAGTCTGATTATATCGTATACAAAGCGCCAAATCAACCCTGTATCTTCCATAATTGCCTTATAAGCAAGCATACGCCGTATACAAGCAGCGTATACGGCGCATGTTTTCCGCTATATCCTGTATGCAGACGGGGAGCGTCCCTTATATTTCTCAAACGCTCTGTAAAGCGTGTTTACGCTGCCATATCCGCAGCGGCGGCAAATCTCCGCCAACGGCTGTTTTGTTGTTGTCAAAAGTTTGATCGCCATTTCCACGCGCTCCATATGGATATAGTCCGCGATCGAGATCCCAAACAGGCGTTTGAACCTGCCGGATAGCGTGTTCGGGTTCACCCCAAGCTCGCTTGCCACACTCGTAACACTCAGGTTAATATCCGTTAGATGCGCGTCTATAAATCTCTTTGCGCGGTCCGCCGTTTCCATAGCCCTGTTTAACTGTTGGGCACGTCCCTCAAGCAGGCAGGACGTTATATCCATGAGAAAACGCCTGAGCTCACTCTCGCTTTTCATGTTCTCCAAGTCATCCAGCTCCATTACGCGGCCCCTGACAGAAGCGAACGCCGGGTCCTGCTCCAGATACATATGCAGGAAAAACATCATAAGGCGCACACGGCGGAATATTTCCTGCACAGAGTGTCGTCCGCCGTATACAAGGTTTTCCATAACCTTCTCGAAAAAAACTTCTAAATCTTCGACCTCCTGCTCACACAGCCGTTCATATAGGCCTTTGGCGAGCACGTTCAAATGCTCCATCTCGGAAAGGTCGCGGGAGCCGGTTTCCGCGGCCAGTACCTCCCGCTCAAAAAGCGGCTGTGAAGTGAATGCGTCGAAGCGGCGTATCCCCTCCGCCTCGTGCCATGCCGCTGGTATCGAGGCCACGCCCTCATGGAACAGGCTGTAAGAGTATTCGACGTTGACCTCATACTCGCGGCAGGTCACCACGATCTCTTTCAAAATAGAAAAAATCTTCCTGTCGATTTCCCTGATTATATCCTCCGTATTGCCGTTCAAGAGGCAGATGAGAGCCGCATAACGACCCCCCGGCCTCTCCCGAATAGGTCACAAAGTGCGAGCTTAGTAAAGACTGGGATACATTTGCCAGAACATAGTAAGCATATTCACGTGCATTCGGAAATGGTATGCCCCTTTCGGTCACTGCTGCGGTCTCCGCGTGAAAAATCAAAACCTTATACATACCGTTTCCGAGGATGATTTTGTTAACGTTCAGTGTCCTGTAATCCCTATCTGTCAGGCTATCGCCGTGCTTAAGCACAAGGCTCAGGAGCACTGACTGCGCATACAGGCGCTTATAGTCGTTGTTACGCTCTTTCTCAAGGTCGTGATAGTACTCCTCAGGCGACATAAGATCAAATAAGCCCTCGCTCATGCTCATCAGCTCCTTTTACCCTATAATATCCATTTTTGAAATACATGTCAACATTCTCAAATTATTATTTCGTAATATTGGGTATATTTCTTGATTCAGCATTTATTATTTTGTGAATTTGGACATTATTTCTCGATATTGAGTGATTTCACGGCCTCATACACCGAAAAAATGCTCTTTTTCAGGAATTCGGATATTCGATTCTCTTTGATGTTTGTGAAAACTGACCTGTCCGCCGCAAACGGACAATGGGCCTTTTCCGTATTCATCTGCTTCGGCATGCAGGCGCAGATTATGGCAATTGCTTCTCCCGCGTACCCAAAATATACTTATTATAACAAGATCATGAATCTATGATCTTGCTATAAACTGAAAGGAGAAGCAACTATGAAGTTTCAAAGGACCCGTGCGCTGAGCCTTATGCTGTCGCTTATTATGGTTCTGTGCCTGTTTGCAGGCTGTGGACAGGCAACGGAACCCGAAATCGAAACACCGACTGAAGCGCCGACAGCGTCTACTGCCGAAGAACCAGCAGAGGAGCCTCCGGAGGTTCCCTCGCAGGAGCCCGCCGCCAAGAGCGGCTTTGTGGAGTACCAGCTTCCCCTGACCGAGGAAGAGGTCACGTTTACATATTGGGACGCAAAGGCCCCGTATCTCATGGCCTATGACGTTCAGTATGAGGACTTCTTATATTACAAAGAACTGGAGAATATGACCGGAGTCCACCTCGATTTTGTTATCGTCCCGGTATTCACAGCCAATGAATCCTTCTCCGTCATGGTGGCCGGCAGCGAATACTGTGACATCATTAACGGCTTCACCACATACTACACCGACGGCGCGGAGGCCGCCATCGAAGACGAAATTATAGTTGACCTTGCCGAATATCTGGATGAGTATATGCCAAATTACAAGGCCTCTCTCGCGCTCAATGAAGAGTTTGTCATCCAGTCATATACAGACAACGGCTGCCTTCCCAGCGCGAATATGCTCTGGGTCGAGACCGAGGGCGTCTCAGCCGGCCCGTATATCCGCAAGGACTGGTGCGATGCCGTCGGAATGGATCTGCCCATAACCTATGACGACTATGAAGAGCTGTTTGCAGCATGGGTGACGGAACTTGGAAAGACCGATTTCTACGGCCTCGCCCCATACGGTATCGACTCCGGCAACACTATGTCCGCAGGCTATGCGACCGCCGGCTATCAGGGCACGGAGAGCGCGCGTGATCCGTTCCTCGTTATTGACGGCATCGTTGAGTACGGCCCGACCAACGAGGGCTTCCGCGAATATCTTGAGATGATGTCCCGCTGGTTTGCCGCAGGCTATATAAACCGCGACTACACAAGCTGGACCTACAGCGGTATTCCCATAGACGACCAGGTCAACGGAACCATCGGCTACGCCACAACCGAGCGCGACCGTATGCAGACTATCATGGAAATGTCCGACGACCCCGACATCGAGCTGGTCGGCACAACAATCCCCGTCAAAAATAAGGGCGAAACAGCCCATTACCGCAACGCCGAATATCTCATAAGCATCGGTTCCTCCATCAGCACCAAGTGCGGGGATATAGATCTGGCAATCAAGTACATTGACTTCATGTACTCCGACGAAGGCACATTCCTCGCCAACTACGGCATTGTCGGCGAGACCTGCGAAATTGATGAGAACGGCGACCCCCAGCTGACGGAGCTCATCACAAATCATGAGACCTACAACCTCACTGTCGCCGCTGTTGTTTATACCAAGTTCAGCGGTCCGATGAGGAACTATGACTCCCGTCTGATGAAGAACTTCCAGCCCGTTATACTCGAGGCCAACGAAAGGTGGCTCCAGGCGGACGAAGAATATGTCTTCCCTTACAACGCCCAGATGAGCGCAGAGCTCAAGGACGAGTACACGGACATCATGAGCGAAATCATCACCTATGTCACCCAGATGACCAACACCTTTATCACAGGCCAGATGGAGCTCAATGACGAAACGTGGGCAGAGTATATTGGAACTGTGGAAAAAATGAACATCTCGAGGGCTGTCGAAATCAAGCAGATTTCTTACGACAACTACTGCGCGAGAAGCAAGTAACCGGGGTCCCAAACCCTACAGGAGGTACAATATAATGAGCACATTTTTCCCTCACCTTACAGCTCCTATAAACATCAGGGGCAAGGTTTTTCGTAACCGCATCATCTCCGCACCCTCGCTTATGAGCATAATGATGAATCCGGACGGCATCGTTGTGTCAAAAGACTGGTTGGAGGATAAGATCAGCCACGCCAGAGGAGGTATCGGCTGCGTCTGCATCGGCGAGACCGTAGTCGACACTGTCTGGGCCGACCGCTGGAACATAAAGTATCAGACCGATCCCTTCTATACCGGCTTCATCAGCACTATGTACGTCGATTACGACAACTACAACAATCCAAAGATGAACACGTGGCGCAAGATAGCACGCGATATTCACAACCTGGGCAGCCTCGCCATCGTTCAGATCGCGCATGCGGGAAACATGCGCATCGGTCTGGGTGCAGTACCTGACGGTGTGCCAACGGCCATCGGACCCATGGGATTCATCCGTGCCAACGGCGAGATCGTCAAAGCGGCAGACGAGGCCAATATGCAGCAGGTCTGCGCCAGCTTCGAGCGCGCGGCGCGCTATTTCAAGGACTGCGGCTTCGACGGTGTACAGATTCACGGCGGTCACGGCTGGTTGATAACGCAATTCCTTTCCCCCTCCACCAATCAGCGCACGGACGAATATGGCGGCAGCGTGGAAAAACGCTGCAATTTCCCCGTCCGCATCGTTGAGGCCGTCCGCCGCGGCGGAGGCGAGGATTTCGTAATTGAGGTGCGCATATCCGGCGAAGAGACCGGAGTTCCCGGCGGCTACGGAGTGGAGCAGAGCATCGCTTTCACGAAACGTCTTGTAGGGATTGCAGACATTGTCCACATCTCGGACGGTCACTACAACAGGCACGACACCAGTCTATGCGGCGGCGCGACCAAATACACGCCGCATATCGTTAATCTTGAGACCGCTGCAAAGATAAAGGCCGCTGTTCCGGATATGCTCATAAATGTTGTCGGCGGCGTCAACAGTCCCGAGCAGGCAGAGGAAGCTATGGCAGAGGGCAAATGTGACTTCGTTGCCATGGCAAAGCAGATATACGCGGATCCGAATTTTGCAAACAAGTGCATGTCCGGCCATCCGGAGGATATTCAGCGCTGCTGCGAGTGCATCCACTGTGACAACGGAGGGCAGCCTGATCTCGAGGAGTGGCGCGTAACCTCGCCTCCGCGTGAGCATCCGGAGGGTGTTGTCGTCCTCTGCTCCGTCAATCCTGAACGCGGACTGATCCCGCCCGAGGGAGGCTGGCCTGTCGTTGAAAAGGCCAAAAAGGTGCTCATCGTCGGCGGAGGCGTTGCAGGCATGATGGCGGCAACCACAGCCGTAGACTGCGGCCACATACCCGTCATAATCGAAAAAAGCGGCCGCCTCGGCGGCACGATGAACTTCACCGATCAAGACCACTACAAGCTTGACTTCATGAACTACAAGAATCTTCTCATCCGCCGCACTGCCGAGCGTCGAATCGACGTACGCTATAATACCGAGCTGAGCGCGGAGCTTATCGATGAGATAAAACCCGATGTCATATTCGCCGCCGTCGGTGCGGAGCCAAAGGTTCCGCCTCTTCCCGGCATTGAGAAAGCAAGGCACATACTTGATGTCTATGCCGATGGCGTCCGGCACCACGATGAGACCGTTGTTCTTGGCAGCAGCATGTTCGCCGGAGAGAGCACTGTCTGGCTGGCAGACACCGCCACCTCCGTCAAGCTCGTAAAACTCAATATAAAAGGTTACAGCGCCGGAACCCCGACCCGAATTGTTGAGAAAAAGATGACTCAAATGGGTGTGGAGTACATAAAGGACGCAGAGATTACCGCCATTGAGGATGCTGGCCTGCGCCTTGCCGACGGCGGGCTCATCCCCGCGCGCGAGGTAATCTACTGCGTCGGGCTTGAGCCGCGCCGGGACGAGGTTGAGCGCATCAAAGCGCTTGCCGGGGAGATCCCCGTTGAGGTAGTCGGCGACTGCAACCGCGCAACCGACATTGCAAATGCCATACGTGCAGCCTTCGTCGCAGTAAAAATGATAGGATAAGCTTTTGTGCTCTTCTTTCCTCAGCAAAAACGTCCAGAGGATAAATCCTCTGGACGTTTTTTTACGCTGTATCACCACATAAATTCTTACACAAGGGAACCTTTGAATCGGAAAACATAATGTTTATTTCTTCTTAGCGGACGAGCGGTCTCAGGAGCTAAGCGTATCAGATTATTACCCTGAGCACAAACGGTACCTGTCCACCTGTTGGAAGGGCACGTCCAGAGAGGGAGCAGCTGCGTTCCCGCAAGCTCCGTATCGTCTAGCAGCATCAGCTCAGTCTGAAGCTCTTTTCGGTGTCGATATGACCGTCGTGGTTGCCGCCCTCGGGATTGTCGGCCATGAAATATTCATAATAAAGCGAGCCGTCCGTAATTTCCAGCTTCGTTATCGGATACCGCTCCGAATAGGTCACGACCGGCGTTTTTTCCTCCCAGGCAACACGCGTCAGCGTGATCGCCGCGCTGTTTTCGTAGCTCTCCAGCCTGTGGCATATAAAACCGCCGTCATAACACATTTCATATATGTCCAGCACCGCCGGCTCGCCGAGCGAATAGCTTTCGGCAAAGGCCGAAACCGCATCCGTCCGTGACATTGCAAGCAGCTGAGCCACGTCGATCGCGCACAGGCCGTTTTCGCTGAGCACGTTCAC
>CAZIHY010000085.1:0-8817 GCA_964539115.1 uncultured Oscillospiraceae bacterium
AGCTTGCTCCGAACTGGAGCGGGCGACGAGATTCGAACTCGCTACCTCCACCTTGGCAAGGTGGCGCTCTGCCAAATGAGCTACGCCCGCGCGTTTCAGCTTTGTTATTATAGCAAATCCTGAAAATTTGTCAATATAGTTTTTAAAAATATTTTAGGAGCCGGCAGCGGCTCCTAAAAGTTTATATTGCCGTATCACGCTTCATTCAGATCGGTCAGATCTGCTGCAGTTTCGGACGCTTCCCCACATACGGGGTATTTATCCGTGTCCCACCAATAACGGTCAAGAATCTCCGAATCACTGTAAAGACGGACCGGCGCGCCATCCGTCATCTGTGAAATATCTATGTGGTGGCTCACTTCGTCTATCGTTACAATGTTCCAGAAATGCGGCTCTTTATCCAAACGACCCTCTACGACCACACAATCGATTCCCTTGGCAATGCACAGAGACATAAACGCCATTGCGGCGCCCTCACTGTCCGCCGTACCATTGACGATAGCTCCGTAGGCCGTCGAATCGATGCTGCTGTCTGTACGCGCCTGTTCGAGCACCCTGCAATGCTGCGGCAGCATGCCGGCAAGTCCGACAACCGTTTCTATATCCCCCCATCCGGAAACCATTGTAGCCAACTGAGCCACGGTCTCCCTGAGCTCTTCTTTCATCGTCCTGATGGTTTCAGCATCTCTGCCATAATCAAAGCTCATTTCAAATATCTGTTCAAGTCCGCTTTCAGGATACACGGCCACGGAAACGCTCGGCTCTATCAACGTCATCAGAGGGTTTTCAAAGTATATATCGGTCGCCATCTGCTGTATCTCATCCGGCGTGAGACCAGCTGTATTTATCTTGACGGTCAGCGTTGGGACAAGGTCGCGTATAGCATCATACATCGCGCCCTGAAGCTGTGACACTCCGCCAATCGCCTGTATTGAATCCACCTGTTCCTGAGTTCTTCGATAGTTTATGAATATCTCTGCTTCATAGTATGACACGATCCTGTTGATATCATAGGACATATAGTCAACAGCATAGGCTCCCAGCGCCGTATCAGACTTGACCTCCCAGCATGCGACCGCGATATCGTCGCTGACGGTACCGTCATAATTGCTGAAGGTCAGCTTGCCGCTCTCCTCATGGCGCTGTACCATTGAGCTTATCGCACGGCGCAGGGAACTGTAATTGCTGATGGAACCCGAAAGCTCCTCCACCTCCGAGGTCATATCCTCGGTATATTCCCTGACGCTGTAATATTCCGTTGCCAGCATCGAACAGCCGCACTGCGGCAATATCGCCGCCAGTGCAAGCAGAAGCGCACAGAACCGTTTTTTCAAGCGCCCAGCTCCTCGTCAACGATCACAACCTCGACCTTTTCCATATCAAGCATCGGCCCATACAAAACGACCAGCCCGCGGCAGATCCGCTGCGGCGACCGGCAGTCATAGCACCTGTCGCCCTTCACAGCACAGGGCGTTTTCACACCAAGCCGCTGCGCGTTCCTCGGCGCGGCGACATTCCGCGCTCGAAGTATCGCTGAATCGAGGTCCTCGGTTATCTTATTGGTCCCTATGATTATGTAAACCTCTTTTTTGCCGTATAATGTGCCTGCGACGCGGTTTCCACGTCCGTCGATATTGACTATCTCCCCGGTCTGCGCGACGGCGTTTGCCGAGCAGATATAAACCTTTGACTCCGTAGCGGCCTTTATGATCTCCGGCGTTTTGTGGAACCAATGCCAGCTGACGGAATTATTCCCGGTCAGCCTATCATACAGCCCGAGCTGCTCAAGAGTCATACTGCCGCCAAGGCCGACCGTCGTGTCGCTGATACTTCCGGCGAGATAGTCCACACACTCTGCCGCTGAAGCGAAATGTTTGACAGCGAAGCCTCGTGCTCTGAGGTTTTCAATCGTTTTTTCTACATTCACAGAGCTTACCCCCATGTTATTTATTGTCGTTGATGCTCAAGAAACCGTTTCCAAACACCTCGCGCGAATCCCCGATTATAACAAAAGCGTTCTCATCAAATTCCTTGATGACCTTGCGCAGCTCGACGATCTGCTGGTGCTTGATCACACAGAGTATGACGTCCTTCTCGCGGCCTGAATAAGCACCCTCGCCGTGCAGCAGCGTAACGCCGCGCCCCAAGCGGTCCGTTATCGCCTTCTTTATATCCGTACTCGCATCGGAGATTATATAACAGACCTTGCTGTTAACAGCTCCATAGAGAACGAAATCCACGACTTTGGAAACTATAAACATCGCGATGACCGCATACATGGCACTGTCATAACGTTCAAAAATTATCGCAAACAGGAATATAACGACCATGTCCAGAAGAAGGATCAGCGTTCCGAAATTAATGTGCTGATACTTTGAGCGCAGGAATTTCGCGGCGATGTCTATTCCGCCGGTCGTCCCGTTAGCGGAATAGATCAGGCCAAGGCCAAAGCCCTTTATCACCCCGCCATAGATAGACGCCAAGAGCGTTTGATGTGTTATGTTAACCGGTATCATAGCGAACAGGTCTACAAGTATCGAGCTTAAAAAAGTGCCCACCAGAGACCTGGCCATAAAGCTTATCCCAAACTTTTTCCACGAAAACACAAACAGCGGGATATTAACAACAATGACAATGACGCCGACCGGCAGTCCGGTCAGGAAGTTGACTATCATCGCCATACCCGTAACCCCGCCGACGATTATGGAGTTCGGATACAGGAAAAACTGGAATCCCACAGCGTACAATACGGCGCCAACAACGACCTTTACATAAGCAAGGATGATAGAAGTTACACTTTCCTTTTTAAGCATAATGCCTCCCAAATCAGATAAGCGTCAGCTGTTCCTCTCCCCTGTCCTCTTCCTTCAGGAGCGCTCCTGCGGCAGGAATATTACGAACACGATAGCGCGCGGTATTTTTTATCTTCGTTTCAGATAGAGGGCGTGCGCTCTCGAGCTTCCATTTCGTCTTGAGCGTCATAACGCCGACGCCCTGTGAAGTGCGGCTGGACTTTGGCTGCATCAGCGCTGTGTTGAAAACAAGCGCCCTTCCCTCGGTCGAGAATACTGCTACCTCCATGTCCGCGTCAAGAGGCAAAATGCTCTTGAGCGCGCTTTTGTCCGAATATGCGCCCGTCAGTTTGCGGCGGTTCGTCTTTGTGGCATAAGCTGAAAGCTCCAGCCGCGCGGCTTTTCCGTTCTCAAAGAACAGCAAAATATGCTTAGAATAATCGCCAGGGTCTACGATGGATATGACGTTTTCTCCCTCGTCCATGTTCAGGTGAGACGGCAGAAAAACGCCCAAAACAGAGGCCTTCATATCGTCAAAATCACTGATCCTGCACTTATAGACCTGCTGCCTGTCGGTAAACACCATAAGCTCCCCGCGGTTTCTCGCAGGAAAGCTCTGCGCAAGGGCGTCGTTTTCCTTGAACTTCTGCTCGGACGCCATGCGTAGGGACTGCGGCGTTATCTTCTTGAAATAGCCGTCGCGGGACAAGAAGAGCATCACGTCGTAATCCTCGGTGCTTTCCTCCTCGACATACTGTTTTATCTCATCGGCATAGACGATAGAGGTACGGCGCGGTTCGGAATATTTTTTTATTATCTGACTAAGCTCGTCGGTTATGACATCCCTTATGCGCCTTCGACTGCCAAGAAGATCCTCAAGATTGCTTATCTCCTTTTCGAGCGCCTCGGTCTCATTTGTGCGTTTGAGAATATATTCGCGGTTTATGTTGCGCAGCTTTATCTCCGCGACATATTCGGCCTGTATTTCATCTATGCCGAAACCGATCATCAGGTTCGGCACAACTTCGGACTCCTGCTCAGTTTCGCGTATTATCCTGATCGCCTTGTCGATGTCGAGCAGTATCTTCCCAAGACCATGCAACAGATGAAGCTTGTCCTTTTTCTTGGTCAAGTCGAAATATACGCGGCGCTTGACGCAATCCTCACGCCACGCTATCCACTCATTGAGTATCTCCCGCACTCCCATTACACGCGGGTTGCCCGCGATGAGTATATTGAAGTTGCAGGAGAAGGTATCCATCAGCGGCGTTATCTTGAAAAGCTTAGCCATCAGCTTCTCCGGATCTGTACCGCGTTTAAGATCAATTGCCAGCTTGAGTCCGCCGAGATCGGTCTCATCGCGCATATCCGTTATCTCCCGTACCTTGCCGGCCTTTATAAGCTCCGCCACCTTGTCAATGATTGCCTCGGTCGTCGTGGTGTATGGGATCTCATAGACCTCGATCAGGTTCTGCTCCTTCACATACCTCCACTTTGCGCGGACCTTGAAGCCGCCGCGGCCGGTGCGGTAAATTTCCCGCATCTCTCCGGCGTCATAGATAAGTTCGCCTCCCGTAGGGAAGTCCGGGGCAAGGAGCGTAGTCATAATATCATGGTCAGGATCGCGCAGCAGTTCTACCGTCGTCTGACAGACTTCAGCAAGGTTAAAACCGCATATCTGGCTGGCCATGCCGACAGCGATCCCCATGTTAGCGGACACAAGCACGTTCGGAAAAACCGTTGGCAGAAGGGTCGGCTCCTTCATTGTCCCGTCATAGTTATCCTCAAAATCGACGGTGTCCTTGTCTATGTCGCGAAAGATCTCCGCGCTGATGGGAGCGAGCTTCGCCTCCGTATAGCGGCTCGCGGCATAGGCCATGTCTCGGGAATATACCTTGCCGAAGTTGCCCTTGCTGTCCACAAAGGGCGTGAGCAGAGCCTCGTTTCCCTTTGCAAGACGCACCATTGTCTCATAAATCGCACTGTCTCCGTGGGGGTTGAGCTTCATCGTCTGCCCAACGATATTCGCGCTTTTTGTGCGGGCGCCGGAAAGCAGGTTCATCTTGTACATCGTGTACAGCAATTTGCGGTGCGAGGGTTTAAATCCGTCGATCTCCGGTATCGCACGCGAAACGATAACGCTCATGGCGTAGGGCATGTAGTTCTGCTCGAGGGTCTGCGTTATCGGCTGCTCCAGCACCTCCGCATGCAGACCTATCACATTAGGATTTTGAACCTTTGGTTTTTCGATTTCTGTTTTCTTCTTTCGGGCCATCTGTGACCTTACCTTTCATCGCGCCCCGGCGCTTTTCATTTCTTGCTTTTCTTCTGCTTTTTCGGCATGAGCTCGGCACCGCAGCTTGGACATTTATCGGTATCCAGCAGCCGGCCGGTTATATGCGCCCCGCAGCTTGGGCAGTTGAGGAAGTTCATCCGTATTCCCGCGCCCAGCAGTATGAGCACTATGCCGGCAATTATAGACACCGTGCGCATCGTGGTTCCCGTTGCAAAATTTATTATGCCGAGGATAAGTATCACTGCTGCGACCGTATACAGCGCACATACGATATTTCTGGCGACTTTGAATTTCATTGTTCCGGCCACTCCTTTGCGTTTTTACGATATATCAGCCAGGTCAAGGAACCTGTACCCGTTCTCCGCGATATGGTTCTTTCGTCCCGCAAGGTTATCGCCCAGCAGAAGGTCGAACATCTGCACAGTTGGTTCGATATCCTCCGGCATGACTTTTATAAGCCGGCGTGTTTCGGGGTTCATGGTGGTAAGCCACATCATCTCCGGATCGTTTTCGCCAAGGCCCTTGGAGCGGTTTATCGTGGCCTTTGCGCCGTCCAGAGATTCGATTATCTCCGCCTTTTCCCGTTCGGAATAGGCGAAATAGGTCTTCCCCTTGCTCTCGATCTCGTAAAGCGGTGATTCCGCGATATATACATATCCCTCGTTTATAAGCGTCGGGACAAGGCGGTAGAGCATCGTCAGGATCAGCGTACGTATCTGGAACCCGTCGACGTCCGCATCCGTACAGATGATGACGCGTTTCCAGCGCAGATTGTCAAGGTCGAAGTTCGACAGTTCCTTGCCCCTGCCCTTTTCAACCTCGACGCCGCAGCCCAGGACCTTTATGAGGTCGGTTATTATCTCGCTTTTGAATATGCGGGCGTAATCGGCCTTGAGGCAATTGAGTATCTTGCCGCGCACGGGCATTATCCCCTGGAACTCCGCGTCCCGCGAGAGTTTGCAGGCGCCGAGCGCCGAGTCTCCCTCGACGATATATATTTCGCGCCGCTCGACATCGCGCGTACGGCAGTCGACAAACTTCTGCACGCGGTTTGAAATGTCAATTGATCCGGAAAGCTTCTTTTTTATGTTCAGGCGCGCTTTCTCCGCTGTTTCACGGCTGCGCTTGTTGATGAGCACCTGTTCGGAGATGCGGTCAGCCTCCTGCTTGTGCTCAATAAAATATATCTCCAGCTGGGTTCGCAGGAATTCCGTCATTGCCTCCTGTATGAACCTGTTGTTTATCGACTTCTTCGTCTGGTTTTCATATGATGTTTGGGTCGAAAAACAGTTCGTTACCAGTATGAGGCAATCGGCAATATCCTGAAAGCTGATTTTACTCTCGTTTTTCTGATATTTATTATTCTTTTTAATATATGCGTCGATCGCTGAGACAAAAGCGGATTTGACCGCTTTTTCCGGCGCTCCTCCGTGCTCGAGCCAGCTCGAGTTGTGGTAATACTCTATGCCGCTGACCTTGTTTGAAAAGCAGAAGGCGGCGGACATACGGACCTTGTATTCGGGCTTGTCTTCGCGGTCGCGCCCGCGGCGCTCAGCCTCTATGAATGAGGGAGCCGAGAGCGTTTCCTCGCCCGCTATCTCCGTAACATAGTCGAGGATGCCGTTTTCATAGAAGAAATCCTCTGTCTCAAACTTCCCATTGACCTGGTTGCGGAAACGGAAGGTTATTCCCGCATTGACGACGGCCTGGCGGCGCAGTACGCCGGTGAAATATTCCTTCGGTATATTGATATCCGTGAAAACGTCGAGGTCGGGCAGCCAGCGCGTCGTCGTGCCGGTCTTTTTTCGGTCGGCCGGCTCCTTCTTCAGTTCTCCGACGATCTCACCCTTTTCAAAGTGGAGGGAGTATTTGTTCCCATCGCGCCAGACGGTGACGTCCATATATCGCGACGCATACTGCGTGGCGCATGCGCCGAGGCCATTCAAGCCAAGCGAGTATTCATAATTGTCTCCCTCAAGGTTGTTGTACTTGCCTCCGGCATAAAGCTCGCAGTACACGAGCTCCCAGTTATAGCGCCCCTCTGCGGCGTTCCAGTCCACGGGGCAGCCGCGGCCGAAGTCCGAGACCTCGATCGAATTGTCTTCAAAACGTGTAACGGTTATGATGTCGCCATGCCCTTCCCTGGCCTCGTCTATAGAGTTTGATAATATCTCGAAAACGGCGTGCTCACAGCCATCGAGCCCATCTGAGCCAAAAATTACCCCTGGACGCTTGCGGACCCTGTCCGCGCCCTTGAGCTGGGATATGCTCTCGTTGCCGTAATCTCGCGTGATTTTCTTCGTCATGAATCTATGCTCCTGAAATACAATATCTTGTACTTATTCATCCTGGAAAATTATTTAAATAGTATAACCTATACGCCTTGAAAAATCAACTCCATTGCTGTTTCGCCGCTTATATGCTATCGACCTGTCTCCCGTAAATTCACCCTTTGTCTTACTGCGCTGGGTGAACAGCCGACAAATTTGTTGAAGTCCCTCTGCATCGTGACAAGGCTGCCATAGCCTGCCGAAATACTCACCTCAGAAATTGAAAAATCTGTATGCTCAAGCAGCGAAACGGCAAGCTCTGTCCGTGCTCTACGCATATACTCAAGCGGCCCGTATCCAAAGCATCTTTTGAATCGCTGTGACAGAAGCGCCGGACTAACTCCAAAATACTCCGCGACAGCATTTATGGAAAGCCACGGGCTGCTTATGTTGGAACTAATATATTCGGTTATCTCAGTAAGATCTATTTCCCCGGGCAGTCCGGTCGGATTAACCGAGCTCATGAACAGTGCCATTCCACCTTCCCATACACTCTGTAGCTCTTCCCATCCATTAGCAGCGTAAAGGGAACCCCAAAATGACCGTTTCTCATTGTTTCCGAGAATATTGCAGTTGTCAAGCTTATCAAACAATGCGCTCACCATCAGTTGCAGACGCATTTGAAGATATTCTCTAGTATACGGCTGCGCCAGAACTATTTGGCGCAGGGATTCCATATACAGTTGGTTTGCCGCAGCGCCGCGGGCTTTAATCTGGTCACCGACGTTCTCGCTCAGCATTACGAGCATATCAAGATTTTCGTTTTGCCATTCCGCCGGGGATCCAACCGCTAAAACCGGACAATCGCGCAGCGGTCGGAGAAAGCTTCTGTCATATTTCCACACCTGAATAAGCTCACTGTACACATCCGGTATCTGGCTGCTTCCAAAAAACAAATCGCTTATATATACACGAAGCTTTACATTATATTCCGACTCATACGCCCGCAACAACTCCGAGAACTGATCGGCACAGAAGGATTGCAGTATCTCTCCGTTTTCAACATCACCTATGCAACGGGCATGTGGAAAGCACATTACAGCGGCTATAACGCCTGTCATCTCACAATAATAGTTTATACAATGTGTGGCGAGCATCTCATGAACGGACGAGCCCAGGCGTTTATAAAGCTCGTCCATGCTTACAATAGCGCAATCTGACGGGCTAAATCCGTCCGGCACAACAATAGCAATCATAAAAGCCCCTTCGCCAAGTATGCATCCGTTCGCTTCCAGACACAGGAACAAAAGCTGCATCGACTCCGAGTGAACGCCTCCGATCAAACGCCCAAGATATTTTTCAACAACGGTATGGCGCTTATCCTCATTTTCAACTCGTAACATATCAAGCGGCGGGCGCTTTGGAGCAAACAGGGAATTATCCGAATTTATGTTATTCA
>CAZIHY010000086.1:0-8816 GCA_964539115.1 uncultured Oscillospiraceae bacterium
ATTCCTCTATTGGTATCCAGACCTCGAAATAACCGCTGAGGTCGCTGCCGTCAAATACGCTGCACAAAAGATTCCCGCGGGCATTGCCGCATATCTTCAGCCCGTTTTCGTTCGCATAATCGACGAGGTACTGAAGGTGCCTCGGCGAAAAAGCGTCTTTACCGGTGCTGGTGAAAACGGAGTGCAGGCTGCGCTGGGAGGGGAGATGCTGAGCGGGAGGGTCGGAGCGGACGCCGAATTCCTTAACATACTGCATATCCAGAGCAAGTCCCCACGAATAGTTTTCTCCGCCCTTGTCGGCCAAGGGCAGATCGCTTTTTGGAATTTCAAAACAGCGGTGAACAAATGGCATATACTTGAGCCAGTGCTGGCTGACATGAGATATCGCGGGGTCGTCGTCATAAATAAAGTTGTGGCGGTTGAGGTATCTGACTATTTCCGGACTCTGGCGGATATCGCACTTGCCGAGGTAATCTCTCGCGTGCGCAAGCTCGGTTTTGTGTTCGCGTATGCGGCGCAGGAGCAGCTTCTGCCGCAGCAGATCAGTTTCGATTTCCTTTTCCTTGGCGTCTATGGCGTTTGTGATGTCCTCATATGAGCTGTCGGAAACCATGTGGGATATCTCCTCAATGCCAAAGCCGAAATTTTTATACCACAGGCAGTCAAGCAGGAAGTTTATATCCCAGGTCTCATAATATCTATAGTCGTTGTTCTTGTCCTTAACAGGGTGAACAACGCCTTTTTTTTCGTAGTATCGGAGCAGATCTGTTGAGATACCAAGAATTTTGGCAACGTCTCCGATCTTATATTTCATCAAAGTTCACCATCCAGTTGATTTGATTGACATTTTTTATATTTATTATAGCTAAAGTTAATTAAAATTGCAAGGGACGAACAGGTCTCTTTTTCAGGTATTTGTTTATCAGCGAGACTCTGAAGATACAGGGAGATACGGGCTTTCGGATAATAAACTCCGCCGATAAAAAATGCATTGAAAAAAGCCTGTTAGACAGGCTATAATTTAGCCGTAAATAAGCAAAGATCCTGAGTTACGGAAGAATACCGAAATTGTTAACGCAATAGTTGGGAGGCTGTGCATGAATAACTATGGACGGAATATGGTCAACCGTTTTGAGCGGGTTGACGTGTTTTCCCCGGCCGAATACCGGAGAAGAATTAACGGCGTACGGGAGCTGATGAAGGAAAACGGCGTTGATATGGCTGTTTTTCTTGAGAGCTCTGAGGAGACCTATGGACAATGGATGACAGGCGTTAGATTCATGGAATACGTGATAGTTCCGGCGCAAGGCGAAGTTATAGGCGTTTTGTGGAACGAACTGAATGAGGAGTCCTGCATACCGGTGGGCGGCGTTGATTATGAGCGCTATCTGATACAAAAGCCGACGGAAGCCGGATGCGAGGGGATACGCTTTGTGAACCGCTGTTCCGACGCTGAGATTGTCCGGATGATAGCTGCGCTGCGTCCCGGGCGGATAGGGCTTGTGGCACCGCTGCGTATGACGGCTGCATTTGCGGATGCTATGGAGGAGCTGCTTCCGGGTGTGGAAACGGTGGACCTGTCTATCCCGGTAGCTGTGTTCCGTGCGGTGAAGAGCGAGGAGGAGCTTGCAGCGATCAAGCAGTCCCGCGATGTTGAGGTCAAGGTGTTCGAGGCGCTTCCTTACCTGATTCGGGAGGGGCGCACGTCTCGGGAAGTGACAAGAGAGATACGCTATATGCTGACGTCTATGGGCGCGTCCGGCTGCCTGTGCTGCCAGTTAGTGAATAACGGACCAAATGATGATACGCTCAGCGAAAGCTATGGACTGATCGACAGGAAAATACAAAAGGGCGACCGGATGTTCGCTATTTTAGAGGCCAATGGCCCCGGCCAGCAGCATGTTGCGTTTGGCCGGCATCTGATGTTCGGTGAGCCAACGCCTTTCATGCTCAAAGCGGTCGAAGATGAGATAAAGGCTCATAAATATGCCGCGTCCCTGATGAAAGCGGATGGAGTTACCACGTTGGCGCAGATCGCGGTCAAGACCCGCAAGTATGTAAACAGCCTTGGTTATATGCTTCAGGAGCAGGTGGGCTGGAACTGGATGCACAGCATGGGTTCGTTTATGTATGAGCAGTATTCTCTTGAGGACTATACGGAGAATGTTCCGCTGCGGGAGGGCATCATTCTGCACTGCCATCCGAAGCTGTACAGCTATTACAATGACGATCAGAACCGCTTCATCCGCCGGGAGGTTTTCATTCTCAATACATACCGTATTACGAAGGATGGCCCGGTAGATCTGATCAATGTGCCGTTTGAGCCTGTAATTCTGGACTGAGGGGGATAGAACATGAATATGGATAATATTATGGCCTTTCGCAAGGAGCAGATCCGCCATATCCTGACTGACAGGGGACTTAACGCGGTTTTGTTTTGCAATGGAATACGTGAAAACTGGGATTCATGGCTTCTTGGAAGCACCGAGATCCCGATACTTCAACCCTTTGGCAGGGTGAACCTGTTTTTGGCTACTGCAGAGGGAGAGGTGCATTGCCTGTGCGCATATACCAATCATCCCTGCGATTTTCCGCATTACCCGCTATTTGACTGCACGCAGTTTGATGAGCTGTTCTCAGCGGGCAGGATCGGCATCGTGAACCCTGAGTGCCTTCTGAAACTGACGCGGGATCAGCTTGCGGAGCATTATCCGGCATTGAGTTATGAAAATGTGACTACGGAATTTCTCGCCGCGAAGGCGCGCAAGTGTCCGGAGGAGGTGGAAGGACTGCGCAGGGCCGCCAAGATATATGACCGTGCGTTTGTCCTCATGCCCTGGCTGCTTCGTGCGGAACAGACGGAAGCGCAGATCGCCGTGGAACTGCGCAGCCGGCTGGGTACGCTGGGAGCGGAAGTCGTTGAGCTGAGCGAGGATCCGAATGCGTCCATGCTTGTAACGCTGACGTCGGCTCCGGATGGAGAAGCATCTGTTCCTGAACCGATATTGTATCCTGGCCGCAGACTGCAGGTAGGGGACAGAGTGAATTTAGGCGTAAACGGCTATCTGGCGGGCGGCTTTTCCGCAGCACTGGGCCGGTGCTATGTTTTGGGAAAGGCCTCGGACGAGGCGCGCCGCTGCTGGGAGCTGACTGTCAAGGCGCAGCATGTGGCGGCGGAACTGATGAGACCCGGAACAACGATAGCTTCCGCGGTAGATCAGGTCACCAGCGGCCTTCTGCAGGCAAACGGATTTTCTTCAATGGGCGAAAACTGCATATATGGGATAGGCTGCTCCAGATCGGAAGCGCCTCGCTTTGTAGATGCGTCCCGCGATATGCCGTTGGAATCCGGTATGACGCTGGTTATTGCACCTAAGCTGACTTCGCCGGGAAAGGACCCCTACTGCTGTATGGATATGTATCAGGTGACGGATCAGGGCTGTGTGCGTCTGAGCGGAACGAAGCAGGAACTGGTCGAACTGTTTTAATTAAAAATGCCTCCTGTGGAATGTAGAAAAAAACCTTGACCTTGGAACAGTTCCATGGTTTAGGATTAAATCATCATAATATACAGGAGGCAAAAATCATGGCTTATATGCCGCTCAATAAGGACAATTTCTATCTTGACAAGAGCAAGATGACCAAGATCTATGACCTTTCCATGCCTTGGGGCGTTGATACCCCGCTGTGGCCCTTCCCCGGTGCGCGCACCGACCTTCAGTTCCCCCGCGGACAGTATCTCGGACGCTTCCATAAGCGTACAATGACATATACCGGCACCCTTCATGCCGGCACCCATATGGACGCTCCCAACCACGTTATGCATGAGGAAGAGGTCGATCGCGAGCGCTACGGCTATACTCTCGCGGAGATCCCTCTTGAGCATTGCATCGGCTCCGGCGTTATTCTTGACATGCGCTGGCTGCGCGACGAGTTCGAGGAGAAGTGGAACGCCGCAGGCGGCGATCCCGCAAAGATGGGCAATATATGGTATGAGCTCCAGCCTGAAGACTTCGAGAAGGCCGCTGCCAAAGATGGTCTCGAGATCCGCGAGAACGACTGGGTAGTTGTCAACACCGGCTTCCATCATTACTGGAGAGTCAACAACGACAAATACTATAACTACTATCCCGGCATGGGCCCGACTGTTGCCAACTGGCTGATCCACGAGAAGCATATCAAGGGCATCACCGGTACCTGGGGCGCAACCGACGCTCCCCTCTGGCACCATCCTCTGAAGGAGCAGATGCCTTGGCTCGACACCGCATATCGCGCCGCCACGGGCAATGACCCCACGGTCCTGTTCCCTGACTATGAGCCCTGCCACAGACTGTTCATGCAGCATGGCGTCTGCACTGTTGAGAACGCTGGCGGAGATGTCGACGACTGCACCGGCAGACGTATGACCATCGCCGCATTCCCGTTCCGCTGCGAGATGGCCGACGGCGGATTCGTTCGTCTGGTCGCATGGGAAGAAGGCTCCTTCTAAGATGAAAACACTTGCCGACGTCAAAAAGATAGCTGTTCTCGGCGCCGGAACGATGGGCCCCGGCATTGCGCAGACCTTTGCAATGGGTGGTTACGCTGTTACCATGTGGACTCGTTCCGAGGCCACGAGGGAGAAAGCCAAGGCCTCTCTCATGACCAGCCTCCGGACCTTTGCCGAGGAGGGTGAGATCGAGGAGAGCAAAATAAATGAGATCTATGCCCGTGTGAGCTTTGCTCCCACAGTCGCCGAGGCGGTCGAGGGCGCGGATTTCATCATGGAGACCATCGTTGAGAACCGTGATGCAAAGACCGAGCTTTATAAACAGCTCGCGGAGATAGTACCCTCCGATGTTATTGTGGCGTCAAATACATCAGCTTTGAACATTTTCGAGGTCGTGCCCGAAAGCCTGCTGCCGCAGCAGATAATCTGCCACTGGTATGCGCCTCCCGCCGTGATCCCTCTTGTTGAGGTCGTGAAGAGCGAGCAGGCCCCGCAGGAATACGCGGACATTGCTGTTCAAATGCTCAAAAACTGCGGTAAGACCGCGGTCCAGATGAAGAAATTCATCCGCGGTTATATAGTAAACCGCCTTCAGCAGTGCCTTAACCGCGAGGTTTTTTACCTTCTGGATAACGGCTACTGCGATGCCGAGGCGATAGACCTCGCCTCCAAGGCAAGCTTTATCCCCCGTGCATGCGTCCTCGGTCTGCTCAAGCGCGCCGACTTCGGCGGACTTGACATGACTGCAAACAATTACCGCAACCACAGCTATACGATGCCTGAAAACGGCGACGAAATGCCAAGAACTCTGGCTGAGCATGTGGAGGCGGGAGAGCTCGGCATCAAGACTGGAAAGGGCTTTTATGACTACACCGGCATGGATATTGAAGAGCTCAAGAAAAAACGCGACAAACAGCTCTTCGAGATTTTCAGAGTCACGAAGAAGCTGATGGACGACCCTGTCTGACCGATTATTGACAGGCAAAGCGGTGCGGTATGGAGCCGGCGAGAGCGGATCTCACCGCAATTCCGTACCGCATCCCCCGCTTTGCCCACGTCCCACCATGGGGAATAAGCTATGGGAAAGATTTCGGGTCACATCCTGCTTGCAGGCTATGCAAAGCTGCCAACGAATACGACCGCACAGAAGATGTTCGACCAGATGGTCGTCGTCGCGGACGTGGATTTTGAAAGCGGCATAATATTGGATGTTGACTGTACGATGGCAACGGATCTTGGAAAGCGCTTCGTGTTGACGATTATGAAGGGCTATTGCCTTAAGAATGGCTCGGAAGCGCTTCTTGAAGAGATAAATCTCAAATACTACGGCCATCTTAAAAAAGCTTTGCTGACCGCGATACGAGAGATCGGGCGGCAGTACAGCGAACTTAAAAAAGAAAATGATGAATAAAAGCAGTCCAGTTTAAGGCGGCTACAAAATAGCTGCAGGATTGAACATGGAGCCGACGCAGCGCAGGAGAAACGACGTAATTCTTCTGTGTATCGTCGGCTATTGCTTTTTTCCTGTAAGGAGCAAAGTAATATATGGAATTTCCAACTCTGATTGGAATGACCGCTATAATAGCGCTCATTCTCGGTCTGAGCATCTACTCCGGCACAAGAAACAAAAAGGCTGCTTCAAAACATGGCAGCGCGGTCGCTGCGGGTATAATCATCGGTACTCTCGTTGGCGGTTCGTCAACCGTCGGAACCGCGCAGCTGGCATATAATTACGGCATGAGCGCATGGTGGTTCACGCTGGGCGGAGGCATATCCTGCCTTATCCTTGCGCTCGTCTATGCAAAGCCGATGCGCTCAAATGGCGGCCATACGCTCGTCGGAATGATAAGCAACGAGTTCGGCACCGCTGCCGGCGTGTCCGCTTCAATACTAAGCGCAATAGGGACATTTATAAATATCATCTCCCAGATGATCGCAGCTTCCGCTGTCCTGACAGTGCTGTTTCCGAATCTCGGGCTGGTTCCGGAGCTTATTATAACGACCGTTCTGATGATACTGTATGTAGTTATAGGCGGCGCAAAGGGAGCCGGCATGGTCGGCATTCTGAAAATGATACTTCTCTATATCTCGATGCTGGGCTGCGGCATACTCGTTCTGATCAAGACGGGCGGGCTCGGCGGCTTCATAGAGATGACAAACGCGATAGACAATCCCGAGGGCGTCCATTTCTTCAATATTTTTGCCCGCGGAGTCGGCGTTGATCTTGGCGCTGGGATGTCGCTGCTTTTCGGCGTTGTTACTACCCAGACCTATGCTCAGGCGCTTCTCTGGGCAAAGAGCGACTCGGCAGCACGCCGCGGCGCGCTCTACTCAGCGTTCCTGATCCCACCGATAGGCATCGGCGGAATTCTCGTCGGTCTGTACATGCGTGCGAATTTCCCTGGAATTGTCGCAAAGACAGCGCTGACTGCATTTATCAATATGTATATGCCGCCCGTCCTCAGCGGCATTGTTCTCGGCACGCTGTTTATAGCGGTCGTCGGAACCGGCGCGGGCCTCGCGCTTGGCATTTCGTTTATAATCAATGAGGACATCGTTGACCGCCTGACACACAAGTTTGACGGAGCTGAAAAACAGCGGCTGATGGGCAAAACGTGGATAGTTCTTATACTTATTCTGGCCTGTGCGATGTCTTCCGGACCGCTGGGCGACACGATACTCAGCTTTGCGTTCATGTCCATGGGTCTTCGTGCCGCGGCTGTGTTTGCGCCTCTGTGTGCGGCGCTGTTCTGGCCCGGGAAAGTTGACAAGAGATTTGCGCTGGCGTCAATAATAGCAGGTCCCGTGATGACGCTTGTCGGTGAACTGATAAACCTTCCGTTTGACTCGCTCTTTTTGGGCGTCGGAGTAGGCATACTTTTGATCGCCGCAGGCGCTGTCAAAAAGAAGGTCAGCCCCGGACTGAACGCCTGATTTTGTTCTTTTTTTCTCCTACTTTTCTTTCTATCCCCGCGCAAAAAAAGGTACCGGCAGTCGCCCTAACGGCTGTCGGTATCTTTTTATAAATTTTAGCTTTTGTATTCAAATTCAAGCCCGTATATGCTGATGGTGTCTCCGTCCTTGACGCCGAGAGATTCCATACGCTCATAAATGCGGTTTTCTCTCAGAGTGCGGTCGAAGTACATCCTCGACTCATAGTCGGAGAGGTTAACGCGCTCGAGCAGGCGTTCAAACCAGGCGCCCTCGCAGTACCACACGTCGTTGTAGTTTTCTATCGTAACGTCATCGGCGGAGCCGAGAGTCGGCTCGGGCGGGACATAATCCGCCTCGTACACGACGACAGGGGGGAGATGTGCAAGTTCAGCGGCGCAGGCGTTTATCAGCTCGCGTGTGCCCTGATTGGTGGCGGCGGAGAGAGCGAAAAACCTGTATCCCTTGCCCTCGACATAGGCCCTGAAGTTGTCTATCGCCTCATGGTCGTCTCCCAGCAGATCACATTTATTTGCAACCACGAGCTGCGGCCGCGAAGCCAGTTCCTCGCTGTATTCGCGAAGCTCGGCGTTTATCGCCTCGAAATCCTCTATAGGGTCGCGGCCTTCGCTGCCCGAAACATCAACGAGATGTATCAGAAGGCGGCAGCGGTCGATGTGTCGCAGGAAGTCATGGCCAAGGCCGGCGCCCTCGCTCGCGCCCTCTATAATTCCCGGAATGTCAGCCATAACAAAGGACACGCCCTCTGTGACATAAACGACGCCGAGATTGGGAAAGAGCGTAGTAAAGTGGTAATTTGCGATTTTCGGATGGGCCTTTGAGACAGCCGAGAGCAGGGTGGACTTCCCGACATTCGGAAATCCGACCAGACCCACGTCCGCCAGCAGCTTGAGCTCAAGCGTGACTTCGCGGTTCTCCCCCGGGAGGCCGGGCTTGGCAAAACGGGGCGCCTGACGCGTCGGAGTTGCAAAATGCTTGTTGCCCCAGCCCCCGCGACCGCCTTTTGCGAGCACAAATGGCTCGTTGTCGGACATATCGTGGATGATACCGCCGGTTTCACGGTCGCGGATGAGAGTACCGCGCGGGACCTTTATCGTAAGGCTCTGGCCATCCTTGCCGGAGCAGCGCTTGCCCTGGCCGTCTGCGCCGTTTTCAGCGACGTATTTGCGCTTATAGCGGAAGTCCATAAGTGTGAACATGTGGTCGTCCACAACGACTATGACGTCGCCGCCGCGCCCGCCATCGCCGCCGTCTGGACCGCCGGAGGCTATATATTTCTCGCGGTGAAAGGCGATGGCACCGTTGCCGCCTTTGCCGGCTGATACCCTGATCGTGGCTTTATCGACAAAAGAGCTTGCCATTTATATCCGCTCCT
>CAZIHY010000087.1:0-8532 GCA_964539115.1 uncultured Oscillospiraceae bacterium
CCTTTGCCGTAAGGCTTATGGCAGTGCCGCCTCTGCACATAAATGCATATACTGATTTTAGATGCACTATGGAGGAGGAAAGTCGTTTTGTCGGACAAAACAAGATTTGTCGTTTTATCTTTGGAGCTGCACCTGTTTTTCGCGCGCATCATGAAGGAGCATGCTCTGTTTTTAAAAGCTGGATTTACGCCGGCAAATAAAGATTTTGCCAACAAGGCAGAGTATTACAAACGGGAATTTGAAGCCCTGCTGCGGCGCGCTGTTCTTTTGAGCGATGGTGTGGTGGGCAGGCGCGTGCTTGCCTCCGGTGAGCTGTTGACGGAATTCACCGCGAAGGCAGAGAAACAGACCCAGTGTTTTACCGGGATCCCGATCGACAGAGAACTCACCAGAATGGAGTCCCGTTTGAACTGCGGCGATCCTGTCCGCATCGATACGGCGTTATGCCGGCGGGTGGGACAGTTGAACCGGACCGCGCTCAATTTACTGGATGGCCTGATTGAATTTAAGGAAAAAGTTCTCAATGGTATGCTCCACTGCCGCATGTTCACCATGAACTATCCGCTGCTGATCGAGCACATCATCCGCGAGGCAAAGCTGTATCAGCTCTTTATCCGCAATGCGGAGAATGGATGTGACATGGATGACCAATCCATGCGGGAGACGGAGCTTTTCTGGAATCAGATCATGATGGAGCACGCCCTTTTTATACGTGGGCTGTTGGATCCCGCCGAGGACGAATTGATAAGGACCTCCGACGCCTTCGCTCAGGAGTATGAGGCTTTGCTGGCAAGGGCCAGATCGGCAAATGATGCGGCAATGATCCGACAGGAATCGCTGAACGAGACGCTGAAATTCAGAGAGTTCAAAACCGCCGGCGTCAAAGGTATCGAGGACTGTGAGATACGGTCGATAATTCTGCCGCTTTTGGCCGATCATGTTCTGCGCGAGGCCAATCACTATATACGCCTGTTAGACGAGTAAAAGCGGATGCTCTAATACAAGTGTGTACTGTCAGTACTCTGTGCACACCTGATGCAAATTGTGTCAACCTTTTGTCAGAACACATAGAATGGACTGTGCCATCAGGCATAATTATCAATGAGGGGATATTCATTCTATGGAAACCACACAAACCTTAACCTCCCGTCACAACGACAGCCGCAGCAAAGCGATCAGCGAGCTGATCGAGGCCGTTGCTGAGGAGCAGGAAGCTCTGGCCCGTATTCTGGAGGCCGAGCACAAAAAAATCGAAAAAACTGTTGACCTGTGCGGCACCAATGTTGACGACCTGGTCAGGATCGATAATAGCGTCGAACGTGTATTGGCTGCCGTGACCCGTCTTGAGCTGGCACTACAGCTGAAGCTGGATCTGTTCCACGACTGCCTCTGCCCGGATACGCACTGCGATGGCGACCACACGCCTTGCCATAAATGAACTGTATGCGGATCGGGACTAGTCCCGATCCGCTCTGCGCTTAGAAGGAGAGCGATTTTATGGACTGCTTTATTTCAGAAATACAGATTCCCGAGGATTGTGACGGCCTGTTCTGGACGTACTGTCAGAACTGCCGGAACAAGAAGACGTGCCCTTATATTTACGATCAAATCTTACGCCAAGCAGCCTGCCATGGGCATGCAGCGGCACGTAGCCTGAAGGCAGAAGCCGAACGCCAGAAGGAGACGATCTCTTGTGCCGAAGACTTATGCCTGTTATTGGAAAGCGATGAGGATCTGGAGCGCGCTCTGTCCTATGCGCTGAATTCGGAAATGACTGTTATCAACGACCTGCGGGCCAAAGTAGCTAAACACATCCCTTGATGAAACAAATATCCAACAGCTTTCAAAATGAATCAGGAAACGGCAATAGTTCATTTATCCCGGACTAATGTCGTTTTTTATTTTTCTGATTTGCTTAGATCAGCCGAGCCTGCGGGAGCCAAATGCTTAACGCCTGAGCGGATCGACAAATATACTTGACATTTGTTTAGGTACCTGATAATCTTGTGGAAGAATTCAACACTCATGCTCCCAGGGGCTAATGAGTCTGGGCCGGGCATTTCCTGGCTGGCGCATTTATGCGAATGGCTGTCCCTCAGGCATGACGATAAAAACTCATTACCATTAGAAGGAGACCAAATATGCATAGAATCTCAGGCGACGAGAGAAATTTTGAACGTGCGGGAGAACCACAAAAGAGGGGAGACAGGGGGCACGGCAGGAGCGGAGACGACATACTCAACAGCTTCTTCGAAGAGGCGCCGGATGCACAGCTCCTGTTTATTGGCTCCGTCAATTGTCTGCGCCACAAGCCCTATATGGGCATTGGAAGGCTGATGCAGGCCGGAAAAGCCAGTGTTCTGTCTCCGACCATGACCGATTTTTCCACCGGGCGCTATCTGCACCAAATCAAGGACGCCGTCGTGGAGCTGGCTCAGGAACGCAACAGCAGCCGGTTTATTCTGTCTTTCGGCTGCCAGTGGGTTATTTTATCCACTGATGAGGATGTGATCCGCCGGGAATTGAAGGAAGAATACGGCATTGATGTCATATTTCACGACGACAGCCATCTTGAGCATGGCGATCATGAATGATCAGGAGGAGGTAATCAATGAAGCGTTTGTGGAAAATAATCCCGCCCTGCCTTTCCGACGTGCTTGGCTTTGAGGCGGTAGTCAATGAAACTAACGGGCTGGGCATCGTGGACGACTCATCCCGGTACAAGCCCTTGAAGATGGATGGAAGAAGAGAGCTGCGCCGCCCAAATGGGGAGATCCATAAAAGACCGGATGAACGCGGAGAACACGGAAGGCCCGGTGAGCATGGTAAATACGGCGGGCACAGCGGGCACGGCGGACCTGGGGGACCCGGCGGCAGAATGGCCGGCGTACGTGTCGTAAACTCCGATATTCGAAACGCCGATATTATTCACGGTACCCAAGAGAAGGTGTTGGACGCCTTTGAACGCAGCGCGCCCCAGTACGAGCCGGATTTTATCCTCCTGTCCTATGCTCCGTCCTCTTCAATGATCGGCTCCGACCTGGACGCCGCGACGGAGCTGATAGGGGAAAGGAGCGGCCTTCCCTCTGTCTGCGTAAATCTCCATGGCGATAAGGACTATCTCTATGGCATCAGCTGTACGCTGGAGGCCATGGGTAAGCTGCTCCTGAAAAAGCAGGAGATCGTGCCAAACACTGTGAATCTGCTGGGCTGCAACACATTGGATTGGACAGGGGAGACCCTTTCAGCCACAGAAGAGGCGCTGGCGGGCGCCGGATATACGGTCCTGTCCCGCTGGGGAGCCAAAGGGACTACTGAAAATCTTAAAAGAGCTTCCGCTGCCTCGGTAAATCTTGTTGTAAATGTCGCGGGCTTCCGGCTGGCGCGGTACATGGAAGCGGAGTTCGGCATTCCTTACATCGTGGGCGCTCCCTTTGGAGCGGAGCAATGTGCTGATTTGCTGGACCAGCTTAGCGGCGATACAAAGCCTGAGGAACTCTCCGCCTGCGAAATGCCCGAGGTTTTGGTGATAGGAGAGCAGCTGACTGCCGGCGCCATCCGCCGTGCACTGCGTCGGCGGGGATTTAAAAACATCCAGGTCCTGAGTTTTTATGAAATGGAAAAATCCTGGATGTGGCCGGGTGACCAGAAGCTTTCCGGAGAGGATGACCTCGCGGCGAAAATTAACCAGCCGTCCGTCCGGCTGGTTATCGGCAATCCGGATTACAAAGCGGTTTCACCCAAGGACGTTACCTGGATCGGTCTGCCAAATGGGGGAAACCATTCCCCTGTAAATCCGGTCACAAATTTCAATATGGCGGGAGATAATCTGGATAAGTGGCTTGACGGCGCACTGCGGAATGGAGAAACGTTATGAGACAGATCGCAATTTACGGAAAAGGCGGAATCGGGAAATCCACCACTACGCAAAATCTGGCTGCCGCACTGGCGGAGCAGGGAAAAAAGCTTATGATAGTGGGCTGCGATCCCAAGGCCGATTCCACACGGCTGATCCTCGGCGGCCTGGTCCGAAACACTGTACTGGACACCATGAGGGATAAGGATGAGGAGGATGTGGAACTGTCAGACTTCCTCTACACCGGATTCGGTGGCATCCGCACGGTGGAATCTGGAGGTCCGGAGCCGGGCGTGGGCTGCGCCGGCCGCGGTATTGTAACCGCAATCAATATGCTGGAAAATCTGGGCGCGTATACGCCGGATCTGGATTATGTGCTTTACGACGTTTTGGGCGATGTGGTCTGCGGCGGTTTCGCCATGCCCATAAGGGAGGGGAAAGCTCAGGAGATCTACATCGTCTGCTCAGGAGAAATGATGAGCCTTTACGCCGCTAACAACATCTGCAAGGGTATACAGCGTTATGCCGCCTCCGGCAAGACAAAGCTGGGCGGACTGATCTGCAACTCGCGGATGGTAGACAACGAAAAGGAGCTTGTGGAGGAATTTGCTCAAAAGCTTAATACCAAGCTGCTGTATTTTATTCCGCGCGACAATCTGGTCCAGCATGCGGAGCTTCAGCGCAAGACGGTCATTGAGCAGTCTCCAAAGTCGGCTCAGGCAGATGAGTACCGTGCGCTTGCCGGAGCGGTGGATCAAAATGCGGATTTCTCTGTCCCGACCCCTATTTCCAATGACGAGCTGGAGGCTCTTCTGCTCAAGTATTGTCCGATCGATTAGGATAATTAAAATAAAAAAGCCAACAACAAAAGTACCCTTAGAATCAAAAAATTCCAAGGGTACTTTCGCTGTTGGTAGAAAAAATTGAATGAGGAAGAAGAAATCAGTTTAGTTATTTTCTTGTGCTGATATAGGACGCGAGGTCGAGCAGCTTGTTGCTGTAACCCCATTCGTTGTCATACCAGGCGACAAGTTTTACAAAATTATCTGTAAGAGATATTCCTGCTGCTGCATCAAATATGCAAGTGTGAGGATCGTGGATAAAGTCGCTCGAAACGACAGCCTCATCCGTGTAGTCGAGAATGCCCTTGAGCTCTCCTTCGGCGGCCTTTTTGACAGCGACGCATATCTCGTCGTAGGCGGCGGGCTTTGCCAGATTAATAGTCAGGTCGACGACAGAGACGTCCAGCGTGGGAACACGGAAAGCCATGCCTGTCAAACGCCCATTGAGCTCGGGGATGACCTTGCCGACAGCCTTGGCTGCACCGGTGCTGGAGGGAATGATGTTGTTATCAGCGGCACGTCCGCCTCTCCAGTCCTTTGCAGAGGGGCCGTCAACGGTTTTCTGAGTGGCGGTCGTCGAATGGACGGTCGTCATGAGGCCGGTTACGATGCCGAAGTTGTCGTTTATGACCTTAGCAAGCGGAGCAAGGCAGTTGGTCGTGCAGGATGCGTTCGAAACGATATTCATTGAGGGATCATAGCTCTCGTTATTTACGCCCATGACGAACATCGGAGCGTCCGCGGACGGAGCGGAGATGATGACCTGCCTGGCGCCGGCGGAGATATGTGCGCTGGCTTTTTCCATTGTTGTAAAGCGTCCGGTGCTCTCAATCACGTAATCGGCACCGACCTCGCCCCAGGGGAGCTTTGAGGGATCTGCTTCGGAAAATACGGGTATCTCGCGGCCGTCAACGACGATGCCGGTCTCGGTGCTGCTGACCTCGTGCGCGAGGCGGCCATGGATGCTGTCATATTTGAGCATATATGCCATATAAGAGGGTTCGAGCAGATCGTTTATACCCACAAATTCGATATTATCACGTTCCAAGCCGGCGCGGAAAACCAGCCTTCCGATTCGGCCAAAGCCGTTTATTCCGATCCTGATCTTTTCATTTGCCATTTTTATGATCTCCTTGATTCTGATTAAGATAAGGCCCTATAACAAACATACCATACGTCTGATATATTAGTATTATATGCTCTTTATATCAATTTGTAAATAGTTATTTTAAATTTCGTCATTTTGTCGGAAATCATTCGTGAAATATGTGAAAGAACCGTTTGGTTCAACGCCAAACGGTTCTTTTTGCTCTTTGACAAGGCCAGTGTAAATTCGGATCAGGCCTCGTATGCGGTTTTGAAACACTCCTCGATCAGGGCTTTGTCCGTCACTCCCTCGCGAAGCTTTGTCTGACCGATATAATAGGTCGGCACGTACCAGTAATCGTAGCTCCCGGCAAGCTCGGACTCGTTTTTCTCGTTGATGAGGCGCAGCGGGACCTCGCGGTATTCAGGGTGCTCGGCGAAAATCTCCTCCTGCCAGCGGAAAGCGTTCTGGCAGTGAGGGCATTCGTCAAAATAAAAAAGTGTCAGTTCTTTCATATCTTTATCCTTTCTTATTCAACCCCGCGGAAGTAAAGCCCGCGGGTGTGTTCTTTGTCGTTGAAGGTTCCGCCTTCACGGTATTCGCGGATGACCTGGACGCAGCGGGCGGCGTCCTCGTCCGTGAAGCTCAGCCGGAGGGAGGAGAGGCCGAGCGAAGCTAGCTCATCGGGCTTGTCCGCAAGATACAGGGTCTTGGCGTTGAATATTTCACAGCGCAGACCGGGCGCGTGCAAAACAGGGAAGCGCTCTCCCTGACGGTCAGTCAGCTGCTCCTTTCCGGTGCAGGAGCATTTGCCCGTGCGGTTACGGATGATGCAGTTTTCTGTTATCATCAGCGGCAAACGCCCATAAGCAATAAGTTCTGTCGGGATGGGTTTTGACAGGTCGCGTATCTGTACAAGGCGCAGCTCAAAAGAGGCGCATTGTGACGCAAAGCCAAGTTCGCGCAGTTTATCCGCCGTGAAGGAGTTGAAAACGCCAAAGCCGAAGTCCGCATGCGGGATAAAGCCTGACCTTTTCGCCGTCTCGAGCAGGTCGAGCGTGCCGATGAGCGCGTCGGTTATACCGAGGGTGCGTAGTTTATGCAGGTTTTCCTCAAGCGCCGCACGCTCACGGTCCCAGCATATACGGGGCAGGACGGCCCCGACGGGAACGCCCCCTGTCTGTGCACGGGAGATGATGTCGGGATGTGCACATAGTTCCTCGGCGGGCATCCAGAGCATGCTGGGCTTTTGCGCGATGAGCCCGTCTGAAAATTGTCCGGCGCGGCGTAAAGAAACGGTTATCTCTGGCGCCGGTGTTGGGTCATCAACATGTGGGGGAAAAGAAAACTCCGCTTTGCGCCGGAACGGTCTCTCACATCTGGCTGCCATGAGCTTTTCAATCGCCTCACGGCGCATCGCGTTTATCGCTGAGGCGGGCATGGATAGCCCGCTTCCGACCTCGGCAGCGGCTTCAGTGCAGTAAAACGGAGTTCCGCCGGTCTTGCACAGGCGGTTCGATACCTCTTCCGCAGCAAGCGCGCGTGTGCGGGCCGGTTCCGGCACAGGTCCGGAGACGCTTACAGTATGCCCGCCGCTATCGGAAACCACTAGCGAGGCTGGGACGTTTTCATATATTTTCGCGTGAAAAGAAACGGAGACAAGCGGTTTTTCGCGGTTTTCATAGTCCGAGCGGGCGGAGGCGAAAAGCTCCCTAGTGTCACCGGACTCATCGCGGATGCCAAACATATGAGCACCTTTCCTGTCCGTAAAATAGCCGTCGGTGAAACCCTGGCGCGAAAAGGCGGCTTGAAGTTTTTGGAGCTCTTCGGTTGTCGGGGAGCGTCCCTCGCGAAGCGCACGGGAGTAAATTCCCGTTACAATGGCGACATATTCGGGCCGTTTCATGCGGCCCTCGAGTTTGAGGCAGTCGACGCCTATTTCCGAGAGCTCGGATAGGTGGCCGGCAAGCGACATGTCTTTGAGCGACAAGGGATTTGAGTCCGCTTTACCGTTCCAGCCGTATTTCAGGCGGCAGGGCTGAGCGCAAAGGCCGCGGTTGCCGCTCCTTCCTCCGATGACGGAGGAGAAGAAGCACTGGCCGCTGTAACACATACATAACGCGCCGTGCACAAAGATCTCGATCTCGATAGGCGAGTGGGCGCAGATGTGCGCTATTGCATCCATGGACAGCTCGCGGGAGAGTACGGCGCGCGTCATGCCAAGGTCTGAGCAGCGCTCGACGCCCTCCAGACTATGGACAGTCATCTGCGTGCTGGCGTGCAGCTCGACGTCCGGAACGACATGTGCCAGCATCTTTGCAGCGCCGAGATCCTGTACCAGTATGGCGTCGACCCCAACGTCGGAGGCTCTGACAGCCAGATCGGCCGCTCCGGACAGCTCGCGGTCTCGCAGAAGCGTGTTCATCGTCAGGAACACACGGACACCGCGAATATGGCAGTATTCGATCGCGCGCTCGAATTCCTCAAAACTGAAGTTTTTCGCGTTCCTGCGGGCGTTATAGTCGCCGCAGCCGAGATAAACAGCGTCGGCGCCGGACTGCACGGCGGCTATGACAGCTTCAGGTGAGCCGGCGGGGGACAACAGTTCTATCATAAAGAATTAATCTCCATTTGTCTTGACATAATATATTAAACCTATAATATTATATTATATTATATTATATTTTGCGCTTATACGCAAGCGATGGAACAACAGTATTGTGACTGGCGTCTTACAAGTGCGAAAG
>CAZIHY010000088.1:0-8472 GCA_964539115.1 uncultured Oscillospiraceae bacterium
TTGAGCCGAAAGCTTTCTTGCCGCGAGCCTTGCTTTCTTCTCCTGAGAGGCCTCGCGGATGTTGATAATGACCAGCAGAGCAAGTACCACTACAAACAGCAGCGTTGAGACGGCGTTGATCTCCGGACTGACCCTTCTTCTCGTCATGGCGTAGATCGTCATGGAGAGGGTCTGGACCTGACTGCCAGCCGTGAAGTAACTGATGACGAAGTCGTCGATGGACATCGTAAACGCGATTATCATGCCGTTGACGATGCCCGGTGATATCTCGGGTATGATGACCTTGATGAATGCCTGCATCCATGTGCAGCCAAGATCCTGAGCCGCCTCAAAAAGGTTCTTGTCGAGCTGATAAAGCTTCGGCATGACCGAGAGGATGACGTATGGGATATTAAAGGTTATGTGCGCTATCAGAAGCGTTCCGAACCCGAGGTGGTAATTGAACAGCCCCCCCGCGAAAACGAACAGCAGCGACAGCGAAACGCCGGTTATAATGTCCGCATTCATAACGGGGATGTTGTTGATCATCAAAAGGGGATTGCGCCAGCGTTTACGCATGTTGTAAAAGCCGATCGCGGCGAGCGTTCCGACTATCGTTGCAACGATCGCGGATAAGACTGACACAAGCAGCGTCGTGGACAGGGAGGAGAGTATCATATCATCGGTGGCGAGCTTTGCATACCAGTCAAAGGTGAAGCCCGCCCAGATCGTGCGGCTCTTGGAGCTGTTGAATGAGAAAACGATCAGGACGATGATCGGCGCATAGAGGAACAGAAAAGTCAGCGCCAGCAGCAGCTTGCCGCCGAAAGAGGATCTGCGTTTCATAGTATGGTCGCCGCCTCCTCTCCTTCGCCGAATTTGTTCATGATGCTCATGCAGACGATGACGATTATCATCATAATGAGCGATATAGCGGCGCCGAGATGCGGGTTATACGCGGTTCCGAGAAACTGCATCTCTATCAGGTCGCCGAGAAGCATTTCTGTTCCGCCGCCCAGCAGCTTGGAGATAATGAAAGTCGAGACGCTGGGGACGAAGACCATCGTTATACCGGAAACGACGCCCGAAAGGCTAAGCGGGAATATGACCCGGCGGAAAACACGCATGGAGTTGGCGCCGAGGTCCTGCGCGGCCTCTATGACGGACGAGTCGATCTTGACGATGACGGAATAGATCGGAAGGATCATGAACGGAAGATAATTGTATATCATGCCGAGCACGACCGCGCCCTGAGTGTTTATCATCTCAAAATATTCAAGGTTCGTTCCGAAAACGCTGTTCCAGAGATCGAAAAAGCCTATCGACTGGAGAAAACGGTTTATAAGGCCGGTGTTTTCCAGAATGCTCATCCATGCATATGTGCGGAGAAGAAAATTTATCCACATCGGCAGCATTATAAGCATCATACAGATACGCTGCATGCCGGGGCCGGACTTGCTGAGCACATAGGCGACAGGATATCCGATTATAAGGCACAGCACCGTCGCGATCAAAGCCAGCCAGAGGCTCCGCCCGAAGACGCCGGCGTAGTCCATCATGTGTGAGAAGTTTTTGAAAGTGAAGCCGCCGTCAGAATTTGTAAAGGCGTAGACGACGATGAGGATGATCGGAATGACGACAAACAGCGCCATCCACAGAATATAGGGATAGGCAGAAATTTTATACCGGTTGCGCGCGAAAAACGCCCTTACGGCATTTGCTGCAGAGTTGAAAAAAGACCTTTCGTTACTCATTGTCCCCGCCCTCCGACTCGTCGCAGGGCTCGGCGTTGAGCTCGTCATACTCAGCACTGTAAGAGCTGTAATCGCCGAACTTTCCGGAATACTCGCTCTTTTTCATAATGTGGAAGCCGTCGGGATCGATCTTGACCCCGATGCGGGAGCCGACAGGGGAGTGGTCCGTTGTTTGTATGAGCCACTTGAATCCCTGGAAATCGACTATAATGTCGTAGTTGACGCCCTTGAAGGTGACGTCCGTGACGGTACCGGTCAGCTGTCCTTCGGATTCGGGAACGATGTCGATATCTTCGGGTCTTATGACGACGTCGACCGGCTCGTTGCGGGCAAATCCGCTGTCAAGACAGGCGAATTTGCGCCCATACATTTTGACGACACGGTCCTCGACCATGACGCCGTCTATGATGTTGCTCTCGCCTATAAAATCAGCGACGAAAGCGTTTTTAGGTTCATTATAGATGTCCGTTGGGCTGCCGATCTGTTGGATGGTGCCCTTGTCCATGACCACGATAGTGTCGCTCATCGTGAGCGCCTCCTCCTGGTCATGCGTGACATATACGAAAGTGATTCCCACCTGCTGCTGGATCTTTTTGAGTTCGACCTGCATATCCTTGCGCAGCTTGAGGTCGAGAGCACCGAGAGGCTCATCCAAAAGCAGGACCTGGGGACGATTGACGATCGCGCGGGCGATTGCGATGCGCTGCTGCTGTCCGCCGGAGAGGGCGGTAACGCTGCGTTTTTCGTAACTGGAAAGATTGACTAGTTCGAGGGCTTCGCCAACGCGCCGCTTTATCTCAGCTTCAGAGAGCGCGGGCAGTCGCTTGCCGTTGTCGTCCTTCTTCCGTATGCGCAGTCCAAAAGCCACGTTCTCAAACACGTTGAGGTGGGTGAACAGCGCGTATTTTTGGAAAACCGTATTGATTTTCCGTTTGTGAGGCGGGACATCATTAATCCTCACACCGTCAAACAGAACATCTCCGGACGTGGGTTTCTGAAAACCACCGATAATTCGAAGGGTGGTCGTCTTTCCACAGCCGGAGGGCCCAAGAAGTGTGAGGAATTCTTTGTCATTGATATGAAGATTGATGGAATTAAGGACTATCTCATCATCAAACGCCATGAGGCAGTCGGCCAGGCGTATGAGTTCTTTGGACATTATCCTCCCCCTTTTCACCGTTTAAGTTATCGGAATCAATATACAGTTATTATCTGCAAAAGTCAATCAGATTTTACCCCAAAAAATACTTTTCGACAAAATCGACAGTTTCGGCCTGAAAACAGCGTCCTTTCAAGTATTCCAGCACACCGGCATCCGTCTCGAAATCGAAGGAGAGCTTGTAGGAATACAGGGCTTGCCCGCTCTCGCCATAAACTTTGTTCCTGCGTTCCGATCCGTATTTGCCGTCGCCCAGCAGAGGGTGGCCGGCATGCGCCATCTGAGCCCTTATCTGGTGGGTGCGCCCGGTCAGCAGACGGCACTCGACGAGCGAGAGTTCACCGCGCGTTTTCAGAGTCTTGTATTCGGTAACTGCGGTCTTGGCGCCAGGCGCCGGGCGGTCGCTGACATAGACCTGATTTTTTTTAGCGTCCTTGAACAGATAGCCCTCCAGCCGGCCCTCGGCGGGGCGGGGGCGGCCGAAAACGGCGCAGAGATAGTATTTACCGATTTCGCGGTTTCGTATCTTGTCGTTCATGATGCGAAGGGCTTCCGCGGTTTTTGCGGCGATAACGATGCCTCCGGTGTTGCGGTCTATGCGGTTGCACAACGCCGGAGCAAATGAATTTTCGGAGCGGGGATCCCACTCGCCCTTCTGCCAGGCGTGGGCCTGTATATTGGCGATGAGTGTGTTGTAATCCCACTGTCCCGAGCTGTGACAGAGAACGCCGGGCTTTTTGTCCGCGAGCAGGATATTCTCGTCCTCATATACGATGTCCAGGCGCGGCGTTCCGACCTTTAAATATGAGTTTTCTTCACGCGGTTTTTCAAAGAATTCGTCATTTATATATAGTTGGAGCACATCGCCTTCGGCAAGCCGCGTGTCGCGCTTCGCACCCTTGCCGTTGAGCTTGATGCGCTTGAGGCGGATATACTTTTGCAGAAGGCTCTCAGGCAGCAGGGGAACGGCCTTGCCGACAAAGCGGTCAAGGCGCTGTCCGGCGTCATTTTTGTGTATCGTCAGTTCCTTCATAGCTAATCACCAAGAATATTTTATCATAAGGAGAAAGCACAATTCAACTTGCCAATTGACTTTTCACGTGATAAAATGATCCGGATAGGAGAAAATATCCTTAAAGTGCAAATTTACTGCGGAACACATCTGAAATCCCCTGAAACATGGGGAAAAATCTTATTGACAAGCGGTATTCTTTCAACTATAATATCTAGGCGACTGTGTGAGGTGCGCCATGTTACTCGATCTTCATGAAATAATCGATATGCCCGGTGCATCCGCGCCGTTTTCCTGTGACCTTGAAACGGACAGGTTGGATTTTCCTGCCGTGGTCAAGTTTATCTCCCCGCCGCATGCGGAGGGCCGCGTTGTCAACAGCGCCGGCGCTCTCAGCCTCAAAGGCGGGATAGAAGCGAAAATGCTCTGTGTCTGCGACCGCTGCGGCGAGCGGTTCGAGACGGAGAAAAATATAAAACTCGACGTTCCGATTGCCGCGGAGCTCGAGGACGAGGAAAACCCCGATATTTTCCTTGTCGAGAATAACTCGCTTGATTTGGACGAGGTCCTGGGTACCTGCTTTATTCTTGACATGGATGCAAAGCTGCTGTGCCGCGAGGACTGCAAGGGGCTCTGTGAAAGATGCGGGGCAAACCTCAATCATGGCCCATGTTCCTGTGGGCGTGAAATTGATCCAAGAATGGCTGTATTAGGACAGCTTTTGGATAATATAGAAGATAACAACTGAAGCTGTCTGACCAGCTATTGATTAGGAGGTGTCATCATGGCGGTCCCCAAGGGTAAAGTATCCAAGGCCAGAAGAGATAAGAGACGTTCTTCCCACTGGAAGCTCGAAACTCCCGGCATCGTTGCGTGCCCCAACTGCGGTGCGTACCATCTGCCCCATCGCGCCTGCAAGGCCTGCGGCACATACAATGGTCGCTCGGTCATAAAGGTAAGCGAGGCTAAGAACTGAAACAAAGAAGCAGGGCGGGAACATTCCCCGCCCTGCTTCCGTTTGCGGAAGAATATGATCTGTATCTGTCGGAGCTGAAGAGATGGCCAACATAGTAAAATCCGTCGAACCGACCAGCCCCCTGCACCGAAAGGTCAAAGCAGGGTGGAACCTCATGAGCGTCAACGGCCATGAGATAATCGACGTTCTCGACTACAAGTATCATACCTATGAGAGCCGGCTGAAGCTTGTTTTTCAGGATGAACACGGCAGGGAGCATACGGTCAGGGTCACAAAGGATCTTGGTGAGGATCTTGGACTCGACTTTCAGACCTATCTGATGGACAGGGCGCGTTCCTGCGCGAACAACTGCGTTTTCTGTTTTGTAGACCAGACGCCGAAGGGTATGCGGCCTACATTGTATTTTAAGGATGACGACGCGCGGCTGAGCTTTCTGATGGGCAACTATATAACGCTCACCAACCTGTCTGAGCGGGAGGTGCAGCGCATATGCGACCTGCATGTCAGCCCTGTAAATGTATCCGTCCACAGCACGGATCCGGAGCTCCGCGCGAAGCTTCTTGGAAACCGCTTCGCCGGCCGTGGACTGGAGATCATGAAGCGCTTTGCCGAAGCAGGCATCGAGATGAACTGCCAGATCGTCTGCTGTCCGGGGCTGAACGATGGCACAGCGCTGGAAAAAACCATGACCGATCTCGAAGCGATGTATCCCCAGGTGCCCAGCGTCGCGATAGTCCCCGTCGGTCTGACCAAATACCGCGAGGGGCTGTATGAACTGACGCCGTTTGACCGTAAGAGCGCAGGAGAAACGATAGACCAGGTTGAGAGCTTCAGTGAAAAATGTCTTGAGAAGCACGGGTGCAGGATATTCTACTGCTCGGACGAGATGTACCTCAAAGCGGGGCGTGAGATACCGGACGACGAATTTTACGAGAACTATGCCCAGCTGGAAAACGGCGTTGGAATGCTTCGGCTGCAACAGGTGGAATTCACAGCGGCGCTGAAGCTGATGGACCAGGCGGACGGGGTCCCGTTTTCGATCGCGACCGGCGTTTCGGCCCATCCGTTCATCGAAAAACTGCTGGAGGAAGCAAAGAGGCTCGACGGCAGCATAAACGGCAGAGTATATGCTATTGAGAACGATTTTTTCGGACATACGATAGATGTTTCCGGACTTGTCACGGGACAGGACCTCATAAACCAGCTGCGCGGCAGGGAACTCGGAGAACGGTTGCTTATCCCAACGAGTATGATCCGGCGCGATGAGCAGGATTTCCTCGATGATGTGAAGCTCGAGGAAGCGGCTGAGGCTTTGGGCGTTCCTATATATCCCGTCGGCTCTGACGGATTTGAGCTTGCCGAGGCTATCTTCGGCGTGTTGCCGGAGATACCGGTCCCCAAAAGGGAAACGGAAACGGCTGAATATAATAAGTATAACCCATCGAAGAAAGGGGAGTAGGCGATATGTCAAAACCTCTGGTGGCAATTGTTGGCCGCCCTAATGTTGGAAAATCGATGCTGTTCAACCGTCTGGCTGGCAAGCGACTGTCGATAGTCGAGGATACGCCGGGCGTGACCCGCGACAGGATATATGCGGAATCGGACTGGAACGGCAGAAAATTTGATATAGTCGACACAGGCGGCATAGAGCCGACAACGAATAACGAGATACTTCTGTTCATGCGTGAGCAGGCTAATATCGCTATATCCGCGGCTGACGTCATCGTGCTTGTAACAGATATCAAAACCGGCGTCACGGCTGCGGACGAGGATGTTGCAACGATTCTCAAGCGTTCGGGCAAGCCCGTGGTGCTGGTAGTGAACAAAATGGACTCAACGGGAACGACAGACCCGGGGATATATGAGTTTTACTGTCTCGGTCTCGGCGATCCGATAGCCCTGTCTGCGGTCCACGGTCATGGCACCGGCGATATGCTTGACGCCTGTGTTGCCGCTTTTCCGCCTGAGACGGAGGATGAAGAGGAGGACGACCGCATTAATGTCGCCGTGATCGGCAAGCCGAATGTCGGCAAGTCCTCGCTTGTGAACCTCATCCTCGGCGAGAAGCGCGTGATCGTCAGCAATGTCGCGGGCACGACCCGCGACGCCGTAGACACCGCTTTTGAGAATAAGTACGGCAAGTATAATTTTATTGATACTGCAGGTATCCGCCGCCGCTCCAAGGTCGACGACAGGATAGAGAAGTTTTCGGTTATGCGTGCACAGATGGCCATCGAACGTGCGGACGTCTGTCTCATCATGATCGACGCGCGCGAGGGAGTTACGGAGCAGGACACCAAGATCGCGGGGCTCGCGCATGAGGCCGGAAAAGCCTCGGTCATCGTGGTCAACAAGTGGGATCTGGTGGACAAGGAGACCGGCACGATGGAGAAAATGCGCAAGGAAGTCATGCGCGACCTGAGCTTCATGAGCTATGCGCCAGTGCTGTTTATCTCCGCGATGACCGGTCAGAGAACAGAGCGCATTTTCGAACTTGTAAATTACGTCCATGAGCAGAGCTCGACCCGAATCACGACCGGCATGCTCAACGACGTTTTGGCGGACGCTCAGGCACGTGTGCAGCCTCCGACAGACAAGGGCCGCCGCCTGAAGATATATTACATGACGCAGACCGGAGTAAATCCGCCATGCTTCGTTGTGTTCTGCAACAGTGCGGAGCTTTTCCACTTCTCATATCAGCGCTATATTGAAAATCAGATCCGCGCGGTGTTTGGTTTTGAGGGAACACCGATACGTCTTGTTGTACGGCAGAAGGGAGATAAGGACTGATGACTGTTTTACTCCTTATAGTAATTGCGATCGAGGCCTATGTAATAGGCGGCATAAACGGCTCAATAATCGTATCGAAATATCTGTATCATAAGGATGTCCGCAACTATGGCAGCGGAAACGCCGGCCTGACGAATTTTTACCGTGTGTTTGGTCCGTTTGGAGTCGCAATGGTTCTTGCGCTCGACATTCTCAAGTCTGTTGTTGCGATACTTATCGGCAAATTGCTGCTGTCGATCGTCGGAGAGCCTATGGTTGGTAAAATTTTTGCGGGATTCTGCCTTATGCTCGGCCATGTGTATCCTGTGTTTTATGGTTTCAAGGGCGGCAAGGGCGTACTGTGCGGCTGTGTTGTGACCTTTATGGTAAAGTGGTGGATAGGCGCGATATGCTTGTTGGTGTTTTTCATTGTTGTGATTTTCACGCGGTATGTCTCGCTCGGCTCAATGCTTGGTGCTGCTATGTTTGCGCCTCTTGTGTGGATCGCGGGCCTCGGAGGGCTCGAGGGGCTGCTTGCTCTGTTCTGCGTGCTGCTTCTGGTGTTTGAACATCGGTCGAATATACGCAGAATGATCAACCACACGGAATCTAAGTTTGACTTCAAGCATCCAGAACGAAAAATAGAAAAAGACAACTTTTAAACCCGTTTTCCGTGCGGCAGGTTTCTTCTGCCGCACGGAACAAAATTTGTTTTTAAAAAATAAGTGTTGACATTTTTCCGCATGTCTGCTATATTGACTCTTGCAGTTCAGATATGAACGCGGAAAAACAAATATTGTGGGGGTATAGCTCAGCTGGGAGC
>CAZIHY010000089.1:0-4703 GCA_964539115.1 uncultured Oscillospiraceae bacterium
CATAGCAAACACGCCCTCGGCCTGAATGCTCCGATTCACCCGGAAAAGTTTTCCTTGCTCTGTGTTGATTCGTTCTTCCATAGCCTCCCGCTGGGCCGCAAATCGCCTGGAGACGTAGACAACCTTGTTACTCTCCCGTGCGGACGTTGAAGCCGAGGTAATCCGACGTGGCGTCCACCCAGACTTCAAACAGCTCCTCCTGACCGAGATTCTGCGCGGAAGCCAAGTAAGTCTCATAGTTAATGGGATAGGAAGTGTGCAGATAAAGTCGGCTGTCCTCCTCGGTCATGCGGACGAGCTCGTTGCCGGTCTCGCTTTCCCAAAGCTCGAACCATTCGGCCTCGCATTCGTCATAGTACCCGTTGGCGTATGTTTCTGTTTCCGCCATGCACTCACGAAGAAGTGCCTGTTGGTCTTCGTTGAAACTGTTCCAGCGATCCAGATTGAAGGTGAAATTATAAGCGACGGCAGAATAACCGGTCACGAGGCCATAGGGAGCGACCTCGTAGAACATACGGCTGATCGCCGCGGGAAGCGCCTGACCGCACGAGTCGATGACGCCGCGGGACAGGGACTCGTACATATCCGCGGGTGAGCAGGACACGACGTTCATACCAAGGGCGGTCCACAGATTCGCATTCAGCATCGTGCCGAAGGTAATATCGGAGAAGCTGTCCCACCCGGTCACAGGGGTGCGCGAATAGAAGCCGGAATAGCCGGCTGGAATGCAACCGATGCACTCGATATTGCCGTTGTGCGTGATCTCCTCAAAGATGGAGGCTGTTTCCTCGTTTTCATAGAAAAGGTAGTTTACCAGATCCAAGGCATTGGAACTTCCGACATTCACAAGTGACATGGCAATAATGGGGAAAGCATCGCTGTTGAAGGACTGGTTCCACTGGATCATGTCCAGCGCACCGGATGAAACGTAGTCGTATTCCTCGGGCATGGAGCAGTAGGTTCCGCCATAAAAGATTTGAAAATCGATCTTCCCGCCGGAGCGTTCGCGCACAAGATCGCAGAAATATGCAAGGCAGACAGAAGAATAATCTGTCTCGTTGTTCGATGTGCTGACGTTCAGCGTGACTGCTGTCCAGTCCGAGGTGTCATACACGGAAGAATCCGCAGCGGCTTCTGCCTCCCCGTCGGGCTCATCCGCTATTTCTCCGTCTACGGCCTCTCCGACCGGTTCCTCGGCAACATCCTCCGCAGCAGGGGAGGGCGTGGCTTCGTCTACCTGCTGACCGCAGCCGGCCAGCAGACAGATGCTCAGCAGCATGGCGATGAGCAACAAAACGGCAAGGTTTCTCTTCATGTTCATATCCTCCTAAAAAAATTTGTTTTTACGTTAGCAGTTTCGGTAGCCAAAGGATAAGATTGGGGATCAGCGCGATTGCAAAGATGCAGATAAAGAAGCTGACGATAAACGGGATCATTCCTTTGAAGATTACGCCGGTGCTTTCCCCCGTGACGCTGGCGCATTGGAATACCGACATGCCGACCGGCGGTGTGATGCCGCCGAGGTTTGCCAGAAACACGAGCGCGACGCAGATGACGAACGGATCATAGCCCACGCTTTGGAGCAGCGGAAAAATGATGGGGATCGTAATAATCAAGATGCTCATGCAATCCATCAGGCAGCCGCAGAATACATAAAACAGGACGACGATTGCATAGATCAGAATCGAGGGGATGCTCAGGCCGGATATCCAGCTCACCAGCGCCGAGGTCATGCCGGACAACGTGACGAACCGGCAGAACATCTGCCCGCCGAGCACCAGCATATAAAGTCCGGCAAAATCATGAGCGCCCTCCCAGATGCTCTTGGCAATGTTTTTGATGCTGGTTCGGGTAAATACCGCGTAAACCAAGATCGCGACAGCCGCGATGGCGCCACCCACGGTGGCAGGGAACCAGCCAAGGTAGGATCCACCTACGATGAGCGCGAAAATCGCCAGAATGGGAAGCAGAAGCTTCAGCGAGGACAGTTTCTCGCGCCAGGTAACATTCCGATCTTCCTCACTGGCTGTTGGGATCTTAGACGGCCAGATCCTCGCGACAACGGCCACGGTAAGGCACAGGACGAGCGTCAGCAAAAGGCCGCCGGCTGTACCGGCAAGAAGCGCATCGCCGATCGATATTTCCGCCAGAATGCAGAACATCAGAATGCTCATGCTGGGAGGGATCAGGGCAGAGAGAGCGCCGGCCGAGCAGATGCAGGAAAGCGAGGTCCCGGAATCATAGCCGTATTTTTTCAGCTCCGGATAGGCGATTTTGCAGAAAACGACGTTCCCGGCGGCCGGGAGACCGTTGCAGGCGCCGAAGATTGCATTTGCTCCGATGGTCGTATAGAGCAGACCGCCGCGCTGTTTACCCACCCATTTTCGGGCGGCTGTATATGCGCCTCCGGCAATCCCTGTCTGACCGGCCAGAATGCCAACCACGAGAAACAGGGGGACGACCGCAAAGTTATAGGAGGCGCTCAGGCTCATCAGGCCAAGGGAGAACTGGTTGTAGACCGTAACGAACCCGCCCATCCAATAAAACCCAACGGCGGACGCGGCAAGCAGCGTTGTCGCCAGCGGAAAACCGAGGAACAGCATGATGAGCATGATGCCTGTCACAATAAGACCGATTGCAAGATTGGAAAGCATTCAGCATACCTCCTCATTGGCCGCCGGGGCCATAGCGCCGGGGCGGGGTGACGCCGACGGCCTCCGCCAGCTCCCGGGGCATGAATTTCGTTCCCTTATAGAGAATGCGGCGAATATTGTTCCAAATGAGCGTAATGCAAAGCAGGAACATGGACGCGGCCATCAGAAGAGGAAACGGCCATAAGACGAACGTGCCCTTCGAGCCAATCGCCGCGACGGTATTCAGCAAAAAGTACTTGATGAAGGTGTTTGTAATCAGGGCGTAGCCGATGAAGCTGTATAGGCCCAGACCGATCAGGTCGCCAATCACGGCAATGACGAGGTTCATTTTTCGGGAAAAGTGATTGCTGAGGATGTCTACGCAGGTCAGGTCGGTTTCGAGCTGTACATGCGGAACCGCGCAGTACACAATGACCACGAACATATACGTTACATAATCGTTGACGCTTGCAAGGTTATGATGGAATATTTTTTGAGCGATCACGTTGATTGTTGCAATCAAGGCGGTGATTACAATGCAGGCGCCGGAAACATAGGAAAACCATTTCAGAGCTTTTTCAAGGATGCGGTCCACTCGATAAAACTTTCGTATTCGGTCAAGATATGCATCGGTCATAGCGAGGCTCTCCCTTCTTTATCCTGATAACATTCTAACACATGGCCTTGGACGAATTTTATATGTAAAAATCCGAAATATACGGGCCGATAAGTGAAAATTTCACAAACAAAAGGAGACCGGGCGCTTTGTCCCGGTCTCCTCTGGCAAACTGGCAGTGTCTTACATCAGATCAGAAAGCGGTATCTGTTCGCCTTGCAGCCTGCAGAAGCGCAGCACATTCAGCGACAGGTATATGCGGAAGCAAAGATCGCCGTCGCCCCAGTCAATGCCAACGAGGTCAACGATCTTCTGCAGACGATAGTCCAGCGTGTTCCGATGGATATGCAGCACGGAGCAGACGATGGCCGGTTTGCGGGAATACCGCAGATAGGTCATCAGCGTCTCTGTGTAGGCGGTTCGGTTTGCCGCATCATACGCGACAAGCTTTCGCACACGCGGATCGATCAGGTCGCGCGGCTTCTCAATGCGCAGAAGCGCATCCACAACAAATGATATGCCCATATTGTCCGCTGACAACAACCGTGTTCCCTCCGGCGCACAAAAGCTGCGCTGGAGGATCTTATTTGCCCCGGCATAGTTATCCGAGACTGACCACAGGGTCGTAAAAGGCCGACTGACAGATGCGTAGGCGTCGGCGCTTTCAAGCTGCCGTATCAGTTGGCTGTAATCGCGTTCGATCGCCGCCTCCAGGCTTGGAGCGGATAGGAGAAGCACGATGCGATCCTTGTATATCGTGGAGCGGGTCACATACAGGGAGCGTTCGAGTGCGATGCGGAATGCGTGCAGGCTCCGTTTCCTTACGTTGTAATGGGAAATGTCGACCAGAACCAGCGTATACACGCCCTCCGGGCTAAGGCCGGTATCCTCGGTCAACTCGTGTGCCAGATCATCGCTGTTGAAACGGTTTTCAATGAGCAGGAACATATAATGCTCAAATACGGAGTTGACCGCCTCATGGCCACCCTTGCTTTCGAGTTCGAGGGAAAGGACGCCGGCCAAAACCACCATGAGCTCACGCCGCCAGGGACAGTCTGTGCCGCCGACCACAGACAAATAGCCGAACTCCTTCCCGTGACGGCTCAGCTCAACGAGATAATTCGGTTTGGAGCCGGTATGATCGTCGTCTCTCCAGGGATGAAATCGGCAGCCGTTCCCAAAAAATTCAGGCGAATACCGAGCCAGATCGGACATCCATTGAAGAGACGGTACCAGACCGTTTCCGGCAAGATCCTCCCATGTGGCGTCATGCTGCGGCTGCCCCGTATAGATTTCCAGCGGCCCAAGCAGACGATCCGCCACGGTAAGGCGTGCGCCCAGCTCCTGTCCGGCGGCCTCTAATATGGTATGCAGCTTGCCCTGCTGGACGCCGGCATTCAAGATACGATTGGCGCTTTGCAGATAATCCAGGCTTTCCTGTGGGTCGATCACGA
>CAZIHY010000089.1:4803-8464 GCA_964539115.1 uncultured Oscillospiraceae bacterium
TCTTATGCTTCATATTGTATACCTTTCAGGAGCCTCGTTGTCAATCGAATTTGTGAGATATGGTTGTGTAAAATGCACAAGATGAGCTTCCAGTTCCGTTTTTTTGCACACTCAAATACGGACGCGCGGTTGCTATAATGAATTATGATCTGATTCTGATAATATATGCAAAGGGGATGTTCATTTGCAAAGGCTGTCAACGTCTGAAATGCTGGCCAAATGGGAGGCACAGCGGGAAATCAAGAACACGATGGGCAAAATGGCAAACTGCGTTCTTCTGAACCGTGAGGCCGAGATATTTGATCTATTCTGGTCAAAACGGCAGTCTGACGTATGCTTGGGCCTCAACGAGGGCTGGTACACAGGGGAGGATGCGATTCGCGGCTATTACAGCGCGGAGCATGATCGATGCGCGCTGGTAGCCGACTGTCTGCAAAAAGCATATCCGCAGCTTATTGGCGGCAAAACGCCGGAGGAAATCTACGGCATAGGCGTATTCAAGGCAAAGCCTTTGTATGCCCCCGTGATCGAAGTGGCGGACGATATGCAGACAGCCAAGGGTTTATGGTACTGCATGGGTACGTCCGCCGAGGTGGACACGGCCGGTCCGGTCGCTCATTGGAGCTGGGGCTATTATGCTGCGGATTTTGTCTGCGAGGATGGCGCGTGGCGCATATGGCATCTCCAGTATATCAATGACATCGACTGTATCAGCGGTCAAAGCTGGGGCAAGCCGCAGGTACCATATCCCGATCTTCCGGAGTTTGAACCGCTGCGCGGCTTTGCTATGCCGGAGCCGTCTGTGAAAAAAACGCTGCGAGCCTATTATCATCCTCTGCGCCCGCTCACAGAAGCGCCCGAACTGCCCGAGCCTTACGCGACTTTTTCGGAGACATTCAGCTATGGAATGGAGGTGTCCGCATGAAATACAAAGCGCCCAACTATACCGATGACGAACGCATGCTTCGTATATGGGATACGGAAGAAATCAAAAAGCTCATGAACCGCCGGATGCATTATGTTTCCAACGACTGGCACCGCCGCGAGATCGATGATTTCTGGGTGACGGAGCCGGCCAACCGCCGGACAGCCAGCTATGGGGCCAACTGGGGCTGGTATGTGGGAATGCAGAGCATCGAAAAGCATTATGTCCTCGACTATGAGGCGGCGCGGCAGACGCATTTGGATTCCATTTGCCGGGCGCATCCGGAGATCGAGAATAAACGGGAAAATCTCGGGATCGGCTGTATGCACATCCATCCGCCTACGACACCCTATCTTCAGCTTGCCTACGACGGAAAGACGGCCCGCGGCCTGTGGTACGCCGTTGCGCAGGACACGATATCCAGGCCGGACGGAACTGCGGAGGCACGCTGGGTATCGGAAAAAATTGCTGCGGACTTTATCCGCGAGAAAACGGGCTGGCGTATCTGGCATCTCATGACGGCTTACGATCTCTCCAGCGAGGCGGGCGAGGATTACGGTGACCAGCCGGTCTATCCGAAGCCGGGCAGCGACCCCTATGAAAAAGCCTTTGGAACGCCGGATATCGCCATGCTTACACACAACAATCTCTTTAACTGGTGGGACGATTACCCGGCGATGCCGACGCCGTATTTTACCTTCACAGACGACATTGGATATGGCCCTGAGGGACACCCGAACTATGAAGAATAAGGGGGAGAGAAGAAAATGAGCAAGCAGCAGCTTTCGATCACGCAGCGCATCCATAATGCGGAAGCAAGCCAGATGGTCGAAAACACAAAAGCGGCGCACAGCTATCTGCATGGCCGTGCGGATGCTTCAGGCGAGTGGGATAATATCTGGAGCCGCCGCGACGACTGTTCATGGGCGCATCAGTTCGGCCGTATGCGAGGCTGGGATCAGGTGTATTTTGGGAGCGTGACCCAGTATGATCTGATGAGTTTTGAAAGCTGGATGGACACAATTGCCATTTACCCCGAGATTGGCGGCAAGGATCCGCGCCCCATCATGGAGTGCTCCGTCCACACACTCGTGACGGACGTTATCGAGGTGGCGGACGACGGGCAGAGCGCGCGGGCCAGTTTTATTACGCCCGGCGTTATCCACAGCGTTCTGACGTCGGACAGGAAGCGCTATTGCAACATACTATGGGAGCGCTACGGCTCCGATTTTGTGCTCGAGGACGGCGAATGGAAGTACCTGCACGAGCATGTCTGCCCGGATCTGCCCGGCCGTCTGGATTGCGTGAACTGGGCTGCGGAGAGCTACGGGAAGCTCCGCGGCGGAAGCGAGAATCCCGCGGGTCAGGCAACGCTCGGCGCACCGCCTCCTGTGTCGGATCCTGGCCCTCTGCATATGCCGTATTCCCCGTTGCAAACGCCGCAGGATACATGTCCGTGGCCGGAGCCCTATGAAACGCTGGATGAAAACAACACCTATACGCCCGCCGGCGATATCCGCGATATCCGTTCCTGGAATCCCGGCGAGGGAAAGGTCATTGAACGTGCGCTGAATGAATACTGAGGTGATTTGATTTATGAAAATTGTAGATTATGAGACACATTTATCCACGAAGGCGTACATCGAAGCCATGTCCAAAATCGCTCCGGCTCCCCCGGTGAAGAAAAACGCAGGGTCTGGCCGCGATATTTTTGGAATGTCGCTCGCTGAGCGCGTTGCGTGTATGGATCGATTCGGCGTTGCAACGCAGCTTGTAAGCTGCGCCGGCGGCCTTGAAAAAATGGACGTAAAGACGGCTGCCTATGTCGCCAAGTGCGCGAACGATGAGTTCGCGGAAATGGCGGTGAAGTATCCCGGACGCTTTCAGGGATATGCCACGCTGATCCCGCAGGATGTTGAGGCGTCGCTTCTGGAGCTGGAACGATGCAGGAAGGAGCTGGGCTTTCCGGCGTGGAACACGCACACGAATTTTACGGATCGCTATCTCGATGAGGACGACTTTTTCCCGCTGCTGCAAAAGGCGGAGGAGCTGGATATGTTCGTTTACCTGCATCCCGGACCGCCCAGCATCGAACGGCTTAACGGCCTGGGAGGGCTTCTGAGCGGCGGACTGGGGTATCATGTGGATGGCGCGATCACGCTGACCAGGCTGGTCTGCAAAGGCGTGTTTGATCGTCTGCCGAAGCTCAAGATGATACTCGGGCATTACGGAGAAGCACTGCCGTTTATGATCGACCGCATGGACAGTATGGCGAGGCAGGATGAAATCAATTCGCTCGTGGCCGGCGGCGCGGTCAATAAACAGACGATGGATTACTATTTCAAGCATAACATCTATGTAACAACAAGCGGGAATTTCTCTCCGGCTGCATTCCACTGTACGAAAGAGCGTCTTGGCATCGGCCATATACTCTTCGGATCGGATTTTCCGATAGAGACCTATGAGGATACGTGCGGCTTCCTGAACAGCATGGATATGACCGAGGAGGAGCGGGATGCTCTCTGCTGGAAAAACTCTCAGGATATTTTCCATATCTGAAAACCGTATGTTCTCGGGTCCAACGTCCCTTGCGGAGCCGGGCCTGGACGGGCATAATAGTACAGGCTGCGCGCTTCGGCGCGGAGATCCGGCTGAACACCCGCGTGACGAAAGAGGTCGCCGGGGAGGTGAAGCCCGCGAGCGCGAAAGCGTTGAGCTGTATGAGCTTGGAGTGAT
>CAZIHY010000090.1:0-8379 GCA_964539115.1 uncultured Oscillospiraceae bacterium
GCATGCTTCTTTTGGTTGCTTACTTTTCTTGCACAAGCAAGAAAAGTAACCCACGCGTAGCAGAAAGCAGTTTATCTATAGCAGCAGACCAAAAAGGAAAAAACACTATTTGCTCTTCTCAAAACTCTTCCCATACTTTTTAAGCAGATCCTCGATCGCCATATCAAGAAGGCGGGATTTCGGTATTCTCGTCTCCTTTGAAAGCTCGTTGAAAGGTCCGACAAGCTCATTCGCAAGCGAGGATACGAGTTTTTTACGATTAACTAAAACGCTTTCAGCCATGATGCACCTCCTATACACTATGTATACACCACCTATACACTAACAAATTAACTATCTCTTGACAAGTGAAACTACATGGTATGTATATAGTATATATTATATATGTTTGGAGGTAATATCATGACCGGTAATGTGAAATATTTTTGCTCTTTTGGGGAACATAACGCGGACAGGAGCGTCTAAGGGTCAGCGGCGATCCCCATTGCGACAGGAATGACTATACATTTCCCGCGCGGTGGTGTATAATATATATCTGCAATCCCGTTTTCAAAGGAGCGATTCTTAATGAAGATAATGAAAAAACTTGTTTGCCTTGCACTATGTCTTTGCCTTGTCGCCGGTCTTGGCGCATCCGCTTTCGCGATCAATGCGGGCGACGCAAGAGCCGTTATCGGCGCGAACCTGACAGATGATCAGATCTCAAGCGTATATTCCGCCTTTGGCGTGACGCGCGGCGACGTCACGGAGCTCAGCGTCACTAACGACGAGGAACGCCAGTATCTCGACGGTCTGGTCGACAGCAGCCTGATCGGTACGCGCTCGATCTCCTGTGTCTATATTGAGATCCTCTCCGAGGGCAGCGGACTTCAGATCAGCACCTCAAACATAAGCTGGTGTACGCAGGATATGTATGTCAACGCCCTCGTAACCGCGGGCATTGATGACGCCAAGGTCATCGTCGCGGCCCCCTTCGCCGTCTCCGGCACCGCCGCGCTGACGGGCATATACAAGGCGTATGAGGATATCACCGGTACGCAGATCAGCGAGGAGGCCAAGCTTGCCAGCACGCAGGAGCTCGTAATAACGGCGGAGCTCGCCGACGAGATCGGCTCCTATGACGCAGTCACGATAGTTAACGAGCTAAAGCTCATCCTCGACGAGACGGTCAATATGACCGACGACGAGCTGCGGGCGGAGATAACCTCCATCGCGAACGAGTATAATGTTGTTCTCAGCGATAATGAGATCAATCAGCTCATCTCCCTTTGCCGCTCGCTTGAGGGGCTCAGCGACAGCGAGCTGAAAGCCAAGGTCGAATCCGTACAGAATGCGCTTATCAGTATGGCCCACGCCAAGGACAAGGTCTCCGGCATCGTTGAGTCCATCAAGGGCTTCTTCGAATCCATCGGCAACTTCTTCTCCAACCTCTTCGGAGGCAAAAAATAAGCCATAAATGATTTTACCCCGAAGGACTTTTGTCCTTCGGGGTATTTTTTGTCCGTCGCCGGAATTTTATCCTCCAAATATCTTTTCTACTCTGCGGATATAGGCCGGGAGCGCCCCCTCGAAATCGACGCCGAACCGGCGCGGCTGCTCCCTGCCCAGGGAACGCGTTATGCTGTCTGTGACAAGTCCCGATGCCGCGTCCAGCGCATCCCCAACGGAGGCCCCGCGAACCAAAAGCGCCGCGAACGCAGAGGCAAATATATCCCCCGTGCCAAAGAACAGTCCCTCGCGCTCAGGTCCAAAAGCGGTGTAGACCCTTCCATCCGCGCGGTCGAGAGCGACCATGCCGATACGCCCCTCCGAATCGTCCGGATGTACCCCGGTTATGGCGATAATGCGCGGGCCGAGCTTCTCCAGCCCCTGAAGCAGTTTTTCAATATATGCGCTGCCATAGGGAGGCTTTTCCGGAAGCGGCAGGCCGGTCAGAAGCGCCGCCTCTGTCACATTTGGCGTTATGACCTCCGCCAGCGAGCAAAGCCCGCGGAACGCCTTGCACATATGCTCGCCGAAGCCGGCGTAGTACCTGCCGTTATCAGCCATTACCGGATCGACGATGAGCATGGTATTGTCGTCAGACAGGAGCTCTATAACGCGCCACAGCACATCCACCTGCTCCGGGTTCGTGAGATATCCGGAATATATCCCGTCAAACCGCACGCCTTCGAGCACCCAGTGTTTAGCCATTGGCTCCATATCCGACGTCAGGTCATGTACCGTATATCCCGTGAACTCTCCCGTGTGAGTCGAGAGCACCGCTGTAGGCATGCACGAACATTCGACTCCGCTTGCGGACACAACGGGCAGCGCAACAGTAAGCGAACACTTGCCCACTCCGGAAAGGTCGTGTATTGCGGCTATTCTTTTTAGTGGTTCCATAAATAATAATACCTCAATGCAAAAGAAAAGGCTTCCGGAGAGCATCCGGAAGCCTTTTTGCTGTGATTTAAGCGTCGTAGCTCATTGTGAGTTCGCCGCCGCTCAGAATTGTTTCAAAAGCGTCTTCCAGGGTAGTGATGTTCTTCTTATATACATAATAATCAACTTCCCCGTCAACTGCAACAGCATATTGTCTGTCATTCATCTCGAAAAGTTCGACCGTTTTCTTTGTTCCGTCCAGCAGGTTCATCACAAACGAATACTTCGGCTTGCTCGGAAGCTTTTCGCCGTCCATGACCTCCCCTATTATACGGAAGTTCAGCGTCCGGACGAACAGACGCCTGCAGTTTGTCTCACTGAGGAACTCTCCGTTTATGGTTGCGTCTATCGCGGCGACCTCGTTGCCGCTTGAGTTCACCTTTGTGCCGTGAGTCATCTCGATCAGATACTCTTCGCCATTCATGTTGTACTCAATGGACTCCACATCAACGATGTTGGTATACCACATAATGCGGTTCATAAGGTCGATGTAGTTCAGACCCATCCATGTGAAAGCCTCCTCCGGACATACTATGACGGTTCCCGGAGACTCCTTGAGCATGACATAATAAGAATAATTATCGTATTTGCCTCCGATCAGGATATCCACGCTGTTTCCCAAAATATCATGCATCTCAAGCTCAGCCGGCGTGTCAAAGCCATATTCGGCATATTCGTCCTCAGAGATATCTGTCAGAACTCCGGAATTTGTGAGCGTCGCCACTACGTCAAGGACATACATTTTGACCGTTGTGTCGTTGCATGAGCCCGTGACCGGCGAGGACATGAAATATGCCGAGCCCACTATATTGCCTTCCGACAAATCGCTGAAATCCTCAAGCGAGATCTCGATCTCATTGCCGTCACGCTGGACCATGCGGACATAATTTATGTTCTCGTATATGTCGTCCCCCTCATAGGTGGGGAACAGCGTTATGAGGCGGTATTGTATCTCTTCCCGCATGAGCAGGCTGCTTACATAGCTGCCTATTGTATAGACATCGTTTGAGCCGCCTATATTGGCATAATAATTGCTGTCGGTAGGGGTCGCGTTTCCAATACAGATGTCTATTACCTTTCCGTCGCTGTATTCACAGTGCATCACAAACGACGGATCAGCAAGGCCATACTGTGCCAAATCCTGCACGTCCTGCTCGACAAGGTTCGTCGCGCTCAATGAGGTCAGTGTATAAATCATGGAGCGGAACTTCGAGGTATCATAGCTGAAGTACTGCGCCGCCGGCGTCACCTCGTAGCTTAGATTGCCATCCGCGTCGCGGCTTATATCAACGCGCATCGATTCGCCGTCCTTTGGACGCGCCTCAAAACAGACCAGCTTTGTGTCGTCCTCATCGACCAGCTTAACATTTTTTGAGGACGTGGTAGGCTCGGGGGTCTCTGAGGCCTCAGACCCGCTCGTTTCGGGAAAGACAAATATCAACAGGACCAATGCGATTACCGCTATCAGGATTATAACTCCCGTTATGATTATCGGCTTGAGGGCTTTACTCATTTACAGATGCCTCCTCCTAAGCCAGATAACAAGGCCAATGGCCAGGATCCCAAACGGTATGATGACTATCATTACCCAGAACAGCGTCACGACCTGCGAGCCAAGCAAGGACAGCGTCGTGGACTCATAGTTCTTAGCTTCGATTATGACGGCGTCAGTCTCTTCGGTCATCATGCTTATTACAGCAGCCGTATACTGGGAATTTAGCATATTTTCATATGACAGAACGGAGTCGGAGATCATGCCGGCGTTGCAGAACAAAATGCGCGAGTAGCTGTATTCCAGGTTATTCACATGTGTCTCCGTTGCGAGGATGGCAACATTGAACGGTCCAACGGAGTCGCCGTCGCTCTGATCATAGGAAAGGATGGTATCTCCGACAATTTCTTTTGCATAGGAGTTGCTTGACGTCGTCATAAGTGCGGTGGTTGAGCGCCAGCTGTTCTCCGAGAACAACGCGGTTATCGGCATTGCGCCGGGTATGGTCGCATACTTTGCCGTCGTGCTGATACGGTCAGTCAGCCCTTCTACGTATTGTATCGTCGGCACAACATACATCGGATAACCGGCAAGGCACTGCGTGGTATCCATTATCATCTCTTTTTCATATCTGACGCCCCACTCCTCGAAATAGCGCTCGAGCCTAGTAAGCGTAGATGTGGTCGCGGGGCTCATAGTAACAATGGCATTGCCTCCGCCAGTCAGGAACTTGTCAAGGCGGTCAATTTCGTCGTCGGTGAAATCCGTTTCAGGCGACGAAATGATGAGCATCGTCGCATCCTCCGGGATTTCCTCGGTGCCTAGGCTTACCTTGCCGACTTCATAGTTTCCGGAGGTAAGGATAGCCTCCATCTCTTCAAGATTGGTCGTCTCGCCATGACCGGTCGTATAGAGGGCCTTGGGTATACTGTCCGCCAGAACAAACAATATTCCGCTGGTCAGGCGCTGCTCAGCGCGAAGGCCGACAATGTAGCTTTCTCCAGTGCTGGAGTCGCTCTGATACTCATAAAGGTCAGTGGGAGTGAGGTGCTTGAAGCGCTTGCTGCTTTCGATAATTATATCGTTTGTGCTCGGAGAGCTGAGTTCTGCATACTTATCCAAAAGCCGCGGATTAAGCTCGGGATTGATATACTCTACCGTCACCATCCCGCCGGACAATGCGGCATAGCGCTGAAGCGTCTCATATATCTGAGCCAGAAGGCTCGTCGAATCGCGGTAGTCTGTCTCCTCCGCCAGGACTGTGATTGTCACGGGCTCCGTCATATCCGCGAGTACTTCGCGTGTATCCTCACTGATATCATAAAGATCCTCGCTCGTCATGTCGAACTCGAGCACAAATCGGTCTGTGAGATATCCGACGACCATGTTGACGAGGATCACGGCAATGATGAAAACTATCGTGAACACTGTCGCCAGCGTACCATATTTCAGCTTGCGGCTTTTGATCTCCTGAGCTTCGATAAGCTCTGCGCCGGCGGGACGCCCGGCCGGAATGTTGGTGTTATTTTTTTTCACGGAACGGACCTCCTCAACTCCAGCGCTTCTTTTCCAGGACCCGAACGGTCAGGAAAATAAACACGACTACAATGCTTATGTAATAGAACAGGTCGGCTATCGAGAAGATGCCGGTGCTGAAGGAATTGTATCTGCGGAATATGGACACCCAATAGATGACCGCTTTGACCCAGGTCGCGTTCAGCAGGTTGTAGGTGAAGTCGATCAGAAACAGCGCGAGAAACACGCCGAGCGTCGCAATGCAGGATACAAGCTGGTTCTCCGTCAGCGAGGAAATAAACAAACCTATCGAGATATAACATGCGGCGACCGCAAAGATCGCGATATAGTTTCCAACGGTCGTTGCCACATTTACAGTACCGGTCGCGGCAATAACAATAACGTCAACGAGTGTGAAAGCAAGGCCGATGCAGAAAACGACCATGCAGGAAAAAAACTTTCCAAGAACTATTCCGGCAGGTCTTACGGGGCTTGTCAGCAGAAGCTGGTCGGTCTTGAGCTTATATTCCTCGCTGAAAGTCCTCATCGTTAGGATGGGGATCATAAAAATCAGCATATAGATCATGAACGAAAAAACGCTTGTCAGCGCATTGTTCGCCGAATATACGCAGGTTGAAAAGAAATAGATATTCATGACCAGCAGGAACGCCATCAGGAACACATAGCCCAGAGGCGAGGTAAAATACGATCTAAGATCGTGTTTGAAAATTGCTCTCATTTGCTCTCCTCCTCTGTTTCTGCATCCGCCTCAAGCACGGCCTTCTTGGGCTGTTTATTGCTTGGAACATACTCTTTTTTCTTGTTTTCCACAAGCTTTATGAAGGCTTCCTCGAGCGTCAGATCCATGCTCTTGAGCTGTAGAATGGGATAGCCGGCCTTTGCAAGCGCCGAGAACATCGTTTTTCGGACGTCGATATTCGTGCGCGACTCAACTATGTAGTCATACGCGCCCTCCTCGGCCTTTACGGTAGGTTCACAATAGGTGACGCCCTCCACGTTGCGCAGAAGACGCTTTACGCTATCTACAGGCCCCGCAACGCGTACCGTCAGCTTGTTATGCCCTGTTATAATTCCGGAGAGATTGGAGGGGCTGTCGTCCGCGACGAGCTTGCCTTCGTTTATAACCAGCACTCTCTCGCAGATCGCTTCAACCTCCTGCAGTATATGAGTCGACAGGATGATCGTCCTGTCTTTTCCAAGGTCCTTTATAACATTTCGTATCTCAATGATCTGCTTAGGGTCAAGACCTACAGTGGGCTCGTCCAAAATCAGAACTTCCGGATTTCCGATCATCGCCTGTGCAATACCAACGCGCTGTTTGTAGCCTTTCGACAGGTTGCGGCAGAGCCTGTTCCTGTGGTTCTGCAGTCCGAGAGATTCTGTTATTTCCTCAAGATGCTGCCTGCGCGGTAGGTTTTTGACAGCCTTCAGGTCGTAAATGAAGTTCAGATATTCATTGACCGTCATGTCCAAATACAGCGGCGGCTGCTCCGGAAGATAGCCAATATGCTTCTTCGCCTCAAATGGGTTTTCAAGAATATCAATGCCCGCAATACGGACCGCGCCTGAGTTAGCCGACAGGTACCCGGTTATAATATTCATGGTGGTTGATTTTCCTGCTCCGTTGGGACCCAAGAATCCAACGATTTCGCCGTCGTTGATGGTAAATGACAGCCTGTCAATACCTCTCTTGTTTCCGTAGGTCTTCGTCAGGCTCGATACTTCGATCATCCCGATGTTTCCTCCTAAGCTCGAATTCGCTGTGAGTCTTCTGATATATTACAGCGGCAAATGTCGCAAAGCCGCTATCAGATAATGAATTATAGCATCATTTCCGTCAATCTGCAATAATTGTTTTTAAATTCAAGTCATTTTATCGGTATTTTTGATAAATTGCACTATAACATTATTGTGCATTCTATGTATACCGGGCAGCATTTCCCATAAATTTATGTAATTGTATTTATATGTCAGTATAAGTTGGAATAGGAAACCAATTACTCATTGACCGTCAGCGAGGCCTTTCAAAGTATCGCCTGACAGTCTGTACACAGTCCAGTCGTCCATGGGCTTTGCACCAAGCGAAAGATAAAACTCAATACTCGGTTTATTCCAATCAAGGCAGCTCCACTCTAGTCTGCCGCAGCCTCGCTCAACCGCTATTCCGGATAGTTTTTTCAGTATAGCTCGTCCAAAGCCCTGTCCTCTGTATTCCGGCAAAACATACAAGTCCTCCAAATATATACCCGCGCGGCCCAAGAAAGTCGAAAAATTATGGAAAAACAGTGCAAAGCCTACTTCTTTTCCATCTGCCAGGACAAAGATGACCTCCGCCCTGTTCTTTTCAAATATCCATTCATTCAACAGTTCCTCGTCAGCGACCACCTCGTCAATCATCTTTTCATATTCGGCCAGCCTTTTAATAAATTGCAGGATAAGAGATACATCCTTCGGTTCTGCATATCTGAATGCTGTTGAATTTTCCATATTCCTAATATCATCCTTTCGAAAATGAACAAAAACCTGCAATCATATGATTGCAGGTTTTTGGCAGGGGTTGAAGGGATCGAACCCTCGGCCTACGGTTTTGGAGACCGCCGCTCTACCAGCTGAGCTAAACCCCTAAATAACATTTTGACTTTTGAACTTCGGAAATCCCAAAAAATAAATCCGGATATACAATGGTCAGTTCCATTCAAGAACACGATTGAATAAGTAGCTTATGGAAAAGTTGGTGGGCCTTCAGGGACTCGAACCCCGGACCGACCGGTTATGAGCCGGTTGCTCTAACCAACTGAGCTAAAGGCCCGAATATCGAAAATGCCGCCACCGTTAAGTGGCGGCATTTCTGCTGGCTCCCCCTGTAGGACTCGAACCTACGACAGCGCGGTTAACAGCCGCGTGCTCTACCGACTGAGCTATCGAGG
>CAZIHY010000091.1:0-8332 GCA_964539115.1 uncultured Oscillospiraceae bacterium
CCGTTTTATCGTTCTATACTATAGAACGGAGGAAGAGTGTGAAATCTTACACCTGATTTAAATTTTTTTTATTTTTTTTCGACGGTTATGTTTTCGGCGATGCGGAGTATCGTGTCGTTATCCAGATTACCGGCAATACTCAGCATAATGTTGTATTCCTCGTCTACCCAAATCAGAACGCGGGTATCATCATCTACGTTCTCCGGATAGAAGTCTGCTTCGATTCCGTTTATCTGTACTTTCTCTATGACCTGACCGGGCTTTGTGATTATCTGCATTTGAGAGTCGCTTGTATAGCTATAATCAAAAGCAAAACCTGTCATGCCGGTTTCATCCAAATAGAAAGCTCCACAACCATACTCCTCGTCATAAGATTCGATCAGCTCCAGACCCTCGGGTATCCACGTTAATACATAGGACGGTTTCCCCATGGTGTCATGCTCATCGACGAGCCTGTAGACGACAATGTTGTCAAAAACTTCCCTTATCCATTTTACAGCCGCCGCGCGCGCATCGGTGTCTATTGCAAGCCACACGCTCAGGCTGATGAGTATCGCGAGAAATACAGCGGCGACATTCTTTATGATTCCACGGCTTCTGAGTTTTTTCTTTTCCAGCGCGAAGAGCGGCTCCATTTTGCGATCAAACCGCTCCGAAAACCTGTGTTCATTGCAATCTTCCGGCTCCGGAAGGGAGGACATAAACGCCTCGTGCGACAGGGCAGCGGCAACTTTCAGCTCCGCTTCGGAAAATAGAAAGCTATACATTAGCCATATCCTCCCTATCAATTATTTCTTTCAGCCTGTTTTTGGCGCGCCATATGAGCGTCTGCACGGCGCCCGTTTTCATGTCAAGCATATCCGCAATCTCCCTTGAGCTGTAACCGTGAACATAGCGCAGAAACAGCACTTCACGGTATCGTGCGGGAAGCTGTGACATGGCCTCGGCAAGCCCGTTGCCGCCGGGCATCGGGAACTCGATTCCGCCTATCTCGTCCTCGTAGGCGGTTTCGGAAGCTCTTGACTTGGCGCGCAGCATATCTATCGCTTTCCGCTCAACTATTATAACGACGTAGGACCGCGTTTTCTTACACTCGACTTCCGAAATTTTATTCAAATTTTTTATTATGGAAAGAAAGGCCTGATGCACTGCGTCCTCTGCGTCCTCCGCGTTATGTAAGATCTTATTCGCAACGTAAAACATCAGTCCCCTATAGAGCGTATACAATTCTTCAAATTTTGATTTTTCTTCAGGGACGTCAATCATTTGAAGATAGATCAGCACATTGCAGCACCTGCCTTTTGGGGGGATCCGAAAAAGTTTAGAATTCGTTCAGCCGCTGCTGAAGAGCGTTATAAAACCTGCCGACATGATAACCGTCCATCAGGCCGTGGTGCACCTGAACGGAAAAATTCAGCGTGGTTTTTCCGTTCTCGGTCGTGTATTTGCCCCATGACATCTTTGGGTTAGAGTCGCGCCCGACCTTGCGTATCGTGCGGACAAAGTGGGTGTAATCTATCCATGGAATGCAGGAAAAATTGACGATATCGCGGCGGTGCTCGATGTCCAGCGTGTCGGCGGCGGCAGGATCGTCGGCTATGCGGCGGAGCTCGCGGCAGAATTTATGTATATCCTCCGTGTCCGGACCCTTAAGCATGACAAAAAGCTCCTCACCGTGGCGCAGATGCGTCAGAATGGGGGTGTTCTTTTCTATTACAAAAGGCCCCTCGTCATCAAAGCGGTAGCGGAAGTTCAGAATGGAATCCGCGGTCTTGACAGCTGTGAAAGCCAGCGCGAAATAAAAGGACAGCCCTTCCCGCCGGGTAACATCCAGCAGGCGGGAGACGTCCACACGGGAGCCTATGTTTATATAGGGGAATTCAACGTCCAGATAATTCGTGAAGATGGAGGTGCGGTTCCAGGTGCTCATGTCAATCCTTTGCATAGTTGCTCTTATCTCCCAAGTGATAGTTCTTTTGTGCTTTAATATTATCACATAACACCTCCACGTTCAAGGCTCGCTCGGGGTAGCGCGGAGCGTTGCAACGGGGCGGCTGGAATGGTATAATCAAATCAACAAATTCCGGAGGAAACAGATATGATAAGAAAATCACAGGCGCAGGATATTGACAGGATCGCCGAAATATATTCCGCTATCCACGATGAGGAGGAGAGCGGTCGTGCATCCACGGGCTGGATCCGGGGCGTATATCCGGTAAGGCAGACCGCGCTGGATGCGCTGGGCAGGGGGGACCTGTTTGTCAAAGAAGACGGCGGGAAGGTCGTTGCCGCCGGTATAATAAATCAGATACAGGTTCCTGAATATGCGGACTGCAAATGGGAGCATGAGGCCCCGGCCGAACAGGTGATGGTGCTGCACACGTTGGTGGTCGACCCGTATACCAAGGGCCGCGGCTATGGAAGCGCATTTGTCAGGTTTTATGAGCAGTATGCTATGGAGAACGGCTGCCCGTATCTCAGGATGGACACAAATGAAAGAAACACATCCGCCAGAAAACTGTATGCAAAGCTCGGCTATCGTGAGCCGGGAGTTGTTTTCTGCGAATTCAACGGTATTCCGAATGTGCGGCTGGTGTGCTTGGAGAAAAGCCTCGCGGACTTGGAGAAATAAAAAGAGACCGGAAAAATCCGGTCTCTTTTTTGTATTATGAAGTTCAGGAAAGGATCATACGGTCGTTTGCAAAGGTTCCGCCGCTGGCCTCGCCGAACTTGGCAAGAAGATCCGCAACAGTCAGAGATTTTTTCTCGTCTCCGGAAACGTCATATATTATACGGCCCTCATGCATCATGACGAGCCTGTTTCCGTGCGCGATGGCGTCCTTCATGTTGTGAGTCACCATCAGAGCAGTGAGACCGTGTTCAGAGATTATCTTGTCGGAGAGTAAAAGAACTTTTTCGGCGGTCTTGGGGTCGAGCGCAGCTGTGTGCTCGTCAAGAAGCAGCAGCTTGGGGCGCTGTATCGCCGCCATCAAAAGAGTTATCGCCTGGCGCTGTCCGCCGGAGAGAAGGCCGACCTTGGCAGTCATGCGGTTTTCAAGGCCCAGATCAAGCGACGCGAGCATATTGCGGTATTCCTCGCGCTCGGCACTGGTTATACCCCAGCGCAGTGTGCGGCGTTTTCCGCGCCGTGCGGCGACCGCCATGTTGTCCTCGATGGACATTGTCGCCGCGGTCCCCGTCATAGGATCCTGAAAGACCCGGCCAAGATACTTCGCGCGCTTAAACTCGGAGAGGCGTGTCACATTGACGCCGTCTATGATGATATCGCCGTCGTCGACGTCCCAGACACCTGCGATAGCGTTGAGCGTGGTGGATTTTCCGGCGCCGTTTCCGCCGATTATTGTGACGAAATCACCATCGTTCAGACAGAGGTCAACTCCGTCGAGCGCGACTTTTTCGTTTATTGTTCCTGAGTTAAAGGTCTTTCGGACGTTCTTAACTTCCAGCATATAGCTCATTTCTTGACCGCCCCCTTACGTTTTCTCACGTACTTTTGCTTGAGATATGGCACAGCAAGGAAGCAGGCGACAACGACAGCGGAGAAGAGCTTCATATAATCGGAAGGCATCTTGAACCAGAGAACAAGTGCTATTACGACATAGTAGAGTATAGCGCCGACGCAGACAGCGCCCATTGTAAAGGCGAAGCCAAATTTGCTCTTGTCGCAAAGCTTGGAGAAGAGCACCTCGCCGATAATGACGGCGGCAAGGCCGATGACGATAGCGCCGCGGCCCATGTTAACGTCAGCTGCGCCCTGATACTGTGCATAGAGGCCGCCGCTGAGTCCGACAAGGCCATTGGAGAGCATGAGGGCAAGTATTTTCGTGAAGTTCGTATTAATGCCCTGCGCTCTGGACATATTCGGATTGCAGCCGGTAGCTCGTATGGAACTGCCCAGTTCAGTGCCGAAGAACCAATATAGTATGGCTATAAGGACGATGATACCGATGATAAGAAAAGCAAAAAAGCCAATACGGGTCGAGGTGTCGCCCGTAACATATCTGAGCGAGGCCACGAGACGGTATTGGTCAACATTGATCGCCTGGTTTGACTTGCCCATGATCGCTAGATTTATTGAATACAATGAAATCTGCGTAAGGATTCCGGCAAGGATACCGGGAATTCCAAGGGCCGTGTGCAGCAGGCCGGTTATAAGTCCGGCGGCCATACCGGCCAGGAACGCGAACAAAAGGGCAAGAGCCGGGTCGACTCCGCCGCGAATGAGCATAACGGCGACCGCGCCGCCGGTTGCGAGAGAGCCGTCGACAGTCAGATCGGCAAAGTCGAGAAGACGAAAAGTTATATAAACGCCAAGAGCCATGACGCCCCAAATGAGGCCCTGCGCGACATTGCCGGGCAGGGCTCTCATAAGCGTCATGGGATCAAGTGATGCGAAGTATTGAAGCATTCGATCAACCCATTTCTATTGCGATATAATCCTCCGGTACTGTGATATTGAGAGCTTCGCAGAGGACGGGATTGTATTCCTTAGTGACTTGGGGGGCATACTCTATCTCCATGGTGGAGACGTCAGCACCGTTTACGAGGATCTCGTAAGCCATCTGGCCGGCGCGGTAGCCGATGTCATAGTAGCTGATGGAAAGGGTGGCAACGCCGCAGCCCGTGCAGATGCCTTCCTCGCCGGCGATGATGGGAATTCCGGCAGGCTGGCAGATGTTGTTGATGACTTCGGTGGCGGCAGCCATGGTGTTGTCAGTCGGGATGTAGAGAACATCGCACTCAGCGATGGCGGCGTTCACGACAGACTGGATCTCGTTGGAATCAGCAGCAGTGAACTCGGCATAAGCAATGCCGTCAGCCTCAAGAGCCTGGGAGAAGATCTTGGCTTGATATGCGGAGTTGGGCTCGGCGGAGCAGTATACGATACCGACCTTCTGAACCTCGGGGAAGAGCTCGACAAGCATTGCCTCCTGCTCGTCTATCGGGGCCAGGTCGCTGGTGCCGGAGATGTTGGAACCGGTAGCGCCGGTCCAATCGGTGATGTCAAGCGCGGTCGCATAGTCGGTGATGGAGGTGCCGAGGATGGGGATGGTGTTGGTCGCTGCAGCTGCGCACTGCAGAGCGGTTGTCGCGTTGGCAAGGATCAGATCAACGTTGGCTGCAACGAAGTTGTTGCTGATGGTTGCGCAGTTGGTCTGCTCGCCCTGACCGTTCTGAAGGTCGAAGACAACGTTCTCTTCGCCGAAGAGCTCCTTGCAGGCGTCCATAAAGCCTTCGGAAGCGGCGTCGAGAGCGGCATGCTCAAGCTGCTGAACGATACCGATGTTGTAAACAACGGCAGGCTCGTCAGCAGGCTCGTCAGCGGGCTCGTCGGCGGGCTCAGTAGCGGGAGCATCAGTAGGATCGGTCGCGGCAGGAGCGTTAGTGGGCTCCGAGTCGCCGGTATTTCCGCATCCCACAAACAGAGCTGCCAGCATGAGACAGGCAAGGATGATGGAAAGAACTTTTTTCATTTTTTCTACCTCGATTCTGAATTATCGTTTACCCGCACTTTAAATCGGTGAACGACCTATAAAGTATACAACCGGCTTGATATGATTTCAATTGGCAAATTCCACAAAGATAATCAGGTTTTCGTACATAGATTAGTTTTCGATGATATCGGCCTGTTATTCATATACGAGATTAAACTGTTGTATAAATCGGACATACTTTCTTGCCAGGCTTAATAGTATAAGAATGAACCATGCGCTGGCTCTATATAGGACAAGGTTGACAAGCTCAGAAATCTAAGTTATATTAAAAAGACTTAAAAGGGAGTAGCTGCCGGTCGCGTCCGGTGCGTCTGCGTCAGGACGATGCCCGTTGGGCATTCGCAGCCGCATTAAATTGCAAGACTTTTATCGCATGGGCGGTAGGAGTCTGTTTTTTTGTTGAAGGGAACGGGGAAAATGCTGTTTGCAATAATTATCTTTGCACTGACTTATGCGCTTATGATAGCGCTTCCAAACCACAGGTACATTGTGGCGCTGCTTTCCGCATTTGTTTTTGTCATTGTTGGCCTCGTACCGCTGAAGGAGCTTGCGGGAGTCATCAATTGGAATATTCTTATGATGCTGTTTGGGACGATGGGGACCGTGTCGTTTTTCATCGAATCCAGGATGCCCAATAAGATTGCAGAAAAGCTTCTTGAGATAACGCCGAACACGGTTTGGGCAGTCGTTGCGATGTCCCTGTTTGCAGGAGTAATATCTGCGTTTGTCGACAATGTCGCGACTGTCCTCATGATAGCGCCTGTAGGTCTTGCGATTGCCAAGGAATTGAAGATATCTCCTGTTTCGATGCTTATAGCGATCTCCGTTTCCTCAAACCTTCAGGGAGCCGCGACGCTAGTCGGCGATACGACGAGTATAATGCTCGGCGGTTATGCAGACATGGATTTTTTGGACTTCTTCTGGATGAACGGAAGGCCGGGCATATTCTGGGCGGTAGAACTTGGCGCGCTGGCTACGGTACCTGTAATTCTCATTCTGTTCCGCAAAGACAGGGAGAAGGTAAATGCAAAAGCGATGACGGAAGTAGACGACTATGTCCCGACATACCTGCTTATAGTCAATATCGGCCTTCTCATCCTCGCCTCCTTCATCCCCAATAAACCGGAGATGATAAACGGATATATATGCATGGGCATATTTATCATTGCAGCAGTATACTATATAATCAAAAATGACAGCTTTGACAACACGGTTAAAGCCATCAAGGAGATCGATTTTGCAACTCTTTTACTGCTTGCCGGACTGTTTGTCGTTATAGAAGGCGTGAGCCGCGCCGGAGTCATTGATGCGATCAGTGACCTGTTTGTGAAGGTCGGCGGAAACAGCGTATTTTTGCTGTATACGATAATCGTTTGGGGCTCCGTTCTGTGCTCTGCGTTTATTGACAATATACCGTTTGTCGCAACAATGCTGCCTGTTGTATCGGCTATCGCGGTTACCACGGAGTTTTCTCCCAATGTGCTGTATTTTGGCCTGCTTACAGGTGCTACGCTCGGAGGGAATCTTACTCCGATCGGCGCGTCGGCAAATATTGCAGCCATCGGGATCCTTCAGAAGGAGGGATGCGAGGTAGAGTTCAGGGACTTTATGCGTATCGGCGTTCCTTTTACTCTTACTGCGGTAACGGTTGGCTACCTGTTTATCTGGTTTTTCTGGGGCATGTGAGTATGTGAGCAAGAATAACAGTAAATGCGAAGCATGGCCGTCCGATTCGGACGGCCATGCTTCGCTGTAGTTTTATTTTAACAGGCAGCTTTGGGTATGCCTTGGCTTATTATGTATCGGCCTTGTCCTTAAAAAGCTTGTCCATTTCACGGTTGGTGCAGATTGCAAGAACCGACCAGAAAACGCTGGACAGTACTGCGAGTGAACCAAGAACAGAGAGTAAAATAATGATGCTTTTTTTCATTTTGGCTGCCTCCTTCAGCGTTGACAAAGTGGATTTCTTATGATTATAATATGCCAACACTTTGTGGGAAAATCAACAAACAGTATTTATTTGAACGACGTGTGTCCAACAAAATGATAAAAAATGTTGTGAACACATCAAATAATAAAGAAATTTTTTGTGAATTCGGGGTGTCCTTGCCATGGAGGATAACAGACGGGTCAGGATGACGAAATCGATGATGAAGTCGGCTCTGCTTGAGCTTCTGGAACATAAACCTCTAGAGAAGATAACCGTGACGGATCTGTGCAAATGCGCGGAGGTCAACCGCTCGACCTTCTATATGTATTACGGCGACGTTGGAACGCTTCTGACTGAGATAGAGGACGATGTGCTGGGGCAGCTGCCCGTACCGCCGGGCGCAGGCTATACCGATGAGCGCTTTGTGGAAGTACTCGAGGACTTTTTCGATTATGTACGGAAAAATGAACGCCTGTTCCGCATACTGCTGGTACGGCGCGACAGCGGCCGCTTTAACAGAAGGCTTGTAAACGAGGTCATGGAAAAATACCGCAGACAGGTGGACGAGACTGACGAGCTTACGGACCGGTATGAGTATATCTATTTTGTTAACGGGGTCATCGGCATTTTGAAGGAGTGGATAATCAGCGACTTTCCCATAAGCTCCCGCAGCTTTGCGGAGATAGTGCTGCGCATGTCCTCAAAGGTGACGGACTGAGGAGCCCTCTCTGATTATGATTTTAATATAAAAACCGGTTTTGTAGAGCAGCAGATCTTCTTTACCTGTTCCGAAACAGACTATGGCGTGTTGGTGAAATTTAGAGATATAATATATAAAGCCATAAAAATATGATCCCCGTACAATTTGTACGGGGATCATGTTTTT
>CAZIHY010000092.1:0-8285 GCA_964539115.1 uncultured Oscillospiraceae bacterium
TATCTTACCAGTTTCCCTTTCAGGAGGACATACTTGGTAAAGTAATAAAAAATCTCCGCGGCAAAGTACCGCGGAGATAAACAGATAAAAATAAGGTTTCAGCGCTTGGAAAACTGGGGAGCGCGGCGTGCGGCTTTGAGGCCGTACTTTTTACGCTCTTTCATGCGCGGGTCGCGGGTCAGGAAACCGGCGGCCTTCAGGGGTGCGCGGTAGCTCTCGTCGACCTGCAGCAGGGCGCGGGCGATGCCGTGACGGATAGCGCCAGCCTGTCCGGTAACGCCGCCGCCGGTGACGGTCGCAACGATGTCGACCTTGTCCAGGGTGCCGGTGGTGTTCAGCGGCTGACGGACGATGAGCTTCAGGGTCTCAAGTCCGAAATAGTTGTCGATGTCACGTCCGTTGATAGTGATAGCGCCGGTTCCGTTGGGGAAGAGGTGAACACGCGCAACGGAGGACTTTCTGCGGCCGGTGCCGTACATGTAGGGCTTCTTGCTCTGATAAGTTGCCATTATGTCTTACCTCCTTCTCAGCGATCCCAGACTTCGGGCTTCTGGGCAGCGTGCTTGTGCTCGGCGCCGCGATAGATCTTCAGGCGGGTGAGCTGCCACTTGGCGATGGAATTCTTCTGGAGCATTCCGCGAACGGCCAGACGCATGGCCAGCTCGGGCTTCTCCTGCATGAGGCGCTTATACTGGGTCTCGTGCAGTCCTCCGGGATAGCCGGAGTGGGTACGGTAGTACTTCTGCTCGAGCTTCTTGCCGGTCAGGACAGCCTTCTCGGCATTGATGATAACGACGAAATCGCCGCAGTCAACGTGCGGGGTATAATCGGTCTTGAGCTTGCCGCGGAGCAGATCGGCGGCGAGGGCAGCGGTCTTGCCCATGGGCTTTCCGGCTGCGTCGAGAACATACCACTTGCGTGTGACGGTGCTCTCGTTTGCCATAGTAGTGGACATTTCGATTGCCTCCAATTTCAGTATGATAAAAAAAGTATAGACAATATTTTGGCGCTGGGTTACTATTAAAAGCGCGCCATGCGCGGGAGATCCCCGCGCAGCTATTAAGTTATAACACAGCAAATTTCCACTGTCAACAACTTTTTCTCAAAAAAATCATTTACGCACGCATCTTCTCTAAAATCCTCGCAAATACTTTCAAATACTCGCGAATCCTCATTTTCAATTTTTCTTTTTCCGGAGGGGCAAATGAACGGGCTAAACGAATTTACCGGCTTTGTGCGCCGCGCCGTGGACGATTACGGCATGATAAACGAAGGTGACGTCATCGCCGTCGGCGTCTCCGGCGGCAAGGACAGCCTTGTCCTGCTGCGTGCGCTGCACCACCTTCAGCGCTACTATCCAAAGCGCTTCGAGCTTTTGGGGCTGACGCTGGAACTCGGCTTTGAGGGCATGGACTTCACCCCGGTGGCAGAAATGTGCTCACGGCTCGGCATACAATATGAATGCATAAAAACGGACATCCGCGAGATCGTGTTCGACGTGCGGAAGGAGGAAAACCCCTGCTCCCTCTGCGCAAAGATGCGCCGCGGGGCGCTCAACGACGCGATGAAGCAGTTCGGTGCAAACAAGCTCGCGCTGGGACACCACTTTGACGATGCGGTCGAGACCTTCCTGATGAGTTTGGTCTTCGAGGGGCGCATAAGCTGCTTCAAGCCCGTGACCTATATGTCCCGCGCGGACGTCTGGCAGATACGCCCGATGATCTACGCCGGCGAGGGGCGCATAGCAAATCTGGCCGCCGCAATGGAACTTCCGATAGTTGAAAATCCATGTCCGCAGGACAAGGGCAGCAAACGGCATGAGATAAAAACGCTCATCAAAACGCTTTCGGCGGATTACCCCGATCTGAAGAGCAAGATTTTCGGAGCGATGCAGCGCCTGCCGCTTGAGGGCTGGGCGCCCGACAGGAAAGAGAGGTCGAAAAAATGAACAATAAAGGCGATCTGACCCAGGGCCGCGTCGTTCCTACCCTTCTGCGCTTTACACTGCCGTTTCTGCTCTCGAGCGTTTTGCAGACGCTCTATGGCGTTGTCGACCTTCTGGTCGTCGGACATTTCGCGGATGCCGCCGCGATGAGCGCGGTTTCCATCGGCTCTATCGTTTTCTCAACCATAACCTTTATTGCCATCGGCCTCACAACCGGCGGAACGGTGCTGATCGGACAATATATCGGCGCCGGCGAGCTCGGGGAGGCAAAGGACACAGCCTCCACAATATTCTCGCTCTATGCGCTGGTCGCCGTCGGCATGACGGCTGTTTTCCTCGCGCTGGCAGGCCCGATACTTCATCTGCTCAACACGCCCGCAGAGGCCTTCGCCCAGGCTCTTACATATGTCCGCATCTGCACGGGTGGGCTTATCTTCACCTTCGGCTACAACTGCGTGGCCTGCGTCCTGCGCGCACAGGGCGACTCGAAGCATCCTCTGTATTTTGTCGCGGTCGCCTGCGTTTTCAACATTATAGGCGACCTTGTGTTCGTCGGCGTCCTTGGTCTGGGTGCCGCAGGCGCGGCTCTTGCTACGACATTGGGCCAGCTTCTGAGCTTTATCGCCGGAATAGTCTTCATGCGCCGCTCAAATAATGGGCTTTTCTCCTTCCGCCGCGATGAGTTCCGTATCTGTACGGGCAAGCCAGGAAAGCTGCTCGTACTGGGAATCCCGATCGCTCTTCAGGAGGGGCTGGTCATGATCTCCTTCCTCATTATCGAGGCGATAATAAATGACATTGGCGTTGTCTCCAGCGCCGCAGCAGGAGTCTCCGACAAGCTTTTCAACATTGGCGTGCTTCCGAGCACAGCCTTCTCCTCCTCCATTGCCGCAATGGTCGCCCAAAACATCGGCGCGGGCAAGCCAGAGCGCGCGAGCGCCAGTCTGCGTGTCGGTGCGGTCTTTTCCTTCATCGTCGGCGTTGCCGTATTCATCTGGCTCAAGGCCGCTCCCGCAAGCGCCGTGCGTATTTTCACGAGTGACAGCGAGGTAATCGCCGCCGCCTGCAACTACCTGCACTTTTACGCCTATGAATACCTGCTGTGCAGCGTGGTATTCCCGATAAACGGTCTGTTTAACGGCAGCGGCCACACCCGCTTCACGCTCATTAACAACCTTTCCTCAACCTTTATCGTGCGCGTGCCGCTGGTATTGCTGTTCTATTTCCTGATAGACGGCGTCTCGCTTTACCATATCGGCCTTGCGCTGCCCTTTGCCTCCCTCGTCCAGCTCATCGCCGCGGGGATCTATTATTTCTCCGGAAAGTGGAAGAAAGGCATAATCGGATAGGGGATCGCTTTTCAGTCGGTTTTTATATTCGTTTATATTTTATCTTTTTTTGGTCTGGTGAAAACTAGCACCAGTCTAAAAAGAAAAAAGACCTACGCAGAAAAAGTCCCTCCCCGAAGGGGAAGCAGGTAAAAGCGGCCTTCGTTTTTGAAGGCCGCTTTTGCAATGTAAAAACTCTCTTACATGAACGCAGAGGGGTTTGTGGTCGGGTCCGCGGTGCCGGGCTTCTTGCCGTGGGCGTACTCGAAAGCGGAGGTCGGGGTCATATCGGGGAAATACTCCTTGAACTCAGCCATCGTCCAATCCTCCATCTTGCCCTCATAGGTCTCGTAGGGCTTCGGGTTCACAGGGAAGGGCTCGCGCGCTGTTACGGTGTCGTAGGGGTGGAAGAAGGTGATGGGCTCGGTCTTGAAGTTGTGGACCTTCGGAGGACCGGTCATGATACCCTTCCAGCAGTCGGTCCAGCTCTTGTAATAGTCGCAGCGGAAGGTGCGCCACCACTTGAGATGCCAGATCTTCCATACTCCGTTTTCCTTGATGAAATCGGCGGAATAGCTGCCCCAGCACCAGAAGCCGTGCGGCACCTTGTCCGCGCCGATCTGGGTCTCAAATCCGGGGCTGTGCCAGGTGCCCTTGGCGGTCTGTCCGTCTCCGGCGACCTCGATGATCGGGGTGGCAAGGGTGTGGACAAACATCGTTCCTATCGGCTCTTCCTTCATAACGGTGCCAAACAGGTAGGTTACGGCCTCCGCGCCGACCCAGACGCCCCAGTCGGAAACCTCCATAGAAACGTCAGGCATGGTCAGAGCGAAGCAGTCTTCGGCGGTGCGCCACATGGTCAACGGGTTGTGGACAACCTCGTAGCGACCCATGAGCTTCTGAATCTCGTTGATTGCCTTTTCGCGCTCAAGATCCTTTTCAAGCTTTTCAACTTTTGCAGCAAGTTCTTCAAGTGTCATAATGCCTTTTCCTTTCTGTGTGATTATCAATAGTCAAGGTAATGCGCCTTGACATGGCTGTATTTCTCGACAAGGGAATCCCAGTTCCTGGGCAGCTCGATCTTTGTGCAGGACGGGCCGCCGTGGTCGCCGCCGCCGGTAATGGCAGCGCCCCACTGTTCACCCGCGACGACAACGAACATATGATCGTCGTTCCAGAAACGGCGCGTGGAATAGTCGCCGTAGAGCGGAAGGTCCACGTTGATGCCGAACTCGCGCGGAGCGTGGTGGCTCTCCACCATCCAGCGCAGGTTCCACTCGTCGCCGGGCACGCGGTTGTACTCAACGACATAGTTGAGTATGCGCTGCTGGTCCCAGCCGGCCTCGGCGAACATCTTCGCAACCTGCGGGGAGAGAATAATGACGCAGCCGGTGAACCAGCCGAAGGTCTTGAGATGGCACATCGCGTCGAGGAAGCCCTCAACCGTCGAGCAGCCGCCGAGACCGCCGCCGAGCGTCTGGACGTCGGCCGGCCAGAACATCGTAACGGTGGAATCCTCCCTCGTGAAGCCGTAGCGGGTCTGCAGCGGCTCCCACGGACTCTCATCCTCGTTCTCCGCGATGCAGACGCCCATGCGTCCAACACTGCCCATCGCGGACATATCCTCCATTCCCTGACGTACGCCGCCGATGTTCATAATGATATAGCTAAGCGCTCTGGGAATGGCGGAGTTGGGCTTGTAGTAAGGGCTGAGGATGGCACGGCCGGAGTGCATATGAACGTCCTTTGCCACCTTGCCGTTGACGAACATGCAGGGCATCCAGTTCGCGTTGGAGCAGGTCCATCCCGGAAGCTGGATATTGGGCGCAAGCATGCCCTTGACGGCCGCGATGAGTATGGGCATATATGTTGGCAGGCAGCCGGCCATGACGGCGTTTATCGCGACCTTTTCGACGGTTGCGATGCCGTTCATCGGCGGGATTCTGCCAAGGACGGTGTCCGGTGCAAGGTCGGTGCCGGTCAGCATCTCGTCGACGGCCTCGCGGGTCGGCGGGATGATCGGCAGTCCGGTAGTCCAGCCGAGCTCATAGAATTTGTCGCAGACCTCGGAGATTGTGCCGGTGAAGGTATAGTTCGAGTAATCCTCGGTTTTGACAGGGCGGGTCTCCTCCTCGCTCAGCGGAGCAGTCAGGCCGTTTATGATGTCGTCAAGGTGCTTTTGGATCTCGGGCAGAACGACGCGGTCGAGCAGGGCGCGGTCGATGACGCGCTCGCCGGAGAGGTCGGGAAAGGCCATCGGAACAAAGCGCAGGCCCGGCACACCCTGAGAGGCGACGCCGCGCTTTGTGGAGTTGATAAAGGAATCGCAGATAAGGTCGACAGTGGGCTTGCCCTGCCGCTCGAAGAAGGCGGCGTTTTTGGCAAGGTACATCGAGCAAGAGCCCGCGTCCCCGTATGCGGTTATGACGCCGTCGCAGTCGGCGCACCACTCGGCCGCCTCTTTGGCGTATACCGGATCGTCTATGATCTCGGTGATCTCCTTGAGATACTGATAGCGCTTGAATTTTATGTCGGGATAGCGCTTTTTCAGCTCAGCTTCGACCTCGTCGAGTATCTTCAGCGCATGGCCCTTGAAATGGGCGTACATGCCGATAGTTTTGCCCGCGAGAGTGTCAAGGCGCAGAGAAAGCCCGCGCGGCTGCAAAGCCTCTGACGCTGCCCACGGCGAAAGAACGGTGTATTGCATAGAGTTTTCCTCCTTTTTGATGCTTTTTCTGCAACTTGATTCTATCACGGCATACTGTCCCGGTCAACTACCCAAATGGGCAGGTGTTCTTCACTTTTTGCCGCTTTCGGCAAATTTCCTTGCTCTGAATCGTGCAAGTTTTTTCCTCCCGCGGGATATTTGCAGAGAGATCACAAAAAGCAAAGGAGAAATGATACATCATGTCCAGCAATCACACACAAAATTTTTCCCTCTCCCAGTGGCTGCCGGAGGACAGCTTCAAGCGCGAGGATTTCAACGCCGACAACGCCGCCATTGACGCGGCGCTGGGCAGTTGCCTCAGGGCCATGACCGGAAGCTACGTCGGAACGGGAACATATGGCAGCACCAACCAGAACACACTCACCTTTGACCACACGCCGAAATTGGTCATAATCAACAGCATGGGCAAAACCGGGACGGGATCATGCGTTTTCATTTGGGGCACGGCGGGCGCGATAATGACTACCACAAGCAGCAGCTCAAAGGAAGCTTATCTCCTTGTGACGACATACAGCGGCAATACGGTCAGCTGGTACAGCACTGAAGGGGCTTATTTACAGCTCAACTATAACAGCAATCCATATAATTACATAGCTCTGTATTGACAAACAGGCGGTATCCGGAGTGATCTCCGGATACCGCCTGTTTTCTTGTTTCTGGAAAAGGCCTGTCCCCGCGCTGTGCTCATAAGTGCTGATCCAGGGAGATCTTCGCGGCCCTTAAAATATCCTCTATAATTTTGATTTGCTGAGTAGTGCAGGTATCGAGCAGCTGGATGATCTCATCCATAGCGGCGCTTCTCTCCGCAGAGCTGTTGTCGCAGAGCAGATCATCTGTGCGGACCTCCAGCGCCGCGGCCAGTTCGACGAGCACAGGCAGGCTCAGCTTCGTATTGCCTGTTTCAATGTGGCTCATGTGCGTAGTAGAAATGCCCACTTTTTCGGCCAACGCATCCTGCGACATCCCATGCGCCTTCCTGATTTTTCGGATCCTCTGACCAATTGCGTAGTAATCCATGGCTTTTCCTGCCTGTACAATTAAATTTCACTTGAATTATATAGGCTGTAATGCTAATATAGAATAAACTATATAGGCTATTTTATGCCTATATAGTTTATAAATGTATAGAAGCTTTTAAAGCTTTTATTAAAAAACACGCCTTTTGAACGGGGGTGGAAGAAGCTAAGGGATGGGGACCCATTCCCCAAAGCGCAATATCAATTATCATAGGAGGTTAAAAGTACATGAAGAAACGATTATTTGCAGTATTAATGTCTCTGTGCCTTGTGATAGGATTACTCCCAACGATAGCGCTGGCGACAGACGACGAAACAAACACCGGGCTGCCTGAGCCGGTTGACGGGGTCATCAAGCTGGATGCTGATTATGAAGTCACCACGCTGGAGCTGAACACGATCTATGATCTGAACGGGCATACGCTGACATATAACAGCGCGAACTCTATTACAATTGGAAGCGGCAGTAGCCTGACGTTCATGGACAGTTCTGTTACAGGAACTGGTCGTGGTGGTAAGTTAGTATTGAAAGGGAAAACACTTACATCAAGCACATATTTCTGCCCTGAAACCGGTGGCATTGTTAATGCCAGCAATATTTTCATTGAATGTGATGCATCTGTGTTTTTCCCCAAGGGTGATGCCGCTGAGGTGAATGTCACAAACTGTGATGTAACGGCAGCTTGCTACTGTGTAGCAACTAATGCAAGCTCGGCTGACAACTATAATGTCATAATCACCTTGACAGGTTCCAAGCTTACTGCCAGCTGCGAAGACGGCGATAACTGCCCGGTAATGATCAATATTCCGGGAACCCTCGTTGTGGATGATTGTGAAGTGACAGGCGACCGCCAGGGCGTCCTTGTCCGTGCCGGCGATGCGACTATTTCTGACAGTACAATCACTATTACCGGAAAATTTACTGATACCAATAATTATGAGACGAGTAATAACTGGGGCAGCGGAAACGAAGTCCCTATGTCGGCAGTTATCGTAGGCAGCAAGAACGGTACTTACAAGGCTGACGCAGTCTGCACGATCACAGACACTGAGATAAACGCACCGGAAGCGGAAGAGAACAGTAAACCGGCAGTTTATGTCAGCAGCAACGCCTCTGGTAGTTACACTTCCGAACTGATTATTACCGGCAGTGATACAACGATTACCGGTGATGTTGTGGTTGCGGACGGCAATGAGAGCGCTCAGGCTTCCGTTATTATTAAAGATGAAGCAGTGGTCCAGGGGGATATCACGAACAATTCGTCTGT
>CAZIHY010000093.1:0-4492 GCA_964539115.1 uncultured Oscillospiraceae bacterium
AAATTAAGCAAAATAAAAATTTTGTTTAATTTGGGGTGGAGGCAACTACTAATAAACCTCAAATTGCAAGGAATTTATTGGCTGCGCAATACATTTTGTCCTCTCGTTCAATATACCGTTACTATTGTTGAAAGAGCCGTTCACATGTTATAATATGATAATAATTCTATTTAAAGGAGTAATCGTAATGAATTACGTAAATCAGGAGGCTTTTTTCGACTGGTATTCATCCGTCAGCAATAAGGATCTCATCAACACTGAGGCTTTGCTTAGCGACGTTTTTGCACAGTACTGCCGCACGCACAGTGAAGAATACATTTTGCCGGCCGAAAGTACCCGCAGCGGAAACGTGGAGCGTTACCGCTTTCGATTTGAAAATATCGGCTGCTGCGGTGCCAGCACCATGTTTATCTACTTCTAATCGAAATACCACTAAGCATATAAAGATTCTATAGCTCTCAATAGTTATTCTAACGTGAAAATGTTTTTCCTATCAATTGTTAATAAAATAACAAAGCTAGATGCTAATCTCAATTATTTCAACTCCCTGCCTAATCGCATAAAGCATCGTCCTTTGTGTGCCTCCGCTTTTTCCATTATAGCACGCTATAAGAACTGATGAATTGTCCACCATATATTTATTACGGCGCATCATGCAGCCACTGCTGTAAGTTTTTTGGACAAGTGTCTGAAAATCACATTCGTCCTTTAAGGCAGCATAGCGCGCTTTCAGAATATTGCTCCAGGCATCTGATTGCCCTTCCCATGGAATTGCCGCTTCAACTGTTATATCATTATATATCTTTCGTAATTCAAAAACTGCTTCGCAGAAATACATATCGCATCCAGTAGCCATCCCGCAGATGAAATGTCGTTTTCCTGCCAAGTATACAGACTCTACTGTATCGTAAATTTTGTGTTTAAGTTCAATACAGCGCTTATCGCCCTCGTTGTTTCCCCATGGGAGCTTTGAGACTCTATGTCCGGTAAACGAACAAGATAATTCTCTTGTTTTATGGCTTTCGCTCATATTTGGCACGGCCTTCCGCAAAAATATTCTCTCCGCTGCATGTTACAGCAACGGTAAGCGGCATATCGATTACCGTTAGTTTTTTTATTGATTCGCAGCCAAGTTCAGGAAAAGCGATAACAGTATTCTCGGTAATATGTTTTGCCATCAGCGCGCCAGCGCCGCCGACTGCGCACAAATAAACCGCCCCATTTTTGCGGATACTTTGGCACACTTCTTCGCTCCTCTCCCCTTTTCCGATAATACCGGCTAAACCCAGGTCAAGAAGCCTGGGAGTAAATTTATCCATTCGGCTAGATGTAGTGGGACCGCATGAGCCTATGGCCATGCCGTCTTTAGCGCCGGTAGGTCCGGCATAATATATGATCGCGCCATCAAGCTTAAAGGGCAGTTCCCCTCCCCTGTCTAGAAGCTCAAATATTCTTTTATGTGCTGCATCCCGTGCGGTATATATAGTCCCATTCAACAGTATTCTTTCACCGGAACGAAGTTCAGATGCTATTGATTTCAGCTCTGATGTGTTTATTTTTCGCATGTTGAATACCTCTCAATAAATGCCTCTATTTCTCTTTGGCAGCCTTCCCTGTCTATCAGATAACTCACTCCATGAGCGGCTCCATCAACAAGAACAAGCTTTTTCTCGCTGGAGCATGCGTTAAAATTCGCCTTGCCAAACTCACAGGGAACGAAAGTATCAGCTGTACCATGGACAAAAAGGATTGGAATATTAGTTTCCGCAACGCAATCGGCTGCAGAACATTCATCAAGTGCAAAATCCGCAAAAAGTTTTGTAAGAAGATTGACGCCGTCCAGTATAGGGTGAGCCGGCAGATGCGCATATCTTTTCAGCAGATATGCGATTTCATCCCACGCAGAGGTGAACCCACAGTCAGCGAAAATACCTCGCACATTGTCCGGAAGATCGAGATTGCTTGCCATAAGTACAGTGGCACAGCCCATTGACAGTCCATCCAGAAAAATATCAGATCCGGCGCCAAATCTGTGATAAACATACTCGACCCATTTTTGGCAGTCATAGCGCTCTTTAGCTCCATAACATATGTATTTTCCCTCGCTTTCCCCATGTGCTCTCTGGCTTGGGATAAGCAAATTAAAGCCTAAAGAATTAAAATACTCATAAACACAGGCAAAATCGCGGTAAAGCGGAGCTCTGTAACCGTGCATGAGGATAATGGTGCCTCTCGCGTTTTCAGCCGGCAGCAGTCTTGCCGCCAGTTTCAGACCGTCGTATGACATAATTTCAATTTTCTCGCAGTTTTTTTCTGTTATCCAGGCAATACCGGAATTTATTTGATCTATAAAACTACCCCATGCTGCCTTTTTTGACGCAGTTTTTTCAGCGGTACGAACGGTTGCTATGCGAAAAATCGAAAATACGACGGCAATATAAACCGCAAGCAGTATAGCAATTATCACTATTATAATAATCATCATTTTGCATTTTCAGCTTCTTCCAGATAATAAGCTATCAACAGATCAATGCAGGCACCGTAGCTCTGCAGGCCGCGTGTTTCACCATAACTTTCAAGAAATCCACTGTAAACAGAATCCGAGGCCTCCCTGATCTTGGTCTCAAACTTGTCCCAATACTCGTTATTGCTTTTAAGATCGTATCTGACAGTATCGTTTAATGAATAATATACTTCCCGCCATGCGGCATTATCTGCTTTATACAATGCATTTCCCAGATGAATATACGCCAAAAGCGAAGCGGAATACGTGTATGTAACGTTACCGCTCTTCATACAGGCAAGAATGCCGACAAAATTTGCTTCATCTTCTGCCGCGACACCACGTTGGTGTGCAAGTTCGTGAGCTATAGTGGAAGGGATCAGGCATGCAGGGCTGTCAATATTGATATTGGCCTCCGCCGTGAATGGAAAGAAAAAGCCTGTGAAATTAATAAGACTCAGCAGTTTGGAAGTCAAAAATGGCTTCGCCCGCATTTCCGACCATTCCAGAGATGAAAATTCCTCTGATAGATTTTTATACAGCGTTGGTGCGGCATCGAATATCTCGTCAAGCGAAACCGCGAATTCACCGCGGTCACTACGATCAACACTATCGCTGTATTCATTTGCAATAGATGCGAAATATTCAGTTACAGTTTTTAGCTCCTCTACAGAATATTCACGAGTTTGGATCCCATTCTCATCCGCAAAACTGGCGCTTGTATAATAGACGCCCCAGAGAAGGCAGAACCCTGCATAAAAAACGCATGCGGCTGTCAGAAGTGTTACAATGGTTTTATAAATTCGCGCAAGCTTTGCATCACGCTTTATTATTAAATAGACTGCGCTGATGATATAGGACAAAGCCCAAACTATCAAAATGGCGTAAATCAGCTCTGCTATAGAAAACGGCACATATGAGCATAACGTTCCAATCAGCCTGTGATACGGTCTGACAAAGCCGCGGCAAACTGTTTCCATTATTGTTTCATTGCCACGCAGCAAAAAATAAAAAGCGATAATGATAACAGACACTAAAAAAACAATGTGCGTAGCCGGACATAATAAAAAAATATTTTTCTTTTTTTCTTTATCTCTATTTTTCATGCATCTATTTTAGCGCAATTATACCGCTCTTGTCCATACAAAAAGCTTACCGGCAGGAACAAATCCTGCCGGTTCAAGTGTTCAGCTTTCCAGCTGATTATAAAGTGTCAGTCTATTATCAGAGCAGAACTTCTCAAGTCCGGCTTTATAGCTGTCCCAGAACTTTTTTTCCTTCTTCTGGTCAATGGTGATGCTCTGCTTCTTGGTTTTGATGACTATCTCTTCGAGAGCAGCGCCAAAAAGCGGTTTCTTATCAGCTTTCTTGAAGGTAATATTAATGATATCGCTGTACTTTATGTTCTCAAGATGTGCTGGACCGTTGTTAAGAACGGCTACGATGATTTCTGTTTTGTCAAAGATAATGTGCTCTTTTGCCATAATCTCACCTCAATCAAAATGTAACAAATTGATTGTAATGGAAAATTAGATATAATTCAATAAAAAATCACTTTTTCCTTCCCCAAAACATCAATCTGCTAGAAAAAAGTACCAACACTTCCGCTACAGCTATTTCGATTATCAATACAAACCAAGTCACGGCGATGCCAAATATGCTCAGTACGAAAAGTATTAGAGAAGTAATCGCGGCAATTAATAGCGAGAGTTTAACTGAAGAAAGAGTTTTTTTAGCAGAGACAACAGCGCTGGCCAGCTTATCTGGGCCGCCAAGAACTACCATGTCCGAGCAATCAGCTTTAAGGCCGGATTCACTGTCACTGATAAATGCGCTGATGTCGGCATACGCCATCGCTTCGCTCAAATCACTGGAGGCACCGATGAAAAGAAGTGATTCAGATGGATTTTTGCTTGCCATAAGCTTTTTTACAACTCCGGCAGTTTCCTTGGCTCCGGATTCGGCGTGTACCTCGCGTATGCCCAATGC
>CAZIHY010000093.1:4592-8203 GCA_964539115.1 uncultured Oscillospiraceae bacterium
CGTCCAATAACTATGGGTATATCCTGGACCATGACCGCGATGCCCTCTCCCGGAAATTCGCGGAATTTTTGAACAAGCTCAATATAAATTACGCCGCCATAGGCGTTGATAATTGATTTAGCTATCGGATGAGAGGAATATGCTTCCGCGTGAGCGGCGATCTTCAACATCATCTTTGCATCCATTTTATCGGATTTTACAGAAGTTACACGTCGCTCATTTGACGTCAGAGTACCCTGCTTATCAAATACGGCCGTACTGACTTTGGAAGCACTCTCAACAGCCTGTGTACTTCTGAAAATAACTCCGTTTTTGCGCTCAGCCAACCCTCCGGAGAGATAGATAAGCGGAAGCGATACAACATAAGCACAAGGCAGTGCAAGCGAGAGAACTGAAACGCCTCTGTGGATAGCGGCAAGAATGCCGATATCAGAAAATAATGGAACGAGTATAGCCGTTAAAATGGCAAGAGCAAGGATTACAAATAAATAAATATGAGATGATTTGATCAGTTTCTTTTCAGATATACATATGTTTTTGGCGCATGACTCGACGGACGCGTTTATTCTCTGTACAGCAGACTCGGAGCCCGGATTCATAACATGGCATAAAAGCTTCGAGCCAACTACGACAGAGCCGGAATATACAACATCGTTTTCCCGGACAGTAAGCGGCTCAGTGCTGCCAGTGATCGCAGATACGTCAACTGCTCCGCCGCTTTCTGCAACGGTACAGTCAACAGGTACAGTCTGCCCCGGATAAACTGCGATCAAATCGTCAGCAACAAGATCGCTGACAGGTATCGAATTTTTAATATCGCCGCGAACAAGGGTTGCCCTGTCCGGCAGCTCGGCTATACAGCCGTCGACCATAGTATCCCGCACCTGTGAGGCAGCAACGCGAAGGAACAGCTCGCCTATCTGAAAAATCAGAAAGGCGGCTGCCTCCTCACGCGGTTGGCCAATGATCAGCGAGATAATGCCAACTGCGGTTATTATAAGGCAGGGATCGTAGAAATTGCCGGAAATCACACTGGAGACGGCGGATATAACAATATCAAAACCCGCCGCTATGGCCGCGATTTCAAGCAGACATATAGAGGCCCAAGTCGGCATCTTAAATACAATCGCACATAGAAACACAAGCGCTGCCAAGAGCAAGCGTATTATAAGAAGCTTATCACCATTGTCTATGCCGCTGCAGTCAAGACGCAGCGAGCTTTTGTCCAGAGCGTAGACCGAACGATGTCTAAATGCATTTACCAGATGGCTCCTATCCTTTTTCGGCATTCTTTATCCCCGCTTTCTTTTGTAGTTTTATTTGCGGTTCAGGCTTTTCCGTCGCTTCCGAGGACATTGACAATTTTGGCCTTGACCAACTCACGGATGTTGTCACGTCCGTCTGTCAGATATTGACGTGGGTCGAAGTGCTCAGGATGAGCGACAAAGTGCGCCCGAATGCCGGCCGTCATTGCAAGACGCAGGTCAGAATCGATATTGATTTTGCAAACAGCCATTTTTGCGGCCTGGCGAAGCATTTCCTCGGGAATACCGATAGCATCGGCGAGATCACCGCCATTTGAGTTTATTGTTTCAACGTACTTGGGAATAACGGAAGAAGCGCCGTGCAGAACTATTGGGAAGCCAGGCAGTCTCTTTTCTACTTCCTCGAGAATATCAAAGCGAAGCTGAGGCTTCTGACCTGGCTTGAACTTAAAAGCACCGTGACTTGTTCCGATGGCTATTGCAAGACTGTCAACACCAGTACGGTTAACGAACTCCTCGACCTCTTCAGGGCGCGTATAGCTGCTGTCCTCAGCCGATACATTGACATCGTCCTCAATTCCGGCAAGACGGCCAAGTTCTGCCTCGACGACAACTCCCCGGTCATGCGCATATTCAACGACTTGACGAGTCATCTTTATGTTATCATCAAAGCTGTGCTTGGAGCCGTCGATCATAACTGAAGTAAATCCGCCGTCAATGCAGGACTTGCATATTTCAAAGTTTTCACCGTGATCAAGATGGACAGCGATAGGCAGTCCGGTATCCTCAACGGCAGCCTCTATCAGCTTCATCAAGTAAATATGCTTGGCATATTTTCTGGCGCCGGCAGATACCTGGAGAATGAGCGGAGACTTGACCTCAGCTGCAGCCTCGGTTATCCCCTGTATGATCTCCATATTATTTACATTGAAAGCACCGATGGCATAACCTCCCTCATATGCTTTCTTAAACATTTCGGTTGTTGTTACGATTGGCATTGACAAATACTCTCCTTTTGTAATAAAATAAGTTATGTTAGTTATGCGGAACGTTTGTTACAATTCAAAAAGAACGTCTTATACTGCAATATAAGGCTCTTCTTATTAATAGTATACTATTTCTTTGCGATTTTCAATAAGAAACAGCATATTTGGAGGTAAATAAAATGGAAGGAAAACTCAAAGGCGCTTGTATAATTGGACAGTCCGGAGGTCCCACAGCAGTCATAAACGCCAGTATTTACGGCGCAATAAAGGCCGCAAGGGATGCAAAACAGATCACTAAGGTTCTGGGCGCAGCACATGGTATCGTTGGTGTTCTGAACGACAGGCTCTATGATCTTGACGTCGAGGATGAGTATGAGTTGAGTCTGCTTGTCAACACCCCATCTTCCGAGCTTGGATCCTGCCGCTATAAAATAGCAGATCCCGATGAGGACGAGACGGATTATAAAAAGATTCTTGAAACATTCAAGAAACATGATGTGCGTTATTTCTTCTATAATGGCGGTAACGACTCAATGGACACCTGTGAGAAGATCAGCCGCTATATGGAAAAGGTCGGGTATGAATGCCGCGTCATCGGTATTCCCAAGACAATAGACAATGATCTTTTTGGAACGGACCACTGCCCCGGATTTGGCAGCGCAGCGAAGTATATTGCAACCTCCTGCATGGAAATCGCAAAAGACGCCTGTGTTTATGGAACTGGTCAGATAACCATTGTTGAAATAATGGGCCGTAACGCCGGTTGGCTTACCGGCGCCGCCGGACTTGCGAAATATTTTGGCTCCGGACCGGATATGGTATTTCTGCCTGAGGTGGATTTTGACGTCGACAAATTCTTTGCTGAAGTAGTCAGACTATACGAGCTCAATAAACGGGTATTTGTTGCCATAAGCGAGGGCATCCATGACAGTCATGGCACCTTCATCTCTGAATACGGCTCCGATATTGCCGCTCAGAAAGATGCTTTTGGCCATTCCCAGATGGGCGGAACAGCAGTTCTCCTGGCAAACGAGATCAAGGCGCGCACCGGTGCAAAGGTCAGAGCCATCGAACTCAGCCTCCTCCAGCGCTGCGCTGCGCACTGCGCTTCTGAAACCGACATTAACGAAGCCAGGAATGCCGGACGCATAGCAGTTGAATCTGCGCTCGAGGGCGAGACCGGAAAAATGGTTGCATTCAAGCGCATCGAAGTTAATGGCAATTATTCCTGCGACTACATTCTTCTGCCTCTTAATAAGGTAGCAAACTATGAGAAGAAGGTTCCCAGAGAGTGGATAACGCCTGCCGGATGTAATGTAACTGAGGAGTTTATCAACTATGTTCTGCCTCTTATCCAGGG
>CAZIHY010000094.1:0-8069 GCA_964539115.1 uncultured Oscillospiraceae bacterium
GGGGGGAGAAACGGTTGGTTTCTCCCAAGTCCGGAAAGACGGACTTTATTTTATCATGCTGGCGATTTCCTCTGCGAAATTCTCCTGCTTCTTCTCGATGCCCTCGCCCTTCTCGAAGCGGGTATAGCCGAGTACCTTGATCTCGGTGCCGAGTTCCTTGGCGACTGCGGCAACATGCTGCTCGACAGAGACCTTGTCGTCCTTGACGAACGGCTGCTGCATGAGGCAGATCTCCTTGTAGTACTTGTTCAGGCCGCCGACGATGATCTTCTCAATGATGTTGTCGGGCTTGTTGGCGTTCTTCGGATCCTCCTTGGCCTGGATGAGACGGATCTTCTTCTCGTTCTCGATGAACTCTTCGGGCACGTTGGACTTGTCGAGGAAGGTGGGGTTGAGAGCTGCGATCTGCATCGCGATGTCCTTGCCGAGCTCGACGAGAGTCTCGTTCTCAGCGAAAGCGGGGTCAACAGCGAGATTGACGAGAACGCCGATGCGGCCGCCCATGTGAACATAGGGGACGTTGACGCCTTCAGCGTAACGGGCGAAGCGGCGGACCTTGATGTTTTCGCCGATGACGAGGACCTTGTCCTGCTGGGTCTGCTCGACGGTCAGCTCGCTGTCGACATACTTGCAGGCCATAAGAGCCTCGAGGTCGGCGGGGTTCTGCTCAGCGACGACCTGGGCAACGCCCTTGACGAAGTCGGTAAACAGGGAGTTCTTTGCAACGAAGTCGGTCTCAGCGTTGACTTCAACGACAACACCAACGCCGTTTATAACAACTGCGTAAGCCATACCCTCGGCGGCGATGCGTCCGGCCTTCTTCTGGGCAGCAGCAAGGCCCTTCTCGCGGAGCCACTCAACTGCTTTGTCCATATCTCCGTCACAGGCAGTGAGGGCCTTTTTGCAGTCCATCATGCCAACGCCGGTCATTTCACGCAGCGTTTTAACATCAGTAGCGGTAAATGCCATAATTAAACCATACCTTTCATTTTTCTTTTGATCAACCGACCCTCTTTCCGCTGAACACGATGTATCCGCGGAAGAGGGGAGCGGTTCCGAAACAGACGCCTGCAACATCATTTGTAACTTCGTTGTATACCATTGTATACTGCCAAAGGTCGACGCCCTCGGAGCCTGAGAAGGCTTTCCACGAGGCGACGTTGTCATGGATGTGCAGCTCGTCCATGAGCTGTTTGCTCAGTTCAGTCTGGTGGACGCCGCGGACCTCGCCGTCCTTTTCATAAAAATAAAGGTAATGGGTGAAGTCCCGGACAACACCGGGCTGTCTTTTCGGGTCGACTGCCGGAAGCTCGATATTATCGGCTCCGGGCAGTATTTCGGCAGGGGGGAAGGGATGTTCGCTCAAAAGAATGTGTATTTCATACTTTCCGTTAAGCATTTTTGTTTTCCTGCCTTTATAATATTCAGTAGTTATTACTCCTCAACGGGAGCAGTCTCGGCCTCAGCCTCTGCTTCGACCTCGGCGTCCTGGCCCTGACGGCCTTCCTGAACGGCGTTGGCCATTGTAGAGGAGATCAGGCGGATAGCGCGAATGGCGTCATCATTGCCGGGGATGACATAGTCGACCTCATCGGGATCGCAGTTTGTGTCGACAATCGCGACGATGGGGATGTGGAGCTTGCGGGCTTCGGCGATAGCGTTATGCTCCTTGCGGGGATCGATGACGAACAGGGCGCCGGGGAGCTTCTTCATTTCCTTAACTCCGCCGAGGTACTTTTCGAGCTTGGACATCTCACCGAGAAGCTTGATGACTTCCTTTTTGGGGAGCATGTCGAAAGTGCCGTCTTCCTGCATCCTCTTGAGCTGGGCCAGACGGTCGATACGGGTACGCATGGTCTTGAAGTTGGTGAGCATGCCGCCGAGCCAACGGGCGTTGACATAGAACTGGCCTACGCGCTCAGCCTCTTCCTTAACGGCGTCCTGAGCCTGCTTCTTGGTGCCGACAAACAGGATGCTCTGTCCGTTCTCGGCCAGGCCGCGGACGAAGTTATAGGCCTCTTCAAGCTTTTTGACGGTTTTTTGAAGGTCGATGATGTAGATGCCGTTGCGCTCCATATAGATATACTCGGCCATCTTGGGGTTCCATCTGCGGGTCTGGTGTCCGAAATGGACGCCGGCTTCGAGAAGCTGTTTCATAGATACTACTGCCATTGTTTTTTGTTTTCCTCCTGTATTTGTTTTTACCTCCGGAGGCTTCATTTTTCGACGCAAGCTGGTCGCCACAAACGCCGAAATCGGCTCTCCGTGCGTAATGCCCTGATATTATAGCAGGCAAAGCGCCTGTTTGCAAGATATTTTTACCTGTTTTAGAGTAAAAAATTACAGCAAGATCAGTTTGTTCCGCTTTTTTCGCCTCCGGACCGCTTTTCCCGGCGCGGGCGCTGTATCTCAGCCGTGTCATCGATCAGTATAATATCGTCTCCGATCTTTATTATGCTGTCCCACGGCAGTATATAGTCGGCCTCGCGGCCGAAAAGCCCCAGAAAACGGTAGGGCCCCGGCACGACCAGTGCCAGCACGCGTCCGGTGGTGTGATCCATATCTATATCAGACACGAATCCCAGCCGGTGCCCGTTGCTGATATTGATTACTTCCTTATAATGCAGATCAGCGATGCGCATATTATCACCCCTTTTATATATCGATAGTACGCTTTGAACCGGGAGAATATGCAGTAAATACAAAAAATACAACTTGACACGATATACTATGTGTTGTATAGTATTATGCGAAAGGGGGCATATCAATGGACTCACAATTAAAAAGAGGACTTCTTGAGATATGCGTTCTGGCTGCGATGCGCACAAAGGAGACATACGGCTACAAAATGATACGGGACGTTTCGCCGTATATTGAAATTTCGGAATCTACGCTATATCCGATATTGAAGAGACTGGAGGCCGGCGGACTTGTGACCGTTCGCTCGGCAGAGCACAACGGAAGACTGCGCAAGTATTACGGCATAACGGACGCGGGGCGCGCCAAGCTGGAGGAGTTCATCGGACAATGGCAGCAGATCCTGCGGATCTACAGCTTTATTGAGGGAGGTGCGGATAATGAGGAAGAATGAGTTTATGAAACGGCTGTCGCGTAAGCTGCGCGGCGTAAAAGCGGAAGAGCGACAGAGAACGCTGGCTTTTTATGACGAGATGATCTCCGACGCGATGGAAGATGGGCTCGACGAGGAGCAGGCTGTTGAGCGGCTCGGAAGTGTCGAATCGGTCGCCGCCCGCGCTATAGCGGAGGCACAGGAGTCAGGGGAGATGAAGCCAAAGGGGCGGCCTTTCAGCACTGCGCTTATAATAATCGGCTCTCCGCTCTGGCTGGTGCTGCTCATTGTGGCGGCGGTTATCATACTTGCAGTGTACATAGTTGTATGGAGCGTTATCATCTCGCTGTTTGCGGTGGTCGCGGCGCTTGCCGCGAGCGGGATAGCGGGCATTTTCAGCCTTGGGGTTTTCATCAGCCGAAATGCGGCGCTTGCGTTTTTCACTTTCGGAGTTGGCCTTGTCTGCGCAGGCCTGTGCCTGCTGTTAGCATATCCTATATGGCTGCTGACGAAGAAGCTGGCCGTTGGAACTGCCCGCCTGTGCACGAACATGTGGCGGTCATGCATGGATAAATTCAGGAGGGAAAAATGAAAAAGAATACGAAAATTATTCTGCTTGTTGCCTGCGCTCTTGTTTTGTGCGGCGCCGTGATATGTGTCTGTGCTTTTGCGGCGGTGGATTTCGACATGTTCAGGCTCTCAACGCCGGAGGATGCGACACGGGAGTGGCACCTGGAGACGGTGCCGTCCGAGGGGATAGAGCGGATCAGAGTCAGCGCGTCGGTGGACAGTATACGCGTTTGCAGCTCCGGCTCGGATGAGATAAACGTGACCTATTACACGAGCCAGTACGGCAGTTATGAGCTCAAAAACGAAAACGGCGAGCTCTCGTTGGAATACATACATCTCAAAAACAAAAAGTGGTATGAGTATTTGACAGTCGACTTCAGCAGCCTGTACAGCGACAATATTTCTGTTGAGATCGGCATTCCTGCCGGCTACAGCGGCGATGTGCAGATTGAAGCCACGACGGGAGATATGGATCTTGTGAACCTCGAACTTGAAGGTCCGCTGAGCGCAAGGTGCACGACCGGCAGCATTGAGATTTACGACGTTTCGGCCGCGTCTGTCGAGGCTTCGGTTACAACGGGAGACATGGAGCTTGATCGTGTAACGACCTTCAGCGATATAAGCGTGAGCTATCAAACAGGCGAAGCCAGGCTGGAAAACGTGTTATCCGGCGGTACCATACAGGTGAGGGGCACGACCGGAGATATAGATCTGTATATTATCGAAGCAAATTCGATAACAGCCGAGTGTACGACGGGCTGTATAGGAGCCTATGATATCAGCGCGGCCGACACCTATCTCAAGGCGACAACGGGAGAGATAATCGCTACAATGCGCGGTGTCGCGGAGGATTACACTGTTTCGACCAGCGCAACGCTTGGGGAGATCGTGGTCGCTGACGGCGGCCGGGCGAACGGAGAAAAACGCGTCTGCGCAGAGACGACAACTGGAGAAATATATATCGGTTTTGCCGACTCAAAATAACCGCGCCGGGGACTCCCGTGGGATGCGGCGAATTGATGGTCCTCAGCAATGCATAAACAGAAATAAATAAAAAATATATGGAGGGCAGTATACGCTCTCCATATATTTTTATGAAACGAAAATATCCCGTTTGATTTGGCTTACGGCGTTTTTCTCCAGACGGGAGACTTGAGCTTGGGAAATGCCGATCTCCTGCGCGACCTCCATCTGCGTCCGGCCGTCGTAGTAGCGCAGCGCGAGTATGCGTTTTTCGCGGTCCGACAGATGAGACACGGCCTCATTGAGCGCCAGACGCTCAAGCCAACTGTCGTCTGTATTTTTTGTGTCGCCGATCTGGTCCATAACGCATATGCTGTCGCCTCCCTCGGTATACACAGGCTCATAGAGCGACACGGGATCTGCGATAGCGTCAAGAGCGAAAACGACCTCCTGCTTTTTTATCCCGAGCTCGCGCGCTATCTCATCGACGGAAGGATCACGCTGGTTGTCATTAGTCAGCTTCTCCTTTGCCTGCAATACGCGGTATGCCGTGTCACGTACGGAGCGGGAGACGCGCACTGCGCTGTTATCCCGCAGATAACGTCTAATTTCGCCGGAGATCATAGGAACGCCATATGTGGAGAAACGAACGTCGTGCGAGGTGTCAAAATTATCTATTGCCTTGATGAGTCCGACGCAGCCGACCTGAAACAGGTCGTCAGCGTTTTCGCCGCGGGCGGAAAATTTCTGTATGACCGAAAGGACCAGCCGGAGATTTCCGCTTATGAGCTTTTCGCGGGCCTGCTTATCGCCGGCCTTGGCCTTCGTCAGCAGCTCAATGGTTTCCTCATGCTTCAGAAGCGGAAGCTTTGCGGTGTTGACGCCGCATATCTCGACCTTACTTTGCAAAAGAATAGCCCCCTTGAGAAGATATACGCTAGTATCTCCTCAGGGGAGCTCAATTATTCTGCGCAAGTTTTTAAATCAGCCGCAGTCAAACTGCGTAAAGACCGATCATGAGGCATGAATAACCGTTGTATTCTATTTCGTTCAGGCTCACACTGACACAGTAAGTGCCGTTTCTGTAAATCAGAACAACGCCGACATCATCGTCGACATATGCCGTCAGATAGCTGAATCCGCACTGATAGAGCAGCGTCTCGTAATCATCCAGTGCTGTATAGACGTCGGTGATGTCTATCTCTCTGTAAAGATAGAATCTGCCGTCCTCGGCGTTCTCTGTGTAATACGGGGAAATGCCGGCCATGGCGCCGAAGTCCGGCGTGGGATAGTATCCGGAGTAATATGTTGCGTTGACGATGGTGTGGAGGGAGGACAGCGGCTTCCAGCTTTGATAGCCGAGCTCCTCGAGCCTGTGTATGGGAACGGCGAGGTTAAGATTTTGCCCGTCCGCGAAATATGCCGAGGTGATGCCTATAAGCTCGCCCTTGTCGTTTATCAGCGCGCCTCCGCTGCTGCCCGGAGAGATTGGCGCGGTTGTCTGTATATAGGAAATTCCGTCGATTACTCTGCCCGCATTGGATATGATGCCCTGGGATATAGTGTTGTCCAGGCCGAGAGGACTGCCGATCGCAAAGACTGTGGCGCCTGTGGACAGGCTGCGGGAATCGCCTATCGGGAGATATGAGAAGCCGCTTCCGTGAATCTGGAGACGGGCAAGGTCTGTATTCTCGTCATAGTCATATACGCCGTCAACGGAATATGTATTGCCGTCGGTGGTCATTATAGCCGCCGAGTATGCATTCTCGATGACGTGGTAGTTGGTAACAGCCTGTCCGTCGGAGCTTGTGAAAACGCCGCTTCCGCTTCCGATCGGGTTGTCATTTATATCATATATCTCGATATAGAAAACTGCGGCGGAGCATTTAGTGAATATCTCCTGAGCAGAGAGTCCGCTGTTTGAGATCTTTTCTGTCAAAGTTATCTCTCTGCGGAGGTCGATGTCCGCCATGCGGGTCACGATAGCGGCCATTTCGCTGCGCTGGATATTGGACTGTGGGTTGAAGGTACCGCGGCTGTCGGAGCCTGTAAGAATACCGGCCCGGTAGAGCTTGTAAACAGCTGGGCCATAGCTGTCTGAGATCTTAACGTCGGGGATGCAGTCGTCGTTTACTGTGTTTATTGCGGAAAGGGCAGCGGAGGGGAGCGCGCTTGCGAAGATAGAGGCGAATTGTGCCCGCGTTGCGGCTGCATTATAGTCAGAGTAGCCGGAGGATATTATACCTTTAGTCAGACAATAATTAACATAGACCTGATACCATGGGCTGCCCTGTTCAAAATCAGCCGAGCCGGTATAATAGATGCTGTGCAGACAGGCGGCAAGCTTTATAGCCTCGGCAAGTGTGACACTGCCGGCGGGGTCGAAGATACCGCCGCCTTTGCCGTCGATCAGGCCGAGGGCATAGCCGCGCGCAACGCTGCTTTCAAACCATTGCCCGCCGATGTCGGAAAAGTAGCCTTCGGAATAGGTGCTTTTCTCAACAAAATTGTCCATGCTTCCCTGTGCGGCGAAAGCAGTGGTCGTGGAGAGAGAAAAGAGCAGTGCGATAATCAGCATGAATGCAAACCGGCGATTTATGGTTTTGCTCATGGATGGGAGCCTCCGTTCTTTTTTACATAATATACATAATAATATATCATGTAACAGTAAAAAAGAAAAGCCCGAATCCGGCAGAATGAAAGTGCGGATCCGGGAAGAATTATCAAAAATGTCTGGCCAGCTCGTGGCGAAGGCGAAGGATTATGCGTTTTTCCAGGCGGCTGATGTAGCTTTGCGAGATACCCAGCATGTCGGCAACCTCTTTTTGGGTATACTCGCTGTATCCGTCCATACCGAAGCGCATGTCGATTATCAGCCTGTCACGCTCTGGCAAACGGTCCATGGCGTCTCTAAGGAGTTGGCGCTCGACATCGTCTTCGAGACCGCGTCCGACCTCGTCACCGTCCGTGCCGAGAATGTCGGAGAGAAGAAGCTCGTTTCCGTCCCAGTCCGTGTGCAGCGGCTCGTCGAGGCTGACCTCGGTGCGCTGCGAGCTGATCTTGCGCAGGTGCATGAGTATCTCGTTTTCAATACAGCGCGAAGCATATGTCGCAAGCTTTATGTTCTTGTCTCCCTTGAAGGTGCCTATAGCCTTTATCAGGCCAATGGTGCCTATGCTGACCAGATCCTCAAGACCGACTCCTGTGTTTTCAAACCGGCGGGCGATATATACGACAAGGCGCAGATTATGCTCTATGAGAAGCTGTTTTGCATCCGGATCGCCGTTTGAAAGCGCGAGAAGCGCGACCTCCTCATGCTCCTTATCCAGCGGCGGAGGCAGAATGTCGCTGCCGCCGACATAATAGACGGGCGGCGGAGAAATGCCGAACTTTGCCAGAAGCTTTTGGGCAAACATGTGCAAACGGACTCTCAAATGCAGGAATGGTCGCTTCATTAGGTGCTCCT
>CAZIHY010000095.1:0-8068 GCA_964539115.1 uncultured Oscillospiraceae bacterium
GTTATGATAAGACAAAGCGAAAAGGAACCTTTCCGAAGGTTCCTTTTTTGTTTGGCTTCTGACAGAAATAAAAATGCGAAAAATGCAGATTATAAGCGTCAGAGGTGATAAAATATGGCTTCTCTGTGGAGCGAAACAAAGCTGACTCCTTCCTTTGAGGCGCTTGATGGGGATATGAAGACCGACGTGCTTATTGTCGGCGGCGGTATCGCCGGCATTCTCTGTGCACACATGATGTCACAGGCCGGGGTCGATTATGCGCTCGTCGAGGCGGACAGGATATGCAGCGGGATCACACGCAATACGACGGCAAAGATAACGTCTCAGCACGGCCTGATTTACAGCAAGCTTGTCAGAAGCTTCGGAAAAGAGGGGGCGGAGATATACCTCCGGGCGAATCAGGACGCGCTTGAAGATTATCGCCGGCTGTGCAGGGACATAGACTGCGATTTTGTCGAGAAGGACGCATATGTATACTCGACGAAAAACAGGCGAAAGATCGACGAGGAGCTGGAAGCGCTTGAAAGTATCGGCTTTGACGCGCATTTTGCAAACCGGCTGCCGCTTCCGTTCCCTATAGCGGGAGCCGTTTGTTTTCCCTCCCAGGCCCAGTTCCATCCGCTGAAGTTTCTATCGGAAATAGCGCGTTGGCTGCACATCTATGAACACACGAAGGTGTTGGAGCTGGCGCCGGGCATGGCAAAGACTGACAGGGGCATGATAAGCGCGGAAAAGATCATCATCGCAACGCATTTTCCCGTTCTCAATAAGCACGGGGCCTATTTTCTCAAGCTGTATCAGCACCGCTCATATGTTATCGCGCTGGAGAACGCTGCCGAACTGGATGGGATGTATATCGACGAAAACGAAAAAGGACTATCCTTTCGTAATCACCGCGGTCTGCTTCTTGTGGGCGGCGGCTCCCACCGCACGGGGAAACGGGGCGGCGGCTGGCAGGAGCTGTCTAAATTTGCGCATGTTTACTATCCGCAGGCACGCGAAACGATGCGCTGGGCGACGCAGGACTGCATGTCGCTCGACGGCGTTCCGTATGTTGGACAGTACTCAAAAAACACGCCCGACATATATGTTGCGGCAGGCTTTAATAAATGGGGTATGACCTCATCCATGGCGGCGGCTGCGGTCCTGACGGACCTTGTGCTCGGCAGAGATAACCCCGCCGCAGATTTTTTCGCGCCCTCCCGGAGCATCCTGCACCCTCAGCTCGCGGCAAACGGCTTTGAAACAGTTATAAATCTGCTTACTCCGACCACGCCGCGGTGCCCGCATATGGGCTGCGCGCTGAAATGGAACGAACAGGAGCGCTCCTGGGATTGCCCGTGCCACGGCTCGCGTTTCTCCGAGCACGGTACGCTCATAGACAACCCCGCCACGGACGACAAGCGGATCAAGTGAACGCCCTTCCGCAGCCGAAGCCCCTATCTCGCGAGGATCTTGCCGCAGGCGATCTTGGCCCCGGGATTTCCGGATGGCTGTGAGGAAAAGTCGTCCGGATTCCTGTGGATGATAACCACGCGGTTTATGATCTCGCTCACGGTAAACCGGTCTGTGAGGACTGTCATGTGCGCGCGGCCGTTCCGGCTTCCGAACAGAGGGGGCAGATCCCCCGCATGATAGGGGTGCGGGGCGTTGCCGGGGTTGTAATGCCCGCCCGATTCGGGAAACGGTTCTTCCGCGCTGTCGCGGCAGGAGTCCCCGTCGTGGATGTGAAAGGCGAAGATCCCGAAACCGTGCTGTACGTTCTGCGGCAGACCGGATATTCTCGCTGTCACAAGCACGCCATCGCGAGTTTGTTTGAAGTTGACAGTTCCGCGCAGGGCAGGATAATCGAGACTGCCCCGTATGTGCGCCGTGGCATATGAAATGTTTGCATTATAGTTCATCTATCAACCCTCCTGTTCCTGTATATGCACGGGACGGCAAAAATGCCATGGAGACGGTAAAAACAAAGAATGCATTGAAAAGGGCGGGGGAAGTGTGCTATATTGGAAAAAACAGCAACTGCTTCGGAGGACCTGTAATGAAAATCGTTGTAAAAGTTGGAACATCGACGCTGGCTCACGCCAACGGCTGTCTTAATATAAGAAGGGTCGAGGAGCTGTGCAAAGTGCTCAGCGACCTGAAAAACTATGGACTGGAGATCATCCTCGTCTCCTCCGGCGCGATCGGCATGGGCGTTGGCAAGCTGTCGCTCAAGGAACGGCCGGCCGATATGCCGACAAAACAGGCCGCCGCCGCGGTGGGGCAGTGCGAGCTCATGTATACATATGACCGCCTGTTCTCGATGTACAGCCATACAGTGGCGCAGCTGCTTATAACCGGCTCCGACGTGAACCATGAGGACAGGTATGAAAACTTCAGAAACACGCTGGAACGCCTGCTGGAACTGGATGTGCTGCCAATCATCAACGAAAACGACACGGTCGCGACGGATGAGATCATCATAGGCGATAACGATACGCTGGCTGCCATCGTCGCTGTGGCGGTGGATGCGGACATGCTGGTACTGCTGTCCGACATCGACGGGCTGTACACGGCGGATCCGCGCAAGAATCCGGATGCGGCGCTCATCCATCAGGTGGACGAACTTACGGATGAGGTACTGGCGCTGGCCGACGGAAAGGGCAGCGCGCTCGGTACCGGCGGAATGCAGACAAAGCTGCATGCAGCGCAGATCTGCACAGCGGCCGGCTGCGATATGGTGATCGCCAACGGCAGCAGGCCGGAACTGCTGTATGACATAGTCGAGGGAAAGCACGTCGGGACCCGTTTTTTGGGAAAGAGGGGATGATATGACGACAAAGGATATACTTATACAGGCGAAAAATGCGAAAACAGCCGCGGCCGCGCTCTCAACTGAGCAGAAAAATGCCGCGCTGCTTGCCATGGCGGATAGCCTGGAGGCGGAGGCCGGCTCCATTCTCGCGGAAAACGCGAAGGACGTCAAAGCCGCCGGCGGAAGCATGAATCCAGTCATGCTTGACCGGCTGACGCTCACGGAGGAGCGCATACGTTCCATGTCAAGCGGGGTACGCGAGGTCGCCGCGCTTCCGGACCCGGTCGGAGCCGTGCTGGAGAGGGTGGAGCGTCCAAACGGTATGGTGATCGAAAAGACCTCCGTGCCCATGGGAGTTGTCGCGATAATATATGAAAGCCGCCCGAACGTCACGTCCGATGCCGCGGCGCTGGCGCTCAAGAGCGGAAATGTATGTGTGCTCCGCGGCGGCAAAGAGGCGTTTTTGTCCTCAAATGCGGTCGTGTCGGCGCTTCGCCGCGGGCTTGCCTCCATTGGCCTGCCCGAAAACCTGGTAAACATGATACAGGATACCAGCCGCGCAAGCGCCGGGGAGCTCATGACGGCGGTCGGATACATAGACCTGCTCATTCCGAGGGGCGGGGCGGGACTTATAAGCGCCTGTGTTGAAAACGCAAAGGTGCCCTGCATTCAGACCGGTACGGGTATTTGCCATGTGTATGTGGACGGGGACGCGGACCTGTCCATGGCGCTGGATATAATCGAAAACGCGAAAACCAGCCGTCCCTCTGTCTGCAACGCGGAGGAGGTCTGCCTTGTAGCCGAGAGCGCGGCGGCGGAGTTCCTGCCAAGGCTCAAAAAGCGCCTGACGGACGACCGGACGCAGCGCGGGCTGACGCCCGTTGAGCTCCGCCTCGATCCGGCGGCTGCCGAAGTGATCGACGGCGTTCCCGCTGGAGAGGGCGATTTCGACACGGAATTTCTCAATTACATCCTCGCTGTTAAGGTCGTCAAAAACGTGGATGAAGCTATAGATCATATAGCGCAGCACTCGACCCACCACAGTGATGCGATCATAACGGAGAATTCGGAGAATGCTGAAAAGTTTACACGTCTTGTCGACAGCGCGGCCGTGTATGTAAACGCCTCCACCAGGTTTACGGACGGCGGAGAATTCGGGCTTGGCTGTGAGATGGGCATTTCTACACAGAAGCTCCATGCCAGGGGACCAATGGGCCTTCGGGAGCTGAATACATATAAATATATCGTAAAGGGAAGCGGACAGATCCGCTGAGGAGGAAATTATGAAGTATAAATTGGGTTTTATCGGCTGCGGAAATATGGGCGGCGCACTTGTCAGAGCTGCGTCCAGGACGGTAGAGCCGGAAAAGATCGCCGTCAGCGGACACAATGCCGCCAAGGCGCAGGCTCTTGCGGACGCCTGCGGCGTGAAAATCGAGGATAACGCGGCCATCGCTCGCCAGTGCGAGTACATATTCCTGGGCGTCAAGCCCCAGATGATGGAGGATATGCTCAGCGGGATAAGGCCGGAGCTGGCTTCCCGCAAGACCACGCCAGTGCTTGTAACGATGGCGGCCGGCCTGAGTATGGAGAACATCTGCGCAATGGCGGGCGGTGAATATCCCGTAGTGCGCATAATGCCGAACACGCCCGCGGCTATCGGCCGGGGCATGACGCTCTGCTGCAATAACGACAAAGTCAGTTCCGAGCAATTGGATGAGGTCCTTGCGGCGCTGAAGGAGTCGGGCTGGATAGCCCTGCTTGAGGAGAGCCAGATCGACGCTGGCAGCGCTGTTTCGGGCTGCGGCCCGGCGTTTGCATATATGTTTATCGAGGCGCTGGCAGACGGCGGAGTCAAATGCGGCCTGCCGAGAAATATGGCGCTGACATTCGCTGCGCAGACGATCGCGGGTGCGGCGGAGCTGATGCTGTCCACCGGCCGTCACCCGGGCTTGCTCAAGGACGAGGTGTGCAGCCCCGGCGGAAGCACCATCGCCGGCGTACACGCTCTGGAGGACCGTGCCTTCCGCGGCGCATGTATCGATGCTGTTGCCGCAGCTTTTGAGCGGACGAAGGAGCTTGGAGAAAAGTAAAAATAAAGACGGGAAAACAAAAGTAGACAGCTTCTTTACGAAGCTGTCTACTTTTTCGCAAATATATTTAAGTTGGGACTGGTGCCTCGCTCATTTCCACGATTTGATAAGCTGGAGCGCCGTTGTGCGGGCCTGCTCCTGAGACATACCCGGCTCCATGCTGGGATTGTACAGCAGGCGGACGACTGTCCAGTCAAGCTCGGTGGGCCACTGGGTGTCGTTGGAGTTCTGATAGAAGATGCTGTCCGGATACAGCCAGGAATCCTGCGTCATACCAAGCACCTGAACGATTTCCTCACAGATGATGGAGTTGCGGTACCACTGGTTGGCCTCTTCGGACGGGAGAAGAACAGTTCCCCGGTAAATATTGCAGTAAGGTGTAAAGTAGTGGTATTGGGCGTATCCCCAGAGGTGGGTGTCAGGCATAACGATATATTGGTCAAATTCTTTTGGAGGGACATAGTAGATGTTAAGGTTTGCGGAAGCGCCGTAATCGTCTGCATAATAGATTCCGGGGAAGCCTTTGATCGAATTCAGCTTGGCGAAAAGCTCATTCATTTTGCTCCAGTCGTCATCCGTTACGCTGCCGTATACGCTGGCATATATCGGACTGGCCCATTTGCAGAGTCTGGTGCTGTCGCCTTCGTATTCTCCGCCGAAGGCGATCTCAACGAAATAATCCGCAATCTGTTGATCAGTGTAGCCTTCAACAAGGTCTTTGGGAGTCTCCGGAGCCTTGCGGAGGGAAGGAGAGACGAGACGGCATGCGATGGCAGCGGTCTCGGCGCGGGTAATGGGGGAGTTGGGATAGAAGGTCCCTGCTTCGTCGCTTCCGCGCAGTACGCCCGCCTCATAGAACAGCACTATGTAAAAATTCATAGGGTCGCTCACATCGACGTCGGGAATGCTGGTTATGGTCGTGAGAGCGGGAAAAACGCTTGCCGGCAGGGCATTTCCGAATATCTCGGCGACCAGCCGGCGGGGCGCATAGTCGGTGTTCAGGTCGTAACCGTAATTGCTGGGGATTATGGAGTTCTGGACGGCGTAGTCGACATATGGCTGGTACCAGGGGGTCCCGCTTGGAAACACACCTGTGCCGCCGTTATATATGTTGTGGATACGCGCTGCCATAGTTATGATCTGGCAGATGAGGACGTTGCTCTCGGGCGCAAAGGTGCCGTCAGCATTGCCCTCCATAAGCCCAAATTCATATGCATACTTGATGACGGATTGCTGGTCAGCGCCATACCATTTGCTCTCATTTACGTCGCTGAAGAGTCCGCGGCGATAGCTGCGCTGTCCGGCAAAGTTTTCAAGCGAACCGGCGGCAAACGCGGACGCGGTCATAACGCTTATGGCAAGCACAAGCACCATAACGCAGCTGATAAGCTTTTTTAGCTTTCTTGAAGTCATTATTTACTCTCCTTTTCCGTTTTATCAACAAGGAACGGCGAGACGACGCTGTCCCAATTGCTCAACATTATGTCAACCAATTTGGGGTCGTAAAGTTTTTCACGCTGACTGAGGAGAGTGCCGCGGCATTCAGGCTCGCCGCAGCCTTCGCGCAGAAGCTTTTCAACATCCCCACAGAGCAATATGATCCTCGACGAGAGCGGGATAGTCTCGCCCGTGAGAGCGCGGGGGCCGCTTCCGTCCCAATGCTCGGCGCAGGACTCCAGAGCAAGGCAGACTTTATCCGGACAGCCGGCGGATCGCAGCAGCTCCGCGCCCTCCGCTTCGCTGCCTGATATGAGATTGACGCCCCAAAGCGCGGCTGCGGTCTCGGCACAGGCGGCGTCATATGCGCTGATGCGTATAAAACCGCAGAGTGCGGATGTAAACTTCGCGGTATTTTCTGAGTGCCCTTCCATATTAGGGACCCGGCGTTCCGCTGCGTTCACAATAGGGGAGAGGATGCTCCTGTAACCGAAGAGGGATACGGGTTCGCGCTCGGCGCGGTACGCTGCGATACGCGAAGGCTTTTTTCTCGACGCGGCAGCTTTTTCTGCGCGCCAGAACAGGTCCATGCGTTCGATGCTCCGGCGGTAGCGTCCGTTTTTCAGATTCGGGAAAGATTCGATCAGACGCTTCTGGACAGGCGTGCGGTTTTCCGCAAGTGCGCGGTATTTTTCGCGCAGCTGCTCGAGTTCCTCCTTGCCGCTGTCGAGTTTTTCCCGCACATCGATCGCATTCTCCGCAAGGGAGGCGCCGATATGGTCGGATACGTCATGGAATTTTTCCGCGAGCTCTTCCATGCGGATGAGACGGTGCTTCATCGTGATGGCGGCGGAGATGGAGACGACGGCGTCTGCGATCATCGCAGCGGCAAAAACGCATATGAGGATGGTTCCAAGAGTGTGCGGGATCCAGCTGACGGCACGCATAATGATGGGGTGGATAACATCCATGACAACAACGCAGGCGACGCCCCACATGAGCGAGAAACGCAGACATATGTATCCCATCAGATTGAAGGGCTCGTTGGAATAGTCCCACCATTTGTCGCGGAAGAACTTCTCAAGAACGAATCCCGTAAGAAACTCGAGAGCAGAAGTGAGTATCACCGAGCCGAAAAAGAGAATGGGCAGGCTTGATTTCAGCGGCGTCAGGCAGACGACTACAGCGAGCACCCCGAAGCCGTAAATAGGGCAGACGGGGCCGTTGAGAAAGCCGCGGTTGATAAATTTGCCGTGGCTTGCGGCTTGGAACACGACCTCCGTGCACCAGCCAAAGAAAGAATAGATCAGGAATATCCAGACCGCTTCATAAAAATCAGGCAATGTTCACACTCCTATTACGATCATACGTCGGTACAATCGACGTCAATATAATCCTGGTCCCGTTTGACGGAGCGCTGGGATCTTTTTATCTGGTACGAGAGTGAGCAGACAGACCAGATGTCCAGAACGCCGGTGACTATAAGCGCAATGCCGATGAAGCGCAGGAGCAGAGCGGCCGTCTCAAAGGGATTGGTCACCATGATGACGCCAAGCACGGCGGTCACAATGGTGATTATAAGGGAAAGCCACCAGCTTGAAACGCGCAGGCGCAGCATGTCGACAGTATTCTGGAGCTTTACCAGACTGTCGATGAGGACAGCGATGCCGATAACAGTTGGCATTATGGACATTAGAAGCTGCGGCTTTGCGAAAATAAATATACCGCTGCAGAGAAGGAG
>CAZIHY010000096.1:0-7866 GCA_964539115.1 uncultured Oscillospiraceae bacterium
ATCAAAAAAGTTGTAGTATAATAACTAAAAATCGAATTTTAGTTAATCTTGAGAAGAGCAAGATTAACACGGCGGCCATGGGGAGGGCCAACTCCCCACGGCCTGCGCAGGCGAACAGAGCGCCTACACAACAGGATTCTATCCTGCGTCTGGGACACATTATACACGACGTGCCCCCTTTTCGCAAGCGCTATAATGGCTGTCTCTGTACGCGTGTGTGTTGATACGAACACTGTGTAGGGCAATTTATGTCTGCACAGTGTTTTTTCTTGTTTTTCTCCAAAGCCCAGGGGCGAGACCATATCCCGCCCCGAAGCAGAGGAGTATATAGACAAAGGAGCGAACAAAAGATGTCATCAACACAAAAGCCGGAGGTCTGTGTTGCCAATGGGCTTCCGGAGGGGATAAAGCGCCGTCTCAACCTTCAAACCATTGGGTCTTTTGTCCGGAACGGCGGCGATGTGGCCGAGATCAGGCGTGAAACGTTTGAACAGCGGGAGCGTGCCGCTTATGAGAAGATGGAGCGTGGCATATCCCGTCTCTGCGGAGTGGTCACGGAGGAAGTCGTGGCCGAGATAGTGGCATATGCCTGCGTCATTGAGGAGATAAATTTCAACATGGGCATGAAGGCCGGCGCGGCATTGTACCGCGGCCTTACCGAAGATTTCGATACGGACCTGTAAAAACCGACCTGTAGAACAGGCGGTCTCCGCCGCACCTCACACATTTAAACAGATAACAAAAAATCCCCCCTTATGCAGCGTTTTATCCTGCATAAGGGGGATTTTTATCCTGTCCGCTTAGGCCGCGGCGGCTTAAAAACCGGCCGGGCTGCTGAGCATGACGCTGTTTATGCTTTCGGGGTCCCGTCGGGGTTGAACAGGGGCAGGGGAGCAAGGCAGATAATGTCGTCGCGTTTAATGGCGTCGCCCTCCGCGAGGATGGCCATTCTGCCGGCGATGATGCCGCCCGCCTTGGTTACGAGGGTCTCCATCGCGTGGAGAGACTCGCCGGTCGAGATAACGTCGTCGATGATGAGAACGCGCTTGCCCTTTATCATCTCGGCGTCCGCCGTGTCGATGACGAGCTTTTGCACGCTCATCGTTGTGATCGAGCGAACATCGACCTCGAAAACCCCGGTCATATAGGCCTTGGCGCCCTTTCTGGCGAGGAAATACTTCTCCGCACCGCTCTGGCGGGCCATTTCATAGAGCAGGGGGATGGCCTTGGCCTCGGGTGCGATGAGATAGTCGTAGTCAGGTGCACGCTTGAGCAGCTCGGTCGCGCAGTGGACGGTCAGCTCAACGTCGCCGAAGATGACGAAGGCTCCGATGTATGTATCGTCGGAGACTTTGCACAGCGGGAGCGTGCGCTTTAGACCGGCGATATCCATCTCATAGGTAAGCATTTGGTTGTTCCTCCTAAAAAACGGTGTTTTATTTTTCAGACCTTCTAATTATACAAGATATTCAGAAAAACGCAAGACATTAGACCAAAAGTCCAGTCAAATATCTGCGCAGCATGTCAAAAGCATGGTTGCACGCGAGGATACGGCAGCGCTCGCGTGTTATCATGTCGCCCAGCCTCAGCCTGCGTGTGAATACGCGCCCGTCCGCCGCGAGCGAGACGAACACGGTGCCGACCTCGTGTACGCCGTCAGTCTCGGGGCCAGCGACGCCGGTTATGCCCACGCCGAAGTCGGCGGCGAGCTTTTCCCGCACGTTCTTTGCCAGAAGCTCCGCTACCTCCTCACAGACGGCGGTCTTTTCCGCGATAAGCTCCGCAGGCACGCCGAGAAGCCAGGTCTTTGCGTCGTTTGTATAGACCGTGACGCCGCCGCGGAACACCGCGGAGGAACCGGGCAGGTCGGTCATGCGCTTTGCAAGCAGCCCGCCCGTGCAGCTCTCAGCCGCGGCAAGAGTAAGACTATGCTCGCTGAGCAGGGAAAATACCGTCTCCTCAAGACTTTCAACGTCCACGCCGTAGATGATCTCGCCCAGCGTCTCGCGCACGCGCTCGATGACGGGAGCCATCATCTCCTCCGCTTCCTCCTCGGAATGGGCCTTCGCGGTCACGCGCAGCATGACCTCGCCCTCCTTGGCGTAGGGCGCAAGCGTGGGGTTCTGAAGCTCGTTCATCATGTCGCGCAGCTTCGATTCGACCGCGCTCTCCCCCTCGCCGAAGATGCGGAGATTGTGCGAAACGATCAGCTCGCCGGAGAGGGCGCGCAGATAGGGCATCGCGCAGTTGCGGAACATCGGGTTGCATTCGCGCGGCGGCCCGGGAAGCATGATAACGTGCACGCCGTCCTTCTCAAAGGCGCAGCCCGGCGCCGTGCCCCAGTCGTTTTTGAAAACTGTGCAGCCGGTGGGCAGATATGCCTGCTGGAGGTTGTTCTCGGTCATATGGTGCCTGCCGCTGCGGCTGCGGAAGTATGAGCGGATGTTCTCGGCCGAGGGTTCGTCGAAATACAGCTCAAGCCCAAAGGCGGAGGCGAGGACCTGCTTTGTCAGGTCGTCGCAGGTCGGGCCGAGTCCGCCGGTCGTTATTATCAGGTCGGCACGCTCCCGCGCAGCCTCGACCGCCTTTGTAAGGCGCTCCGGGTTGTCGCCGACAACGGTGTGCCAGTATACGTTTATGCCCAGCTCCGACAGCATGACGGATATGTCGCGCGCGTCGGTGTTCGTAATGTTGCCGAGCAGCAGCTCGGTGCCAACGGAAAGTATTTCTGCATTCATTTCATATCAGCTCCAAATCAAAAATCCAGACGTATGCGCTCGATACCGTCGAAAGCCTCCTGCACCAGCGCGTCGACGTCGAGCGCGGTCTCCGCCCTCTCGACCTCGTCAAGGTGCGGCTTTGTCTTGGGGTGGCGCGGCGTGAACACCGTGCAGCAATCCTCGTAGGGAAGTATCGAGGTCTCGAAGGTGCCGATCCTCCGCGCGCAGGCGACGATGTCCGTTTTGTCAAAGCCGACCAGCGGACGCAGCACCGGAAGGGTCACGCAGCTTTCCGTGACGGCCATGGCCTCCATCGTCTGGCTGGCGACCTGGCCGAGGTTCTCGCCAGTGACGAGGGCCTTCGCGTCATTGTAGCGGGCGATCTTCTCCGCGATGCGCATCATAAAGCGGCGCATGATGAGCGTGAAAAGCTCCTCAGGACAGTTTTTGCGGATCTCCTCCTGAATATGCGTGAAAGGTACGACCTCGAGCGTCATGCGGCCGCACCAGCCGGTCAGGATGCGCGCTAGTTCAACGACTTTTTCCTTGGCCTGCTCGGAGGTGTAGGGGAAGGAGAAAAAGTGCACGGGGATCATGTGGACGCCGCGCTTTGCTATCATGTAGGTCGAAACGGGGCTGTCGATGCCGCCTGAGAGCAGCGTGACCGCGGTGCCGTTGCTGCCGACGGGCATGCCGCCCGCACCGGGGACGGGATTTGCGTGGACATATGCCGCCGTGTCGCGTATCTCGACGTGGACAGTTATCCCGGGCTCGTGCACATCGACGGGCGTTTCGGGAAAGGCGTCCGCCAGTTCGCCGCCGACCTGCTGCGAGATCTGGATCGAGGTCATCGGAAAGCTCTTGTCCGAGCGCTTGGACTCGACCTTGAAGCTCGCCGCGGCGCTGATGTCCGCGCCGAGATATTCCTTTGCCTTCGCCACGATATCGCCGATATTCTTCTCGCAGGCGGCGGCGCGGGACAGCGCGACTACGCCGAAAACCTTTTTCAGGGATTCGAAAGCCTCGTCCATGTCGCAGCCGTCGTTCTTCGGCTCGACGTAGATCGTCGACTGCATAAGGTAGACGTTGAATTCGCCGCAGCGTTGTATGCGGCGCTTTATATTGGAGACGAGCCGCTGCTCAAAGGAGCGCTTGTTCGCGCCCTTGAGCACGATCTCGCCGAGCTTGAGCAGGAACATGTCGTTCATGTGTCATATCCTCCGTTTGATGTTTTGTTTATTTCAAAACCTTATTATATAACATTTCACGGTTTTGAGCAAGAGTATGCGCGTCGGCGGAAGCTGACAGTTTGCAAATGGCGGAAAGGCTGCGGTCAAAACAAAGAGCGGCGCTCCGATTGGAGCGCCGCCCGGCGTTAAGCTGTTAAATTATTTTGCGACGTTCTCGCAGAAACGCATGAGGATGGTCGCGACCTGGGCACGAACGGCGTTGCCGCGCGGTACCAGGGTGGTATCGGTCATGCCGGTGATGAGCCCCTCGGCGTTGACCCACTTCATCGCCTCGACAGCGTAGCTGCTGATCTCGCCGGCGTCGGTGTAACCGGAAAGGTCAGCACGCGCCGTAACGTCATAGCCCTTGTATGCGGAGTAGCGGTACAGGATAGCCGCCATCTGCTCGCGGGTTATGGCGTCGGTGGGGCCGAAGCTGCCGTCGCCGTAGCCGTTGACGATCTCGTTCGCCGCCGCCCAGTTGACTGCGTCAGTGTACCACTCGCCGTCCGCAACGTCGTCAAAGGCATTGCCGCCGGTGACGGCCGGTTCGCCCTCGAGACGGTACAGGATCGTGACGATCATGCCGCGGGTGGTGGCGGTGTTCGGGGAGAAGGTGGTCGTTCCGGTGCCTATCATAAGTCCATTGTTCAGAACGTAGTCAATGCCCTCGTGGTACCACTGGGTGGTGTCGACGTCGGTGAACTTCTCGCTCGGGCAGACATGTGCTGCTGCCTTGAAGGTGGCGGAAACGGTCACCCTGGAGGCGGGCATCGTGAAGGTATATGTACCGCTGCCCTTGTCGGTCAAAGCCAGTTCGCTGCCGTTTGCATCGGTAACGGTCAAAGTATCAAGCTCATAGCCGTCGTCGGGTGTGACCGTAATAGTGACTGTCTGTCCGGAAACAGCGGTCGCGGGGCTGACAGAGACCTTGCCGTTGGAAGCATCAGGCGTGGTGATGGAGTATGCGGGGGAAGTTATATTGCTCTCGTGCTGCCAGATGGCCGATATAGTGATATTACCTACAACTGTCATGCCGTCAGTATAACCACTCCAGCCCTTGAAGGTGTATCCATCCCGTACAGGTTCCTCGGACGGCAGGGTGATCGTCTGACCATATTTCAATGTCTGCTGAACCGGGTTAATCCCATCGTCAAACACGATGGTATAGAGGTTTCGGTCAAATTTAACTGTGTAGGTACTCTCCGCCAGTTCAACTTTGCTCAGGGTAAAACCATCAAATTGCTTTGCCTGGATCATCGTATCAACATTAGCTGCGTCTACTTCTTCGACAGTCTCGGCATCTTCATAGCTGCCATCCAGTGTTTCCTGCTGGTATTTAATGGTGTAAGTGCTGCCCTCTATAGGCGTCGTAAACGCATAGACTGCGTAGCTGTCATTGGTCTCCTTGACGGTATAGCCCTCTGCGGCTTTCAGGTTGCTGAGTATCTTTCCGTTTTTGTTGATGACAACCGCTTTGCCGACGGTGATCTCTTCATCAGAGGATGCCAACAATGTAATGACGCCTTTGCCTTCGTCATAGTCTTCAATCGCGTCGCTTACTGTCAAGTAATAGATATCGACGCCAGACTCCAAGGTAAGGCGCGCTTCCACTGTGTCCCCAGCTTCTCCCGCGCTTGCGGCTGTTTCATCTGTGAACAATCCAACGACGTAAGGTCTCTCCGTATCGCTGGTGACCACCTCGTCATGGGTCTCCGCCACAATGACGCTTACATCCCTGTTATAGGAACCGCCGTATGCTATGATCTCGCCAGCGCCGCTATAATTGCTGAGAATGCTGCCTGTCTCCGCACCGGTAAACGCACCGCCGTTGAGGATAATCTTCGCCTGCTCCGTATTGGAGTTCGCACCGACTTTAAACAAGTACAACCCGCTGAAACTACCGTCATTGACTGTAATCGTGCCGCCGTAGCTTCCAACTTGCATAAGGTAGAAGGCGTTCTTGCCTTCCGTTGTATAGGTTCCGCCTTTAATCGTAACCTCAGGCGGTGTGCTGTTCTTCTTGCCGCCCAAATCAAAGAGCCCACACGTTCCTGAAACCTCGGCATTTTCTATAACAGCATTGCCGCTTGTCATGTAAAGGAATGCGGAGTTTCCATTTGCTGTAAACGCACCGTCCTCAATGGTGATATCGCCGCCGGTGTTGGAAATAACGCCCTTAACTCCGGTAAAGGTTCCGTCGTAAATATTCAATGTACCGCCGGTCTTTTGGATCAAATATCCGTTAGAGCCGGTTTCATTAGTAAAGGTACCGTCATAGATGTCTACAGTGGCAGAGGAATCCATGGATAGCGCGGAGTATGGCGAATTCTTGAGGCCATGTATGGTGCCTCCATAAATCTCTATCGTCTGCGTTCCACTTCTGTCTTCAGTTGATGCAGAAATAGCCTCGCTGCCCTGAATAGTACCGCCGCGGATCACAACTTTCGTTTCGCTTCCCTCATTGGCAATGCTTGCAATGCCGCAGCTCTTCTCGCTTATGACAGTACCAGCGGTAATTGTCAGCTCACCAGTGTTGATAATGCCATCGGACCAATTTCCAATGCTCGTCTCAATGGAGCCACCCTCCATGGTCATGGTCCCGGTATTTTTTACGGCACTGCTGACGGACGATATGCTGCCGCCCTTCATCACCATGGTGCCATTGTTCTCCACCGTTACCTCGCCTGTCACATTCAGCATCCCGGTGATAGCGCCAGATTCCAGCACAAAGGTACCGTCGTTTTTCACGACCTCCAGGCTGCCGGACAAGCAGCCCTCGCCCTTAACGGTGAGGGACGCCCCCTCCGCGATGGTATGCGCCTCCATGCTGTAAATATTGTATTGACCCAGATTCAAAACCACATTCTTACCTGCTGTCAGTGCTATGGTCTCTTTGGTGTTTTTCAGCAAGGTGACTGTGGTCTCGGTTCCATCCGCAGGAACTGCTGCCAACGCCTCTTTTAAAGAAGTATAAGTAGTGGTGCCGATCTGCGCAACAGGTTCCTCTGAATTAATTTCCCGTACCGTGTTTTTATCTTCGCCGATCACGCACTCATATCCCTCGGCAGCTCCGAGGCTGACGTCGTCAGAAAAGGTGCCGCCGGTAATGGAGCAACCCTCAAACTGGTTGATAGCGCCGGTAAAATCGCCTCCAGTGATCTCAACCTTTGTTGTGCGCGGTTCGCTGAAATCGGTGGTATGGATGATATAGGCAGGTCCGCTGCCAGACCCCGTCGCCTGGAGCACCGCGTCACCGCCGATTTTACAGGTCGTGTCGCCATACAGCTTTACACAGGCCGTTGTCTTGCTGCTCACCACAGGGTCCTCTGGGCTGAAACCGGAGACAATGATGGAGCCGCCGGAAATATTGATGCTGTTGGTCGCAACTGCCGAACCGGTGGTGATACCATAGCAATTGGAAGCCCGGTTCAGTGTCACATCGACCTGAATCGTACCGCCAGTCATGTTGACAGTTCCGCCAACGAGGTCCACGCCGTAGGCGTTATTATAAGGCGCGTTCGGCACATAGATCGTACCGCCCGCTATGTTCAGCGTTCCTTTGCAGTAGATTGCGCTGACATTGGGCCCTATCTGCCAATTATAGCTTGTATACTGCACTTCCATTTTGCCGCTTTTAGTCTCCGAACTGTCCTGAATGGTCAGTTCAGCACCCGAATTGACAATGATGCCGCGGTCAGATTTGTCGGCCAGCTTCAATGTATGGCCATTTAAATCCAACGTTACATTTCCGATGATTGTTATGACCGTAGAATCCGGGATGGTGTAGTCATCTTTCAGTTTCAAAACACCGTCATAGACTTCAAAATAGTTCGAATAAGCACTGGCAAACGCATCAATCGTGGTATAATTGTTGCTGCCCATCTGGAGCGCACCGTCTACCAGGGTCATATAGC
>CAZIHY010000097.1:0-7082 GCA_964539115.1 uncultured Oscillospiraceae bacterium
CTTTTGAAATGAATTGCGTTAATATGGCTGAGTTGGCCTAGTCCATATTGTTGATGCTTCTGATATGGTGGCAGGCGACGATGTGGTCCGGCAGGATCTCCTCCGGAACCGGCATTGTTTCGGTGCAGAGCTCCGTTGCATACGGACATCTGGAGGCGAAGCGGCATCCGGGCTTTGGATCTATCGGGGAGGTGAGCTCGCCCCGCAACAGTTCCGCGTTCTGCTTAACGCGGATCGACGGTATCGGAATCGCGGAGATCAGCGCTTTTGTATATGGATGCAGGGGATTCCTGAACAGCTCCTTCGACGGGCAATGCTCCACCATACAGCCCAGGTACATGACGAGTATCTCATCCGAAATATGCTTTACGACGGAGAGATTATGCGTGATGAATATATATGTAAGGCCGATCGATTCCTGCAGATCCTGAAGCAGGTTGAGTATCTGCGCCTGAATTGAAACGTCGAGCGCGGATACGGGCTCGTCGCATACGATGAACTGGGGGTCCATTGCCAGCGCTCTGGCTATGCCGACGCGCTGCCGCCGCCCTCCGTCCATTTCGTGCGGATAGGCCATTTCAAAATGCGGCGCGATACCGACGGTTTCCATCAGCTCCGACAGGCGGGCGTTGAGCTCGTCTTTTTTCATGCCCGGATTGGCTATCTTCAGCGGCTCGAAGATCTGGCTGCGCACATTCATTCTGGGGTCCAGAGAGGAAAACGGGTCCTGAAAGATGATCTGCATTTCCTTTCTCAGCTCTTTTCTCCTGCGGCCCTTTGCGTGCGTTATGTTCTCTCCATTGAAAAATATATCTCCGCTGGTCGCCGGAAGCAGGCCCAGAATGGTCCGGATAAGCGTGGATTTTCCGCAGCCGGATTCTCCGACGACCCCCAGCGTTTTTCCTTTTTCCAGCGAAAACGAGATGTTTTCAACGGCCCTGAGGGTCCCTTTGCCCGTGCTGAAATATTTACACAGGTTTTTGACTTCGATCAATGCGCTCATTCGTTTCCGGCACCGCCTTTCACAAACTCTCTGGCTCTCCAGCATTTGGACGTGTGTCCCTCCCGTATGGTCTCTGTAGGGACCTCACCATGCTTGCACTGCTCCGTACAATAGGCGCATCTGGGATAGAACTTGCAGCCGTCGGGGAGATTCACGGGATCGGGAAGCATGCCCGGGATGGGGTCGAGCCTCTCCGTGTCCTCGTCAAGCCTTGGTATGGATTTAAAAAGGCCAATGGTATACGGATGGGCGGTATGCTCAAAAATATCCTCCAGGTTTCCGTACTCGATGACCTCGCCGGCGTACATGATCGCGACCTTGCTGCATGTGTTGGCGACGATGCCCAGATCGTGCGTGATCAGGATCATGGCTGTATTGAGCTTCTGTTTGAGCTGGTTCATCATGTTCAGAACCTGGGCCTGGATGGTGACGTCGAGGGCCGTTGTCGGCTCGTCCGCTATCAGCAGCTCTGGATTGCACGCCAGCGCTATCGCGATGACGACTCTCTGCTTCATTCCTCCGGAAAACTGATGGGGGTACTCTCCCGCCCGTTCTCCGGGGATGCCGACCATTTCGAGCATCTCTATCATGTGCTTTTCGGCCTCGAGCTTCGTGCAGTCCTGGTGCTGGGCGATGACCTCGACGATCTGATCGCCGACGCTGATGACGGGGTTGAGCGCTGACATGGGGTCCTGGAATATCATGGAGATCATGTTGCCGCGGTATTTACGCATCTCCTTGTCCGACTTCTCAAGCAGGTTTTCGCCCTTGAACAGGATCCTGCCGCTCATGACCTTTCCGGGAGGAGATTGCAGCAGCCCCAGAATTCCCAGCGCCGTCGTGGTCTTGCCGGCACCGGTCTCGCCCACCAGCCCGATCGTCTCGCCGGCGTTGAGGGTGAAGTTCATGTTGTTGACGGCCTTTATATCGCCGCGCTCCGTCAAATAATGGATCGACAGGTCTTCGATTTTAAGTAATTCCATTGTGAACCTCCTCTCCTTTACTGGTCTCTCAGGCGCGGGTCCATTGCGTCCCGCAGGCCGTCGCCAAGCAGATTGAAGGCGAGCATGGAAAGACCGATCACCAGACCGGGGAAGAAGATGACGGTCCAGCACTGGCTCATGTACGTGCGTCCGATGGACAGCATATTGCCCCATTCCGGCGTCGGGGGCTGTACGCCGAGACCTATAAAGCTGAGGCTGGATATGACAAGGATGGAGTCGCCGAGGCGCATGGTGATCTGAACGATCAGCGGCGCCAGGGTGTTCGGGATGATGTGCTTCATTATGATCTTGAGATCGCTTGCGCCGAACGCCTTCGCGGCCTCAATATACTCCTGGTCCCTGGCCAGCAGGACAGACGCCCTTAGCTGCCTTGTCATGGCGGGGATGCCGCCTATGGAGATGGCGAGGGCCGTGTTGATAATGCCGCTGCCCAGCGCCGTGGAAATTGAAATGGCCAAGAGAAGTCCGGGGATCGCGTTGAAAACATCGAGGATCCTCATGACGATATTATCGAACTTGCCGCCGTAGTATCCGACGAGAGCGCCCAGGACCAGACCCGTGAAAATGCTGATCACGCATGCCGCGACGGACACGAGAAGGGAGGTCCGCGCGCCGTAAATGAGACGGGTCAGCATATCGCGCCCGAAGTTATCGGTCCCCATGGGGTGTGCGGCGCTCGGAAATTGAAGGACGCTGGAGAGATCCTGTTTTGCCGGATCATAGACGGTTATGTAATCGGCAAAGACGGCGGCCAGTACCATAAGAATGATGTATACAAGGCAAACCATCGCCACTTTGTTCTTTTTCAGGCGGTGCCATACCTCCTGCCACTGGTTTCTCCTGACAGGTCCGGTTATCTCTTTTGTTCGTCTGAGGTGTATCATTCTTTTCCCTCCCCAGCCGTACTGCTGTCCGCAGCTTCGGCCGCCGCGGCTTTGACCAGCCTTGCCTTGTGCTTCGACTGGTTCTCATACTGTGCTTTGATCCTCGGGTCTATAAGCGCATAGACGATATCCGTCAGAAGCGTAAACAGTGAAATGATCACCGCGCATACCAGGACGCAGCCCTGCGCGGTATTGTAGTCCTTGCTGCTGATGGAACTGGCTATGAGCAGGCCCAGACCCGGGATGCTGAAAACGGTCTCGATTATGACCGTGCCTGTGACAGACGAGCCCATGATGAGGCCGGCCACCGTAACGACGGGTATAAGCGCGTTTTTCAATGCGTGGCGCCATATTACCGCGTGCTCTGAGATGCCCTTGCTTCTGGCGGTCCTGATATAGTCCTGCCGTATGACCTCAAGCATCGACGACCGCGTCATACGGGTCACCAGCGCGATCGGGCCGAGGCTGACAGCCAATATGGGCATTACATAATGCTGCCAGCTCCCCAGGCCGGACAGCGGCAGCCAGCCCAGCTTGAGCCCAAAGACTATTATCAGCAGCATGGCTACCCAGAAGTTCGGAAGCGCGTTGAGCAAAATAGCGAGAAATGTCGAGCCGTAGTCGAAAACGGACTTCTGGTGTGTCGCAGCCAGGATGCCGAGGGAAATGCCGATGATGAGGCTCAGGGACGCGCCGAGAAGGCCGACTATTATAGTGGGTCTTATTTTAGCCGCGATCAGCTCGGTGACCGAGCGCTGGTAAACATATGATATTCCCAGACTGCCCTTCGACAGGATTCCCCATATGTAGTCCAGAAGCTGAACGATATACGGCCTGTCAAGGCCCCACTCGTGCTCAAGTGCTGCCATGTTTTCCGGTGTCGCCTTCGATCCGAGGTATGTAAACGCGGGACTTCCGGCGGAAAAATAGTTTATTGTGAAAACTACAACCAGTACGCCTAATAGGATCGGGATGATCATCAAAACGCGTTTTATAATATATCTGAACAATCGATGATACCTCCTGTATTAATTACTCAGCCGGCCGTGGACCGTCCGGGCAATCTGTTCGTCCTGAACGGAACTCAGGACGGTATTGAAATAAGGCGGAGCCGCATAATAAAACCCTCGCCATCCGGTTTTGCGGAATTATGCGGCGCCGCCTTAAAATGTCATATGGTGTCTGCAGCTCAGCCGAGTTCGCCGAGCTTGGGATATGCCAGACCGTCAAGGCTTTCGTCCCATCCGCTGACGCTGGTCTTAACGGCCCAGCAGCGGGAGCTTTCATACAGGGGAAGGACGTAGTAGCCGTCGTAGACGAGCTGCTGGATCTCATCATAGTATTCTCCGCGTTCCGCAGCGTCTACGGTGAGCTCCGCCTTGCTGTCCAGTTCGGCGAGCTCGTCCGTTTTCCAATAGCACGGAAGAGCGCCGCTGCCGATTTTTCTCGGGAGAAATGCGTCGGAGGGATCGATGCAGTTCATGGCTGCCATGATGGCAAAGGGGAACTCTCCGCCGACCATGCCTGGGCCCCATACGGAACCGTCGGCGCCTTCAAGCACCAGATTAACGCCGATGTCGCTCCAATAGGACTGTATGGCCTCCCAGACCACGCCTATGTAGCCCTGGTTCTGATAGACAACGGAAATGGTGAGTTCACCGGGGGCATATCCCGCGTCCGCGAGGTACTGTGCCGCGAGTTCGGGATCGTACTTATAGCTGCCGATGCTCTTATATGCCCAGCAGCTGGACGGGAGGATCGAAGTCGCCGTCACGCAGGAGGAGTCGAGCAGATTCGTCACTATTGCATCGACGTCTATCGCGTGGAACAGCGCCTTACGCAAATTAATATCGCTGTATATCGCCGCCCACTCATCGGTCGTAATATTAATTTCCAGGCACTGAACTCCGCCGTCAGAAATCTGATGCAGTTCAGTATCCGCATACTGGCCGTTGCGCACATTGTCAATATAGGTCGCAGAGGTCAGGATGCATGCGTCTATGTTACCGGCGTCCAGCTCGGAAATTCGTGTGAACTCATCGGATATAAAACGGATGGTTACGGTATCGTACTCGGGAGCATCGCCCCAATATCCGTCGTATGCGGCCAATTCAATGGATTCGCCGAGGTTGAAAGCGGTAAGCATATAGGGCCCAGTCCCGCAGGCGTCTGTCGTCATGTCGTGGCTCGACTCATATGCCCTGCTCCGGACGAACTGGTTAATCATGCCGTAGAAAAATGCGGCGTCCACTTCTGTAAAATGGATCTCGATCGTTGTATCGTCGAGGACGGCGGTGTTTTCAAAGTCGACCTTGTCAACGATGGAGGAATTGTTGCCATCACGGATGGCCTCCAGCGTGTACAATATGTCATCAGCCGTCAGGGCGTCTCCACTATGGAATGTAACTCCCTCGCGGATATGTATCGTCATAATAGTATTTGTGTCGTCGTAGCTGTAGTCTGTGGCCAGTTCAAAGGTCTGCTCTCCTGTCGCGGGGTTGATGTCCCAAAGCTTCTGATAGCAGGAGGTCTGGAACAGCTTATAGCTGATTTCAGAACTGCTGTCGAATGCCAGGGAGGTAGCCTCGACGTCCGCGCCGATAATAAGGGCTCGGCTCTTGTTTTCAGCTCCGGGTTCGGGTTCTGTGCCCGGGGCGTCTGAAGCGGGTGCGTCCGCGGCCGGTTCCGTGCCGGTTCCGCCGCAGCCTGATATTGCAAGAACCATGCAAAGCGCTAGCAGGATCGAGATGATTTTCTTTTTCATTCTGTCCTATCCTTTCTTCAATAATATTGATTCAGGCGCTCCGGCCTGCTTCTTCTGTGGACCGCTGCCGCCGCTGTTGTGGATACAACATTCGACAGACATTGATAATTTCCACGAAAATATTATAACAACAGCCAGATTTTTTGTAAAATACCAATAAATTGATGTAAAATTGATTCTCGCATTCGGTTTTTGATATATGAGATATAACGCGCGGCGTTGACTTGAGCCTGTGCAAAATGTATAATTATTCTGTGGCGATACAGAATAATTCCGGTCATGGTAAACCATTGATTATTGCATGAAGGAGGCTGTGAGTTCGATGACTTCAAGGCAGATCGAATGTTTTATGGTTGTTGTGAAAAACATGAGCTTTTCCAAGGCTGCCGATGAACTGTTCATTTCCCAGCCGTCCGTAAGCCGGTATATCAGCGGGCTGGAAGAGGAACTCGGCGTCAAGCTCTTCATTAGGGGAAACAAATATATTGCGCTTTCTGAGGCGGGCCGTATCTGGCACGATTGTTTTACGTTGATGGTTCAGGAGTTTAACAAAGCGAAAAGCTCTACTTCCGCTGCCTGCGGCGTCCGGGCCGGTAAAGTCACGTTTGCAATATCGAGCCTCTGGGGATACAATCGAAATTTCAGAAATTTCGTGAACTTTTTTAAGAGGAAATATCCTGATATCCAGGTTGAAAAGATGGAACCGGCGCCGGCCCACAGCGTGCTGGAGGCATATGGCGAAGAAAAACCAATGGCGTTATTTCATATAGAAAAAGTCCTGCAGGAGCTTCCCGAAGACTACAGCTCCGCCAAAATCGGGGAGGTACCTCTGGCGTTTTACTTTTCAAAAGCTCATCCGTTTGCGTCCAATCCTAAGATCACTACAGCGGATTTCAACAGCCAGCTGTTTCTTATAGTGGACAATATGGACAATAGCGGTCCCGATGACAAGCCGGATATCATCGATAGGATCTCGGATATATTTGTTGCGCTTGGCCAGGCCCCGCCGCAATATAAATTTGTGACGCAAAATGAGATATCCACCTCTATGCTTGAGGATGGAGATGGAGTGCTTATGGCCGATCTATGGGCGAGATATGCGCATAATTCTGTTTTGTTGTGCCATCTGACCGGTTGTACGGAGAATATAGGGATCGCGTGGAAAAACTCAGAGGAGGATTCTCTTATGTCTTTGTTTGCAAATGAAGCGGTTGAGTTTTTCAAAGCGCATCCTCTCAGTTAATTATTATTGCGACCCATGGCGCGTCCTGACCGGACGCGCCCATATTTTTTGTCTTTTGATCCGGAGCGGCCGTTAAATTGCCTGCCTTGAGGGTCCGCCGCTCTTATAAATGCTCAAAAAATAAAAAATAAGAATTAATCTTTAATAAAATGAGAACTTTATAATATAGGTCTTGACAAATCGC
>CAZIHY010000098.1:0-7024 GCA_964539115.1 uncultured Oscillospiraceae bacterium
AAGAGGTGATGGGCATGAATATCCAAAGAGCCGCAGAGCTTTCCCTGCTTTCCAGGGAAGAACTTATTGACTCTATCCACGCATTGGAGGAAGAGCTGGAGCAGGTCAAAGCAGATACTCGCAGCTTTTTTATGGAACATGTAACCATGCATTTGCTGGCAGACCGTCTTGTGCCCTCGGAAACGACAAAAAACTACCAGACACAGGCTCGGGAGATGTTCGCAGGCAACACCTTTTTTGTCGCCTGTCTGCAATTGAACGACGAATTACTCGACTGGAACGGAGCTAGACAGGCAGAGCGAGGTCCAGGTATATACAGGCATTTCCGTCAGATCGTTCGTGAGGAGAAGGCGCTGGATCTATATCCCGCGATGATGTATGACAAAATGGTGTGCATTGTAAACACCTCCAATGAGGGAAAGTCCCCTTTGGATATAGAACGGCTGCTGCTAGCCACGTTCGAGAGGATAAACGCACAGATGCTTGAGGCACATGGCAAGACGGCCAAAATTTCCATCAGCGGTTATCATGATTCAATATATGAGATGCCCGCAGCCTACCGGCAGAGCCTTCGGCTCGTCGAATACCGTCGTGCCTACGGAGACGACGGGCACGAAATACTCTTTTACGACGACGTGCTGACATCGACACTGGACTTCGAAAATGTCGTTGCAAGCTCAGACAGGGAATCCCTGCCGAGGCTCGTCAAACGCGCGATCGAGGCTCAGTTCAAAAGCGATATGCTAAACATCAACATGCTCGCGAACCAGTTTCACGTTACAGCTTCGTACATAACCCGAACCTTTAAGAGGGAATTCGGGCTTCGCCCGTGGGAGTATATACAGGAGCTGCGCATCAATGAGGCGAAGGATCTCATGGCCAGAGGGCGCGGCACCGGCCTGACTCTCAAATCCATCGCGGTAATGGCAGGCTTTGGGAACTCCTCCAACATGATACGGATATTCAAGCTATTCGAGGGCAAAACGCCGGGTGAGCACTTACGTACGATAGCCAGCGTTGACCCTGATGCGCCCGCCCCGCGCATATCTGCTGATACTAATTGAGAGTTCATCAGGCTGTAATAAAATAAAGCCCTGAAATCACTACGGATTTCAGGGCTTTATTTCTATAAAAAATGCCGCCGCAAATTAGATGCGGCGGCTTGGTGGGAACAACTGGACTCGAACCAGTGACCCCCTGCTTGTAAGGCAGGTGCTCTAACCAGCTGAGCTATGCTCCCAAACAACAGCTATATGATTATACTAAAGCAAACCCGCCTTGTCAAGCATTAATGCCGCAAATTTATTCCTCAGCCGAGCGCTCCAAAAGTCCGAGCAGTTCCTCCGGCGCGAATTTGTATATATTGTCACAGAACTGACAGCTTACTTCCGTCTCCTCGCCTGATGCTATCATCTCTTCGAGTTCCTCCTGTCCAATGCTGGATATAGCTTCAAGCACGCGCTCACGGCTGCAATAGCACCTGTATTCGACCGGCACGGAAGCCAGTATTCTGGGTTCCAGCCCCTCCATAACGGCGTCTACAACGGCGTCAAGGCCACCGCTGCGCAGCAATTCCGTCACCTGTTTAAGGTGCGAGATGTTTTCCTCCAGTTTTACAACGGTTTCTTCCGCCGCAGACGGTAAAAGCTGAACAAGAAAGCCGCCTGCCGTCAATATGGAGCAGTCTGTATCGACCAGCACGCCGAGGCCGCAGGCCGCGCCGACCTGCTCGCTGGAAGCATAATAGCTCGTCACGTCCTCCGCGATCTCCCCGCTGACCAGCGCAGTGCTGCCGATATAAGGCTCTTTCAGGCCGATGTCGCGGCTGACGGTCAGCATGCCGTCTCTGCCGACGGCGGCTCCAACGTCCAGCTTTCCATCCGCACGCAGCGGAAGATCTACCTCCGGATGCTGCACATAACCGCGCACGTTTCCTCCGGAGTCGGATACCGCGATCACACTGCCGAGAGGCCCGCCGCCGTTTATGCGCATGGTAAGCGTTCCGTCCTGCTCCTTGAGAAGCTCGCCGAGTATAGACGCGGCGCAGAGCGTGCGCCCGAGCGCAGCGCTTGCGACCGGCGTAAGGTTATGGATCACCCTGGCTCTCTCGACAAGGTCTCTTCCGTATATAGCCGATATTTTTGCGGACCCGTCCCCGGATACCGCGCGTATGATTCTGTCCATAAATTCTTTTCCTCTCAATGCGGGGTGTTTTGAGCTGTTATGAAGATCCTGCCCTCGGCGCTCTGCGGTCCGTCCGTAAGTATCTCAACGTCCGTGAAACCCGCGCGCTCGATGAGCCGCCGCAGCATCTCCGGTTCATGGGCATACTCGGCATGCTCCTCCTCGTCGCGCTGCCACAGTCCGCTCTCAGTCTGAGAGAAGATATCCATCCCGTAGAACAGGCAGCCCGCATCCTCGTCAAATTCTGCACGCCAGAGGCATAGGACGCCCTCCGCCTCATCCGCAAAGAGTTCCCCGTCGAGCGAGCGCAGGCGCTCCGGCGTGTTCAGGTCGAATACCAGCAAGCCGTCCGGCTCAACGAAAAGATGGAGCCTTCGGAAAATTTCCGGCAGCTCCTCTCTCGGTATATAGTTCATTCCGTCAAGACTGCACACGGCGGCGTCCACCGTGCCGTACAGGTCAAGCTCGTCCAAAGGCTGGCAGATAATGAGCGGCTTGACGCCGTTTATCCCCTCCGCCTTTTCCCGAAGCTCCGAAAGCATATCCCCCGACGCGTCGACCGCGATCATCTCGTATCCATGTTCGGCGAACATACAGGTCAGCGTTCCCGTGCCGCAGGCCATATCAAGGACGGTTTTGACCTCCCGCCGGCCCTTTTCGCGGAAAACGCGCTCAAAAAACAGGGCGAATTCCCCATATGGCACATCCGCCGTCAACACGTCATACCACTGTGCGAGCGGGCCATAGGCGCTCACTCGCCCTTCTCCTCATTTTGCTGCTCGGCCAGCCTCTCGAACACTACGGCATAACCGTCCTTACCATATTGAAGACTTCTGTTTACACGGCTGATCGTCGCGCTGGAAGCTCCCGTCTGCTCCAGAATGTCGTTATAGATAAGCCCCTTATTGAGCAAAACGGCCACCTGATAGCGCTGTTCGAGGGCGCGAAGCTCTGTTACCGTGCACAAATCATCAAAAAAGTTGATGCATTCATCTACTGTTTCAAGGGTAAGTATGGCCTTATACATATCCATATTTCTGGGTTTTTTCAGATTTTTGTTCATTATCTATCCTCACATTATGTTTTGGTATTTATCTTTCATCGGCGCAATTTGCCTGATTTTAGTCTTCCTGCAACGCTAAACATATAAACATATATTACAGCACTAAAGTGAAAAAGTAAAGAATGAATTTTGTTCTTGCAAATACTTTCGTCATATACTACAATTATTTTGCAAAACATGTTATCACCAAACGGAGGTCAACACCAATGGTTAAGGCAATAGTGGGCGCAAACTGGGGCGACGAGGGCAAGGGTAAGATAACCGACTTGCTCGCCGAAAATTCGGACGTCGTAATCCGGTTTCAGGGCGGTGCCAACGCGGGACACACGATAATCAACGATTACGGACGTTTCGCGCTGCACATCCTCCCCTCCGGTTCATTTTATCCACATATTACAAATATAATAGGCAACGGCGTCGCGCTGGATATACAAAAGCTCGTCGACGAGCTTGAGAGCCTTACAGGTCAAGGCGTTCCGATGCCGAACCTCATCGTATCCGAGAGGGCGCAGCTGCTGATGCCCTATCATATTCTTCAGGACAGTTACGAGGAGGAGCGTCTTGGCGGAAAGGCCTTCGGATCCACCAAGAGCGGGATCGCCCCCTTCTACTCAGACAAATACGCCAAGACCGGCATTCAGGTCTGTGACCTGTTCGTGCCGGAGCGCCTGTACAACAGGCTTTCCGCTGCTCTTGAGATCAAGAACGTGCTCTTCGAGCATCTTTATCACAAGCCCAAAGTAGATGTGGACGAGCTGTATAAGCAGCTTCTCGCGCTAGGTGAGAAGATACGCCCCTACGTTGGGGACGCTGTTGGCTTCGTGCACGACGCCCTGGCCGCCGGTAAAACCGTCCTGCTCGAGGGCCAGCTCGGCTCCATGAAGGACCCCGACCTCGGAATTTTCCCTATGACAACCTCCTCGCACACGCTGGCCGGCTTCGGATGCATCGGAGCCGCTGTACCACCAACGTCGATATCGGACGTCATCTGCGTCACCAAGGCGTACTCCTCCTGCGTCGGCTCCAAGACTGAGCCCTTTGTCAGCGAACTGCACGGAGCAGAGGGCGACGAGCTTCGCATCCGCGGCGGCGACAAGGGCGAGTTTGGCGCGACCACAGGACGCCCGCGCAGAGTCGGCTGGTTCGACGCCGTGGCAACGCGCTATGGCTGCATGGTCCAGGGTGCAACTGAAGTAGCTCTGACCTGTCTCGACGTTCTCGGATATCTCGACGAGATAAAGGTCTGCACAGGATATGAGATAGATGGCACCGTCACGGATAAATTTCCGACGACACCGGAGCTTGAGCGCGCAAAGCCCGTTTTCGAAACACTGCCCGGCTGGAAGCGCGACATACGCGGCTGCAAGAGCTATTCCGAGTTGCCTGCAGAGGCGAAAGCATATGTCGATTTCCTCGAGGAAAAAATCGGCTGCCCGATCCGCATGGTATCCACCGGCCCCCGCCGCGAGGACATCACTTTCCGTGCATAATGGCGGACATTCCCGCTTCTGAAATGTTTAAATAATTAAAAAAGCTGACTCTCCGCCTGCTGTAAGGTTTGGCGGAGGGTCAGTTTTTTTGTCCCGGGACAGCGTTTTGAAAAAATCCGGAAACGCTGTAAATTCAATGACTTGCCGGCGCAAGGCATTATTATGTTGTCATTTTACATATACTATGCTAAAATATTGTTAAAGAAAAAACGAAAAACTGTTGACATTCCACTCTCTGGAACGTGTAGAATAAGCTTACAGCAGAAAGAGAAAGAAGGGGCAGAAATGATTTTGTCATTCGAGGGGCATACTCCTGAGATCGGCGAGGGAACGTATGTCAGTCCAACGGCTACGGTCGTCGGGAACGTAAAAATCGGAAAGAACTGCTATATCGGACATGGCGCCGTAGTACGCGGCGATTACAGCAGCATCAAGATCGGAGACTTCACCTCCGTCGAGGAGGGCGCAGTAGTGCACACTCCGCCCGGCACCGTGGCGCAGATCGGAAATCATGTCACCATCGGGCACAACGCTGTGGCGCACAGCCTGTTCATCGACGACTGGGCAGTCATCGGAATGTGCTCCGTCACGAGCATCAGCTCGAGGATAGGCCGCTGGGCCTTTGTCGCCGAGGGAGCCGTTGTCAAGCAGCGAGCGGAAGTCCCCGCAGATACCGTCGTCGCCGGCATCCCCGCGGTTCCGGTCCGTCCTGTCTCAGACAAGGATATAGAACTTTGGACAGGTATCAAAAAAATGTATAATGACCTCGCCGCGAGATATCTTGCGGATTCCGAAACCGTCGGTTAAGAACATCTATTCAGTATTTTAATTTGAAGAGGAGGAATTGCCATGATTGCTTTCTGGTGTGCCGCAATAGTCGTCTTTCTTATTATTGAGGGCGTGACCGCCGGCCTTGCCTCCATCTGGTTTGCGATAGGCTCTGCAGCCGCACTTATAAGCGCGCTCTTCGGCGCGCCCATCTGGCTCCAAATCGTCTGGTTCGTCATAATATCCGGAGTTACGCTTTATTTCACACGCCCGCTGGCGAAAAAATACGTCAACTCAAAGACCGTGCCGACGAACGCCGATCGCCTTATCGGAATGGAAGGGATCGTGATCGAGCGTATCGACAACCTCAATGGGACCGGTCTTGTCTCCATCGGCGGAAAGAACTGGACGGCGCGCTCCGCCGGCGATGAGATCATCGAAAAGGGAGCAAAAGTCTATGCACGTGAGATAAACGGCGTCAAGCTGATCGTGACCGAGGCCCGCGAGCCCGCAGAAGTATAAGCAAAACATAAGTCAAAAATACAAGGAGGAAAAAACATGCCTGAAATCACCCGCCTTATAGCGCCTGCGATAATCATTATTATCGTCGTAGCCATACTTGTCAAAAACATTCGAATCGTGCCTCAGGCCCGAGCTTTCGTCATCGAGCGCCTTGGCGCATACAGCGGAACATGGAGCGTCGGCCTGCACATGAAGATACCCTTTATCGAGCGTGTCGCCAAAAACGTTTCGCTCAAGGAACAGGTATATGACTTCCCACCCCAGCCCGTTATCACCAAGGATAACGTCACCATGCAGATCGACACCGTCCTTTACTTCGAGATAACCGACCCGAAGCTCTATACCTACGGCGTTGAAAACCCCATAACCGCTATCGAGAACCTGTCCGCCACAACGCTGAGAAACATCATAGGCGAGCTTGAGCTCGACCAGACCCTCACCAGCCGTGATGTGATCAACACCAAGATGCGCACCATTCTCGACGAGGCAACCGACCCCTGGGGCATCCGCGTCAACCGTGTTGAGCTGAAAAACATCCTGCCCCCGCGCGAGATCCAGGATGCGATGGAAAAGCAGATGAAGGCCGAACGCCAGCGCCGTGAGTCCATCCTCCGTGCAGAGGGCGAAAAGAAGGCAGCCATTCTCGAGGCTGAGGGCGAGCGCGAGTCCGCCATACTCCGGGCCGATGCGAAAAAGCAGGCCGCTGTTCTGGAAGCAGAGGGCCAGGCCGAGGCCATCCTCAAGGTCCAGACCGCAACTGCCGAGGGTATCCGTCTCATCAACGAGAGCTGCCCCTCCGACGCAGTTATAAGGATCAAGGCGCTCGAAGCCTTTGCTGCTGCTGCCAACGGCAGAGCCACCAAGATCATCATCCCCTCCGAGATCCAGGGCCTCGCCGGCCTTGCAGAGGGCATTGTTGAATCCGTTAAGAGTCCCAAGTCCGCCTCTCCCGCCGGTCAAACGGTACAGTCAAAATAATCGCCCGACGGCGGCGCTG
>CAZIHY010000099.1:0-7019 GCA_964539115.1 uncultured Oscillospiraceae bacterium
CTTGCTTTCCCCTCATATTGAGAGCGCATAATATGCCCCAAATCACGCAGATTGATGATCAGTTTTTCAGTTGCATCTGCCTCATTGTAATGTAAAGCGTGCGATTCATGGTGTTTTTCTTTTCCGTGGGGATGATCCGGTATTTCCCCTGTGAGAAGGTAGTTCTTGCCTCTCTCGCAATGCGGATCATTCAGGTCACAGTGGCGGCCACAGCACGGACAGACATTTTTATTATCCATATTATCACCTCAAGCATATTATTAGGCACCTTGATATTATACTCGGTTCGTCCATTTTTGTCAAGGTACCTTTATTATTTATTTAAAAAAGAGCTCGCCTATCCTGTTCGCATAGGATGGCAAGCTCTCACTATGTACCCGCAGAACTGGCTGATCAAAAGCAATTTTCTCCTCTTCACTGTTAAGCCGACGGCTGCTGATCTGCTTTTGTTTTATTTCTTCTGCTTATGCGGGTCATTGTGATTGGGTGAGTAAGTATTATCGTTGTCTAAGGTAACGTATCCCTCCGGCCACTTCGCCGTATTCTGGGGAAGCTGGATCGGACAGAGATCCCTGTGCAGTGGGCCTTCCTCTGAGATATTCTGAGGGGCCATTCCGCCGCCACGGAAGAAGTTACCTTGTTTTGCGGCGTTCCAGACGACCTGACCATAGTTTCCGTCATTAAAGCTTCCCATCAGGTCAGGGCAGACCTGTTCATGGAAGTACAGCCATCTCCCCGTTTTCTCATCATAGATGAAATCGGAACCGTAACGTTCATAGAAGAATCCAATATTGTTATGCAGGGTGTATTGTCCACAGTCCGGAAGCTGTCCGTTGGTAAGATAGCAGGAACGGGCGCTCTTTCCGTCCTTGGACACCTCGATAACCGGGGAAGAAAGATGGTGGCAGCTGTTTGCCCCTGTTGCCCTTATGTCGAGATGAGACAGGGCCATATCCTCACGGCAGCTATCCGGATATGCCAGATAAGTGCGCTCGTCCGCATCAATCACGCTTCCTCGCCAGACTTCATTCCATCCGACCATGCGTCCAAAAAAGTGTCCCCAGGTCGTGTCCTCGCCCTTGTACCAGATGGTGTCCCACTCCTCCTTGGAATAGCCCATACCGTGCCACAGGGCGTGTCGGGCCTTGATGTTCTCTATTTCCTGTCCGCCGATGGCTCTATGTAATCTCTCCTTGAATGTCAAATCATAGTATTTCATTATTCAATGCCCTCCTCATCGCAGTACGTATTCGTGCTGTCCCTCGGGACCAAAGCCTTTTCGGCTATCATAAAACTCATACGGCCACGGCATCTGCTCGGGCAGGAACGTCCAGCCATATTTCGGCAGATAGCTGTCCATCTTTATATCCGGCTCGCCGAATGTTGCTGCGACCGGGTCTTCTCCGATGAACACCTCGGGCGGCTTCGGGGGCGGCTCAATGGACATATGGACATCTTCGGCATCGGCGGGCTGCGGCGGGCGAATCTCCGCGATCTTGCCGCTTGCAGCTACGGAGCTCGTGGCGTCGTGCTGGAATTTCAGTTTCCAGATTTTCCAGTCATTGCTCTCCTTGATAAGATCCACACAGAAAGAGCCGTTGACCAGATAATCGTCTGACGTTCCATTACCGCGGCCTATCGAGAGATTTCCGCAGTTGAGCGCCAGATACTGAGCTGTCAAACCGTCATCGGAAATCTCGACAAGCGTCGTATTCGCAGTGAATGTCCACATCTGTCCTAGGCCGAGATTCAAGCTGCTGTATTCCGCAGCTCCGCTATCAGCATAGGGTTTGAGAAGCTCATACAGGCGCGCCTCGTTCTGAACGACCAAAAAATCGGAAATGCTCTCCCAGCCTACATAATATCCAGTGTTAACGCCTATCGAGGCGCTCTTTCTGTTGTCAAAGCGCTGTACAAATAGCTCGTTTAGTATTCTTCGGCGCTCGTTATTAGTCATATAATAGCAAAAACGCGCCATTGTGTCCCTGACCTTTTCTTTGTCCCAGAGACGTATCACCAGTTCATCGTCCGAATAAAACTGTTTTTTAGCCATAACTTACCTCCTTATTCGATTCCGTAACTAAAGGTTTCAGCGAACGTGTCATAGGGTTCAGGAACTCTGGGACTTGGAGCGAACCTGCGCATCGGATGATAATACTCCCTAAGGACGCTGGGAACATTGGGTTCAGGCATTTTGAAATCGCGCAGCTCGGCAAAGGCTGGCTCCTCTTCCCACTCCACTCTAGGCTTTGACCAGCCGTCGCCTATGGGTGCATCCACATCGTAAAGATTTTGAAGGTGCCATATCTTCCACTGTCCATCCTCCAGGATAAAGTCAATGGCCAGATAGCTCCACTCAACCTTATATACAAATCCAACGGATTCCAGATCCATGTATCCGCCTCGGCAAACCCATAGGCCCTTGGCAGTCTGCCCATCACTCGCCACCTCAACTACACAGGTGTCAACAGGCTTATATCCAAGCAGGCCCACGCCCAGCGCCTCTTCATAGGACACGTCGCCGAGTTCTTCAGGAAAGTAGTCCTTTATCAGTCTGCTGCAAAGTATATTCTTATCCCTCAGGGCATCATACCATCCCTTTACAGCGTCCGCTCCCTTGTACCAGCCGTCATTCAGACCCATGCACACATCTCCACGCCTGGACCAGAGGCGCTCATAAATCAGATGCTCCTGCTTTATAACATAGCTGTGGGAAAGCTTTCCGGCCAGATTTTGACATTCGCGTCTGTCCTCCCAACGCTCCAGCAGCGTCTGAGTTGAAAGTTTTGTGCTCATATTAACCTCCTGTCAAAATGGTATTAATTGTCTCTGATAAACATATGCGTCAGAGCATACATATAATCTATACTACCGCCCAAATCCGTGTCCAATACAGTTTTTAAACAAAAGCATAACATTCATGTAATCGCTGGCAGCACCATGACACAAAAAAAGTTTCGCTTTTGGGCAACATGCTGCTTCATATTACACATATGTAATACGATAAATCAAATACGGTATTTCATATTTTACATAAAATATTCTATAATTAGAGCATGTTTTTAGTCACCATCACGAAAAGGAGGCATTTTATGGAGGAAATCAAGAATTCAGGACAAACATTGGCTCCATCCAACGAGGGCGGGCGTCCTCTTGTAATTCCCGATAGACTGGACGGAACATGGGTACTTCAGTATCTCGCTCCCAGCGGAATCAGTCCACATCTCGTGAGCTTCAGCTATGATCCGGACGGCACGTTGATAGTTGAATATGTTTCGCATCACTCCCAGGGTGTCAACTTTACCATGAAGCAAACAGCCTCTTTCGCGAAGTATTCCGATGGCAAACTCTGTTTCCGGGTCATGTGCGGCGGGCCGGGAAACGAACTTTTCGAATATCACATGGATTATTACCGCGGCGACGTAATGCTAGGCTGGGCCCAGCGTGTGGATACGGACATTCCGGGTTTTCACAGCCCTCTCTACGCTAAATTTATTCACGAATAATCTCTCGCACTGTAAGTTCCAACATTTAACACACAACAAAGGAGGATTCATATGAAACAGAGAACAAATTTGTTAGTTCTTTTGGTTATTCTTACATTGATAATCGGAATCTTTTCCGGCTGCGGGAGCAAGACCGACGAGCCCTCTGCCCCGGAAACAAATGAGCCGACGACCGTCCCGGCGACTGAAGCACCGGCAGCCCCAGCCCCTAGCGAAGATGCTGTTGAAGAGCACGTCGAGGATAAGGCATACTTTCCTCTTGCCACTCCGGAGACGATCTCTATCTGGATGTCATATCCTCCCATATTCGGTGGTCTTGCGGATAACGGCCCCGAGGACTTCGCTTTTTACATTGAGGCACAGAGGCAGATGAATATTGAGATCGAATGGTCTGTCGCGAGCTATGTAAACGCAAGTGATAACTTTTCGGCCATGATCGCCGGCGGCGAATACCCCGACATTTTCTGGAGTCTCTCCTCCTATTACCCAGGGAGTCTCGACGGCGCTATCGACGACGGGATAATAATCGATCATAAGCCATATATCGAGCAGTATATGCCCAACATGTGCGAACTGTTCAACTCCGGTGGAACCTACTGGAAGGACATCACGACCGACACCGGACACATCCCGTACATAAGCATGTGCAATCCGGTTGGCGATCCATTGGTGACTGGCGGTTGGGTCATAAACACCGACCTGCTGGCTGAGACAAGCAGCTCTCTCGCCCCTGAGGAGATCAACACAATAGATGAAATCACTGCCATTGCTACCGAAATGAAGGAAAAAGGCATTTGTGAATATCCAATCTGGATGCCCTATACCGGTTATTATTACGGAAGCTCCATCGGCGCCGCCTACGGAACATCCATCACGTTCCAGAGCCGCGCGGGACAATACGCCCCATTCTTCTACAACGAGGACGGAGAACTCTCCTTTGGCGGCGTGGGCAGCGGTTTCAAGGATTATCTCACTCAGATGAATGCTTGGTATGAAGCCGGCCTGATCGATCCCGATTTTATCTCCGAAACAGAGACTGACAGCTATGCAACCGAGACCAATATAGTTAATAAAAAAGTGGCGTTCTTCAGAACAAACAACAACTATATAAACTATGACTCCTACCGTGGGACTGAGGCAGAAGTAAACTTGGCTGCAATACCCGAACCGGTTCTCTATGAAGGACAGCAGCTTACGATTGGTGAACCGAATTCTACTGTCACCTCCATAGGAAGCGGTAGTGTTACAACATCGCTCGCCCCTGAAAAGTATGAGCTCGTGTTCAGATTCTTCGACTGGTTCTTCTCAGACGCCGGAAAAATCCTCACGAACTACGGTGTTGAGGGCGAGAGCTTTGAATATATAGATGGGACGCCTCACTACACCGATACCATCCTCAATCCCGACAGTTTCTCTCAGAACACACTCATCACCTACTACACGGGCGGCGGCACTCTCAACGTCGGTGTTGCCGACTATGGCAAGTATGACGACCTCTATAACGACCGCCAGCTCGACGCCTGCCGCGTCTGGGGAGCGAGTGCTCCCGATTACAGCGACATGCTCTCCCAGTATATATCTCTGACTGCCGATGAACTGGAAGTTTACAGTACAGCAATGAATGATATTATCACTTACATTTCAGAGCACGCCGTCGCTTTCATCCGGGGCGATGAAGATCTCAGCACCTATGAGTCATATGAAAAGGTCATCTATGACCGTGGTATTGAAGAGGTCATAAACATAATGGCTGATGCTCAGTCCAGATATGAAAACAGATAAACCTGTTGTCACCATTCACACTTTTATATGAAATAACGGACAGCCGTTTAGCTGTCCGTTATTTCATATATTATCTCATTAACCTGTCCCGGGAAAGGTTCTTTCGATCAGCTCATTGAGCTCGGTTTCAAGATTTGAAAAATAGTCGGTTATAAACTCGATATACTTCTTTGCTATAGAAGACAGCATGACGCTGCCAAGCCTCGCTATGCCCAGTGTTCGACAAAAAACCGGCGGGTTTATCCTTGACGGCATTGGCTTTTCCAGCTTCTCTCCTTGCTCCCGCTCGTTCATCATATCACGAAATGAGCTCGATGGTACGAAGAGTGCACAATCCGCCCTGCTCATATCCATATAATTGCTTATCAGCTGATGCTCATTGCTCTGGAACAGGATATTGGGGTTCAGCGAATGTGCTGCACAGACACGGTTATAGCTTGTCCGGTCGTAAACCGCCTCATTAAAAGCAAGCGACAGGCCCTGAAACTCTTCAAGATCAAGCGAAGCGCGCCCATACAGGGGATGACCGGGAGGCAAGATGAGCAGCAGTTCCTCTGTCATAAGCCTGCTCCATTGGATTTCCGAAGTTGAAAACAGATTAGGGGCAATTGCAAAATCCAGTTCGCGGGAAGTGAGTCTGCTTTGTGCTGCGTCTATCGGGAGAAGCATCTGATTGAGGCTTAACGTCGGATACCTTCTGAGAAACAGCTCCGTTGGGACAGATGTTATCCCTTCATACACGACGGAAACAGTCAGCTGCCTGTTTTCCTCGCCCACAAGCTCAGTGCATTCGCGAATTCCATCGTTCAATGTGTCCAGTGCGGTGTTGACTGCCCTGAGAAAAACCTCCCCTGCTCCGCTTAACTCAAGGCGTGAATTTCGGCGCACGAAAAGATCAAACCCGAGATCGTCCTCGAGCCTTTTGAGTATCCTGCTGAGTGCGGGCTGGGTGATGTGCAATGAGTCTGCGGCCTTCGTAAGGTTTTGAAACGCAGCTATGATCCGAAAGTATTCCAGTTGGCGAATCTCCATTTTTCTTCCCCCTTTAATAAAGAAACTATACTCTGACAATCAAAATCAAGTCGAGAAACGTCATTTACAAAACGCCCGCTCCGGGATATACTTTTTATATGCATACGCAGCTCAGGTTCTCACCCAAAGCATTAATACACTCACGCAATTACAAGGAGGTTTTGCACCTATGAACCCAACCAGGCTTTTAGAGATACTCTCCGTCGCAGAAAAGCTCAAGTGCAGCACGCGCCATTGCTGGACCTCCAGCGGACGTCATGAAAGCGTCGCTGAACACAGCTGGCGGCTAGCCTTTCTTGCCATGCTGATGCGGGACGAGTTTCCCAGCCTTGACATAGACAGGGTCATACAAATGTGCCTTATCCACGATCTCGGCGAGGCCTTCACCGGAGATATTCCGGCCTTTGAAAAAACCAAAAAGGACTCAGACGAGGAGGATCGCCGCCTTTTCGATTGGATAAGTTCCTTCCCATCCCCGTATCGTGAGGATCTCACAGAACTGCTGGCTGAGATGGCAGCACTTGAAACGCCGGAGTCGATGCTTTACAAGGCGCTGGACAACCTCGAGGCCATCATACAGCACAATGAGTCCGACATCTCAACATGGCTCCCGCTCGAGTATGAGCTTCAATTTACATACGGCGCGGACAAAATCGCCTTTTCGCCCTATCTGCGCAGGCTCCGCGAGGAGATCGACAA
>CAZIHY010000100.1:0-6972 GCA_964539115.1 uncultured Oscillospiraceae bacterium
AGGAGCACAGCTTTGACCAGGCATAAAACCCAAAAAACGCAAAAATCGGCCGGCATCAAGGGCCGCTGGATGCTTACCGGCTCATTGACCGTGTTCCTTATAATTATTGTCGCGGTCGCGGCGTTTTCGCTGGTAATATGCAGCCACTACTATTCCGGCATGCGCACAGGCCTTGAATCCAAAGCGCGCACCGCCTCGGACTTCTTCTCGTCCTACGTCTCTCGCACCTATGCCGAATACCGTCAGAGCGCTTATGCATACGCGGAGTCCTTCGAGGACAAGGACAAGATCGAGCTTCAGTTCGTCAACACCCGCGGGCGGGTCGAGACCTCCAGCTATGGCATGACTGCCGGCGAGTCCCCCGGGACTCCGGACATAACCAATGCGCTTGAGACCGGCGAGATCAGCTATTGGACCGGGCGCCTGTCCACAACGAACGAACGGGTCATGGCAGTCTCTGCGCCGATGTTTTCCGATGACACCGTAATAGGCGTCATGAGATATGTTACCAGCCTCCGCCTCGTTGACCGCCAGCTTTCCCGCGTCGTACTCACCGCAGCCGGCATCGGACTGCTCATCGAGCTAATGGTCATCATCTTCAGCTTCTGCTTTATCCGCTCGATAACAGAGCCGATACTCGAGCTGACAGGGGTCGCGCGACGCATCGCAGAGGGCAGCTACGGCATACAGGCAGAGAAAAAGCGCAACGACGAGATCGGAGACCTTACCGACGCGATAAACGAGATGTCCCTCAAGATAAGCCAATCGGAAAAAATGCAGACGGAGTTTATCTCCTCCGTCTCTCACGAGCTGAGGACCCCCCTGACCGCCATAACCGGATGGAGCGAGACTATTCTCTATGACGAGGCGATACAGGGCGACTCGCGCCGTGGAGTTGAGATCATCTCCAAGGAGGCCGAACGCCTTACCAAAATGGTCGTCGAGCTGCTCGAGTTCACGCGCATCCAGGACGGCCGCTTCGTTCTGAACGTCCGTCCGATAGACCTGGCCGCGGAACTTGAGGATTCGATATATACATACCGCGAGCTGCTGCGCCAGGAGCACATCGAGCTGCGCTATATTCCGCCGGCGAACGACCTTCCCATGATAATGGGCGACCCCGAGCGTCTCAAGCAGGTTTTCCTCAACATCCTCGACAACGCCGCAAAATACGGCAAAAACGGCGGGAGAATCGTCGTTGCAATGACTCTCGAGGGCGAATTCATAACGATAAAGACCCGCGATTACGGTCCCGGCATTCCGGAAGACGAGCTGCAGCATGTCAAGAAGAAATTCTATAAGGGCTCATCCAAGGAGCGCGGCAGCGGCATCGGCCTTTCCGTCTGCGACGAGATCGTCTCGCGCCACAAGGGCCGGCTTGAGATTGCAAACGCGGCCTCCGGCGGTTGTATCGTTACTGTCTACCTGCCTATAATTCAGGAGCAGGAGTATATTATTTAATTTCAAAAGGAGACCCCCTTTAATGGCAAAAAAACCAAAGGACTTCCGCACCTCTATCGGCGGACAGGCGCTCATTGAGGGCGTTCTGATGCGCGGCCCGAAGAAACAGGCCATCACCATCCGAAAGCCCGACGGCGAGCTGGAAGTGAAGGTCGAGGAGCTGGCGTTCATCAAGGACAAGCATCCTGTCCTCGGCTGGCCTCTCATCCGCGGCGTCGTGAATTTCCTTGACTCTATGGTCAAGGGCATGAAGGCGATAACCTATTCGGCCAGCTTTCTGCCCGAGGAAGAGCAGGAGGAGCCCTCCAAGCTCGACCAATGGATCGAAAGCAAATTTGGCTGGGACAAGGCCCAGGACATAATCATCGGCATTGCCGTCGTCCTCGGAGTCGCGCTGGCCGTTGCGCTCTTCGTGCTGCTGCCGACGCTGCTGGTCGGGCTCATCCCCGGCATCGAGGGCCACATCACACTGCGCAGTCTGCTCGAGGGCATAGTCAAGCTAATCATATTTTTCCTGTATATGTATCTGTGTACGCGCGTCAAGGACGTCAAGCGAATGTTCTCCTATCACGGCGCGGAGCACAAAACCATCTTCTGTTACGAGAAGGGCCTGCCGCTGACTGTTGAGAACGTGCGTGTGCAGAGCCGCTTCCACCCCCGCTGCGGCACCAGCTTCCTGCTGGTCGTCATCATCCTCGGCGTATTTCTCGGTTTTCTGATCCACGCCGACAACATGTTTATCCGCATGGCGCTGCGCCTGCTTTTGCTGCCGGTGCTCGTCGCGATAGCCTATGAACTCAACCGCTGGGTAGGACGCCATGACAATTTCCTCACATTTGCGCTGGCATGGCCCGGGAAACAGCTCCAGCATCTGACGACCTTTGAGCCGGACGACAGCATGATAGAGTGCGCGATATCCTCCCTCGAGGCCGTCATCCCCGAGGAAAAGGGTTCCGACGCATGGTAAAACTGGGTTACGGGGGAGAAAGATAAAAAAGATGAAAACTTACGGCGATTATTATATAGAGACGCGCCGGGCGCTCAAGGAGGCAGGCATCGAGGCCTATAACCTCGAGGCGCGGCTGCTCGTTGCGCACGCAGCCGGAAAGACAATGGAAAAGCTGACAGCCGACATGAACCTCTATCCCTCTTCAAAGATGGGCGAGAAGGTCAATGAGCTGATAGAGCGCCGCCTGACCGGCGAACCGATAGCCTACGTCACGGGCAGCTGGGAGTTTTACGGGCTCCCGCTCATCGTGGACCGCAATACGCTTATCCCGCGCATGGACACAGAGGTACTCGTCGACACGGCGCTGAAGCTGCTGCGCTCCCGCGGCAAAATGGACGCCCGAGTGCTCGACCTGTGTACGGGAAGCGGCTGCATTGCCTGTGCGATAGCCAACGCCCTGCCGGCAAGCCGCGTCGTCGCGGCGGACGTCGACCCCAAATGCGTCAGCATCTGCCGGCAAAATGTCCTTCTAAACAACCTGAGTCCCAGGGTCACCTCCATCGACGCCGACGCTGCCGGCACGCCCCCGCTTCTTATCGGAAGCTTCGACATGATAGTCTGCAACCCGCCTTACATCGCAACGGCGGAGATCGACACGCTTGACGTCTCCGTTCGCGATTATGAGCCGCGCAAGGCACTCGACGGCGGCGAGGACGGGCTCTACTTCTACCGCGAGATAATCCGCCGCTGGAAAACCGTCATACGTGACGGCGGCTACCTTGTATTTGAGGTCGGGGAAACCCAGAGCGACGAGGTACAGAGACTTATGCGCCTCGCCTCCTTCAAGGACGTCGGCGCCGTAAAGGACACCGCGAACATAGAACGCGTTGTGTTCGGAAGAGTTTGAGAAAAAAAGAGTTTTAACATAGAGGAGATAAATCATGGCCGAGAAGAAAAAGACACCAATCAGCACCGTCGGTCAGGCCGACGACAAGAAAAAAGCTCTTGAAACCGCGATCAGCCAGATAGAAAAAGCCTTCGGCAAGGGCGCCATCATGCGCCTTGGCGACGACATCCCAGTCAATGTCGAGTCCATTTCGACAGGCTCCCTCTCCCTGGATTTTGCGCTCGGCATCGGCGGCGTTCCGCGCGGCCGCATAGTCGAGATATATGGGCCGGAATCCTGCGGCAAGACGACGCTTGCGCTGCACATTGTCGCCTCCGCCCAGAAAAACGGCGGCGAGGCCGCTTATATAGACGTTGAGCACGCGCTCGAACCGGCATACGCCCGCGCCCTCGGCGTCGACATAGACAACCTGCTCATCTCCCAGCCGGATACGGGCGAGCAGGCGCTCGAGATAACCGAACAGCTGGTGCGCTCCGGCGCGCTGGACGTCGTTGTGATCGACTCCGTCGCTGCTCTGCTGCCGCGCAGCGAGCTCGAGGGCGAGATGGGCGATTCCAGCGTCGGCGTCGTTGCGCGCCTGATGAGCCAGGCGCTCAGGAAGCTCGCCGGCGTCGTCTCCAAAACCGGCTGCATCGTCATCTTCATAAACCAGCTGCGTGAAAAGATCGGCGTTATGTACGGAAACCCGGAGACCACCCCCGGAGGACGCGCGCTGAAATACTTCGCCTCCGTCCGCATAGACATGCGTCGCATCGAGACGCTTAAAAACGGCACCGAGATGATCGGCAACCGTACCCGCGCCAAGGTCATCAAGAACAAGGTTGCGCCCCCGTTTAAGGAGGCGGAGTTCGACATCATCTACGGCGAGGGCATCTCCAAGGTCGGAGAAATAGTCGACCTTGCCGTAAAGCTCGACATAATCGAAAAAGGCGGCGCCTGGTTCACCGTTGGGGATATGCGCCTGCAGGGCCGCGACAACGTGAAGGCATATTTGCTCCAGAACCCCGAGGTCATGGACGAGATCGAGGCCAAAGTCCGCGCAAATTACGTCAAGCTCCTCTCCCCGCAGGCGAAGAAGGCGGCACAGGCCGCGGGCCGCGCGATCGACGTCTCCGCCGACGATTTCGAGGGCTGAGAAATAAAAAATGCCTATTGAGGACACTAAAAAGCGCGCCATTCGCATGCTGGACAAGCGCGATTACGGGCGCGATGAACTGATAGCGAAGCTCGTTGAAAAGGGCGAGACGCCCGAGGACGCACAGGCCGTCGCCGACAGGCTCTGCGAAATGCACGTCATCGACGACGAGCGCTACGCCGGCCTTGTCGTGCGCCACTATGCCGCAAAGGGCTTTGGACGCTCGCGCATCAAAAACGAGCTGTTCAAACGAAAGATCCCGCGTGAGCTCTGGGACACAGCGCTGCTCGAGCTGCCGGACACGGACGAGACTCTCGACAGGCTGCTGCGCGCGAAAATGCGCGGCGACGTCAACGACCGCGCCGCGCTCAAACGGGCGACGGACGCGCTCCAACGCCGCGGCTTCGGCTGGAGCGAGATAAGCGCCGCCGTCGAGCGTCTGCGCGCCGGGCTGGAGCAGGAATAAAAACAACAAGGACTGAAGTCACATGCCATACAAAATAGCCATGATCTCCCTTGGCTGCGCCAAGAACCTCGTCAACAGCGAACAGATGCTCTGGCAGCTGCGCGAGGCAGGGCACACAATAGTCGCGGATGTCGACAACGCCGACGCCGTAATAATCAACACCTGCGGCTTCATCGAAAGCGCAAAGAGCGAGGCCATAGACAACATTCTCGAGATGGCAGAGCTCAAAAAGGAGGGCCGGATCAAACGTATCATCGTGACCGGTTGCCTCTCCGAGCGCTATCGCGACGAGGTATCCGCCGAAATGCCTGAGATCGACGCGGTCGTGGGCGTTTCAAACTACGGCGATATCCCGGAGATCGTCGAGAGCGTTATGGGCGAGATTTCCGAGCCCGTGACACGCTTCGGCGACAAAAACGGCTCTATCGAGGAGCTGGGCCGTATCGTGACGACCGGCCCGGGCTGGGCCTATCTGCGCATAGCCGAAGGCTGCGACAACTGGTGCGCTTTCTGCGTGATACCCTCGATCCGCGGAAGATACCGCTCCCGAGGCATGGACAGCATCCTGGAGGAGGCGCGCGGGCTTGCGCAGAGCGGCGTTAAGGAGCTCATCGTCATCGCGCAGGACATAACGCGTTACGGCCAGGATCTTGAACCGAAACGCTCTCTCGCGGAGCTTGTCCGCGAGCTGTGTGCGATAGACGGCGTCGAGTGGGTCCGCCTGCACTATCTGTATCCCGACCAGTTCACCGACGAGCTCATAGACGTAATCGCCTCCGAACCCAAGGTCGTCAAGTATCTCGACATTCCGATACAGCACATCAACAACGGCATCCTCCGCCGCATGAACCGCCGGGGCACCGGCGACGAGATACGCGAGCTGTTTTCAGAGCTGCGCAGGCGGATCCCCGGCCTCGTCATCCGCACGAGCCTGATCGCCGGTCTGCCCGGCGAGACGGAGGCGGAGTTCGAGGAGCTATGCGCCTTCCTTCGGGAGGCGAAGCTTGAGCGTGCCGGCGTTTTCCCCTTCTCTCCGGAGGAGGGCACCCCCGCCGCCGCGATGCAGGACCGCTGTGATGCGGACGAGGCCGCGCGCCGCGCCGAGTTCATCATGGACATTCAGGCTGAAGTCATGGACGAGTTCAACGAACGGCAGCTGGGGAGAACTCTCCGCGTCCTCTGCGAGGGCTATGACCGTTTTGCGGAGCTTTTCTATGGCCGCAGCTGGGCCGATTCCCCCGACGTTGACGGAAAGGTCTTTTTCACGGGCCAGGCTGTTCCCGGGGAATTCGTGCCCGTTCAAATAACGGATATTCTGGACGGCGACCTCTTGGGCGAGATCGTCGGAAATTGAGGTGGCCGCCATGACAACCGCAAATAAGCTCACGATACTGAGAGTCATCATGATACCGGTGTTTCTGCTGGTGCTGTATCTGGATATCCCCGCGGCAAACTATGTCGCTCTGGTCATCTTCGCGCTGGCCTCCGCGACCGATTTTGTCGACGGCTATATCGCGCGGCACTACAACCAGATCACGGATTTCGGCAAGTTCATGGACCCCCTCGCGGACAAGATGCTCGTATGCGCCGCGATGTGCTGGTTTGTTGAGATCGGACAGATGCCCGGCTGGGCGCTGCTTGTCGTTCTCCTGCGCGAATTTGCGGTTTCCGGTCTGCGCATGATCGCCTCGGACAAGGGGCGCGTCATCGCCGCTGGCTGGTCCGGCAAGGTCAAGACCTTCTCGACAATGATCTGCATCATGCTGATGCTCCTGCCCATCCCCGCAGTCCTGAACTGGATCTGCGTCGTCGTGATCGTCGCAACGACGATATATTCCGGCGTTGAGTATTTCGTCAAAAACAAGGATATGCTCGTGTGAGCGTCAGAACAGGACCGGTACATCCGCTTCAGCAGCAGAAAAACAAAAAGCGCATCCCTTCGGATGCGTCAGTAACCCCTTGCCATATCAAAAATAATGTAGTATAATAACAAAAAATCGAATTTAAGTTAATCTTGAGAAAAGCAAGATTAACACGGCAGCTATGGGGAGCGC
>CAZIHY010000101.1:0-6746 GCA_964539115.1 uncultured Oscillospiraceae bacterium
CCGTAAAAGAAATCATCGTATGTACAGCCGTAAAATTTCCTCAGTTCTATGATAACACTGGCGCGGATATTCAAATCGCCGGATTCATATTTTTCATAGGTGGTCCGGCCGATATCGCATCCGCGGCGCTGCAATTCCACACATAATTTTTCCTGGGATATTTTATAATCCAGGCGCAGCTGCCGAAGGTTATCGCCGATATTACGGTCACGCCTTATTTTCTGTTCCATTGCTTCACCTCAAAAATTGACCAATATTGGTTGCAATTATTGACAGTCTATGCTATAATGAAACAGAATATTGACCGTGATACTGGTCAATAGCTGATTTTCTGAATAAAAAAGACGTCTGGAGATCCGGGCGCCCCATAAACGAGCACGATGTTTTCTTGTTTTCTCTGAAGTCTATGAGGGCCATGTACGGAAGAGCATATAACACACACGCAGGGGAATGAGTATGGAAAATATAGTTTATGAAAAGGATTATTCGGAGATATATGAGCAGAAATCTAACGGTGAACCGGATAAATTAGTGGGTTTGATTTGGAAAGAACTGCTTCAAAGCGGCGTTTTTGATTCAATAAATGACAGGCTGAAATCTGTGCCCAAAGTCGTGGTTCGGGAGGGAAAGAAGCACTATGAGTATCTTCTTGTCCGCCTGGACGAGCTGGCGAAAAATATCGGCGGCAAGATCAGGGGTGTGGTAAACTATGATGGATGGGAGGCAAGCATCACGCTTGACCTGCCGTATCTGGATTTCAATGATTCGGATGGGCGGATGCTTCTGAGGGAGATCGCGGCATACGGTAATGTGATCACGATACTGGCGCCTGACAAAGACTGTATAAGGCTGGAGGTCATTATTAATTATTTTGAGGACCTTATGAGCGGCCGGGAACGGGAAGCCCTGATCGAAAATGAGTTTTCAAAGCAGCAGAAGCTTGTGGATCTTATGGATGAATATTCGCGCCGAAAGAAAGAAAACCATTCCGATGACGAGCTTGAAAACTAGATAAAACACGAAAAACAAAAAGAGCCGCCTCTGTTTACCAGGGGTGGCTCTTTCAATATATCGGGTCATTTTTCCTCTATGGTTTTCGGCTTGCCGTAGCTCTCGCCGAAGGTCTCGATAACGACGGATTCGATCGTTATATCCTCGACAGGCTTGTCGTCGTCATCGACCTGGACGTCGCCGATCGCCTTAAACTCGTCCAGTCCTTTGATGACCTTGCCGAAAACGGCATAGTCGCCGTCATACTGCGAGGACTTGTCGCGCAGCGTGATGAAAAACTGGCTTCCCGCCGTATCGTAATAGTCGGAGTCGTTGTTGGTGCTGCCGCGGCGGGCCATCGCGACCATGCCCTCCGTCATGCTCAGGTCATTTTTCTTGTAGCCGTTGTTTGGAAATTCGCCCTCGATGCAGTAACCCGGGCCGCCGGTGCCGTCGCCGTTCGGATCGCCCATCTGGACGAGTGTATATTGCACAACGCGGTGGACCGTGAGCCCGTCATAAAAGCCGCTCTCCGCCAGCGAGATAAAGTTTTTAACGGTATTGGGCGCCTTGTCGTAATAAAGGCGGATGGTGATCTCCATACCGTTGGAGAAGGTTATCGTTGCGGTCGGGTTGCGCCGGCCCTGCGTTACGCAGCCCGCGAAGCAGGCCAGGGCGAGAGCCAGGACGACAACAAGAGAAACTGCGCGCTTTTTAAACACGGACATTTCACTGTACCTCCGATTGGTTATTTTGTAAAAACAATTTAACACATTACACGGAAAATTGCAATCTCAGTATGGATCAAGACGATTGATTTTTGCACGCATATGCTGTATTATATTATGGAATATAATGATTTCAGGAGGCTGAATATGGCTCTTACGACCAATAAACATGTTCTTGACTGGATAGACGAGATGGCCGCGCTCACAAAGCCGGAGAAGATCGTTTGGATATCCGGTGAAGAATCCCAGCTTGAGGAGCTCCGCGCCGAGGCCGTGAGCACCGGCGAGATGATAAAGCTCAATGAGGAGAAGCTCCCCGGCTGCTACCTCCACCGCTCCGACCCCAATGACGTCGCGCGTGTCGAGGACAGGACCTTTATCTGCTCCAAAAAGCAGGAGGATGCCGGCCCAACCAACAACTGGATGGACCCTGAGGAGATGCGCGAACTGCTCCGCGGCATTTACGACGGCTGCATGGCCGGCCGCACGATGTACGTTATCCCCTATTCAATGAGCGTTGTCGGCTCCCCCTTCGCCAAGTACGGCGTTGAGCTGACCGACTCGATATATGTCGTTCTCTCCATGGCGATCATGACTCGCATGGGCGTCGAGGTGTTTGAGGCTCTCGGCGACAGCCCCGATTTTATCAAAGGTCTGCACTCCAAGGCGGAGCTCGATCCCGAAAAGCGCTATATAGTCCACTTCCCCGAGGATAATACGATCATGTCCGTCAACTCCGGCTACGGCGGAAACGTCCTGCTTGGCAAAAAGTGCTTTGCCCTGCGCATCGCCTCCGTGCTCGGCCGCCGCGAGGACTGGATGGCGGAGCATATGCTGATACTCGGCCTCCAGAACCCGCAGGGCGAGGTCCGCTATCTCGCCGCCGCTTTCCCCTCCGCCTGCGGCAAGACCAACCTTGCCATGCTCATCCCGCCGGAGGGCTACCGCAAGGCCGGCTGGAAGGTCTGGTGTGTCGGCGACGACATAGCCTGGCTCCGCATCGGCGAAGATGGCAGGCTCTGGGCCGTCAATCCGGAAAACGGCTTCTTCGGCGTCGCACCTGGCACCAGCGAGAAGTCCAACCCCAACGCGCTCGCCGCGACGAAAAAGAACACCATTTTCACGAACGTTGTCCTGACGAAGGAAAATACCGTCTGGTGGGAGGGCATGGACAAAAATCCGCCCGAGGGCGCTCTCAACTGGAAGGGCGAGCCCTGGGATCCCGCCGACGGCAGCAAGGGCGCGCACCCGAACTCCCGCTTCACCGCCCCCGCTGTCAACTGCCCCTGCATAAGCCCCGAGTTTGAGAATCCGAACGGCGTTCCCATCTCCGCGATCGTCTTCGGCGGCCGCCGCGCCAAGACCGCTCCCCTGGTATATCAGTCCAGAAGCTGGGACCACGGCGTTTTCGTTGGCTCCATCATGGGCAGCGAAACGACAGCCGCCGCGACCGGCCAGGTCGGTGTTGTCCGCCGCGACCCGATGGCTATGCTGCCATTCTGCGGCTACCACATGGGCGATTACTGGCAGCACTGGCTCGATATGGGCAAGCTGCTCAAAAATCCCCCGAAGATATTCAACGTCAACTGGTTCCGCACCGACGACGAGGGTAACTTCATCTGGCCGGGCTTCGGCGACAATATGCGCGTGCTCGAGTGGATCATGGCCCGCAGCTTCGGTGAGGCTGAGGCTGACGAGTGCGAGATAGGCTATGTCCCCCGCGTGGGCGATATAAACCTCGATGGCAGCGGCGTTGACGAGGCGACCCTCAGCGGACTGCTGGGCGTCGACCGCGAGCTGTGGCGCACCGAGTGCGAGGGCATCCGCGAGTTTTACGCCAAGTTCGGCAGTAAGCTCCCTGAAGAGCTTGCCAAGGAGCTTGAAACGCTCGAGGAGAACCTCAAGTAATATAATTTGTGATACGTTTTACAGGCGCGTCCGGCGAGGACGCGCCTGTTTTATTTTTTGTTTTACAAAGCTTGTTAATGCTCTCCCCTTTTAATGACCAAAAACAAAATCGTCAGCGCAAAAAAGAACCGCCGAAAAGGGAAACAAATTTGACCAAACAACAGTCTGAATAAAAATAAACCGCGCAGAGGTCTTCTGCCGTTTCGTCAAAAAACGATGAAATTTGACAAAAAGGCTCTTGCATATTTAGAAGGGCATAATTATAATTAAAATGTCAATTACAGCTTCAAGTTTTTCGGAGAAACATCATGCTCAAAAGAAAATTTTCATGTATTGCAGCGCTGCTTTTGTGCGCGGCGCTTTTTTTGACTGCCTGCGGCGTTCCGCAGGACGAAAATGAGGATGAAGCGGCGGAGGATCCGACGCCTGCCGAGACCCCGGCAGAGACCCCCAATTTACCGGAGCCGGTCGCGCCCGGCTTTGTCGAGGGCGACGATATGCCCGATGTGACCCGCATACCTGTCGACCCGGAGCCGAAGGACGAGACTGCCGATCCAACAGACGAGCCGACCGAGCCGCCGGAGCCAGGGGCCGGCCCCGACGTTCCTGCGCGGGACACGCTGGCCGACGACTCGTATTTTGATGACGCGGCGTTTATCGGCAACTCCCTGATGGACGGCTTCCGTCTCTACAGCGGTCTTACAAACTGTGACGTTTACGCCAAGACAAGCATGACGGTGCTTGGAGTCGGCGACTATCTTAACCAGATGTCCTCTATCGAGTACGGCAAGATATATATCCTGCTCGGCATCAACGAGATCGGATATGAGTCCTATACCTTCAAGGACCTTTATGCGGATATGGTCGAGCGCCTTCAGAACGACCATCCTGACGCGATAATCTATATCATGGGCCTGTCGCCGGTCAGCAAGGCCAAGAGCGACTCGCATGAATATTTCAACATGGAGCATGTGAACACATATAACGAGCGGCTTTACGAGCTGGCGGAAGAAATGGGCTGCTATTATATCGACCTCTGCGATGCGCTCGCGGGGGAGGACGGCTATCTCCCCGCCGAGGTCACCTTCGACGGTATCCACTTCACCGCGGAGGAATACGGGGTATGGCTCGACTATTTGCGCACACACTATATACCTACTTGAGACGGAGGCCGATAAACAATGAAAAAAACAGTTACAACCGTTCTTGTCCTGGGTCTTATGCTCTGCGCGCTCTGCGCCTGCGGCGGTAAGGATGCGGCGGATTTCAGCCTTGACGACTGTGCGCGTGAGCTTCTCGCGAGCGACGCCTTCACGGATCTGCTAAGCCCGATAACGAACGAGACGGCGGCGGGGCTCTACGGCTTCGACGTATCGAAGCTCAGCGAGGCGCAGGTCTATTGCTCCACCGGCGCGACCGCGGAGGAGATCGCTATCTTCAAGGCCGTGGACGAGGCTGCCGCGAAGGAGATAAAGACCGCCTGCGAGGCCCGCGTTGAGTACCAGAAGGAGAGTTACGAGAGCTATGTGCCCGAGGAGGTGCCGAAGCTCGAAAAGGCGATCGTCCGCATTAGCGGCGTTTACGTCGTCTATGTAACAGCTGCCGATTCCACAGAGGCCGGAAAGGTCCTCGACGGATTCATAAAATAAAGCGGTAATACCGGCCCCTCTGCATCACCGGATGCGGAGGGGCTTTTTTTGCGTACTGCGCGGACAAACTTGCTGAAAATGTGGAAATCCGGACTTATATATGGTAGAGTAACATTAAGTTAACAGCAGATAATAAGAGGGCGATCGGATGAAAAACAGGCTGAAAAGCTTTAAGCGATTGCCGCGGCGCCCATTCGCCGGATGATCGAAAGAGAGGGTCTCACAAATGTATGAAAAACTGACGCTGCCCAACGGCGTGCGCATCGTATATGAACACATTGACCATGTCCGCAGCGTTTCCGCCGGCATTTTCGTTGGGGTTGGTTCGCGCTTTGAGCGCCCCGCGGAAAACGGCGCGGCGCATTACATCGAGCATATGCTCTTCAAGGGGACGGACACGCGCACGGCCTCGGAACTGGCATTTGAGATGGACGCGGTCGGCGGGCAGATAAACGCCTGCACGACGCGTGACAGCACCTGCTTCTACGCCCGCGTGCTGGACAGCCATCTCGAACGCGCGGCCGACGTGCTGTGCGACATGTTCTTCAATTCCCGCTTCGACGAGGCGGACGTTCTCAGCGAGCGCGGCGTGATAAACGAGGAGATCGACATGTACGACGATGCGCCGGAGGACGTGGTCGTTGAAAAGCTGATGGCAAAGTGCTTCCCCGGCGCGCTGGGCCGTCCGATACTCGGCCGCCCCTCTACGCTTGAAAAGCTCGACAGCAAGGCGCTGCGTGCGTTCAAGGCGGAGCACTACACACCGGAGCGCATTGTCGTCGTGCTCTGCGGCTCCTTCGGCGACGAGGCGGTCTCCGAGCTTGCCGCGCGCTTTTCCGGACTGGAGCCGAAAAAGGCGCGCCGGCCGTCAAAGGGAGTATACCGCCCCGCGGTATACGTCAAAAAGAAGGCTACCGAGCAGAATCAGCTCTGTCTCGGCTTCGAGGGCACGACCGTCTCCGACCCGGACCGGTATTCCCACCAGCTTATGTCGCTGATACTCGGTGGAGGGATGTCCTCGCGCCTGTTCCAGTCCGTACGCGAGAAGAATGGGCTTTGCTATTCGATATATTCCTTCACCTCGTCGTTCTCGGACACGGGGCTCTTCGGTGTTGCAACGGCGCTTGACCGCGAAAACGACCGCCGTGCAGTGGCGCTCATCCGCGACGAGCTGGACAGGCTGCGCAATGAGGGCGTGACCGCGGAGGAGCTGGACAGGGTACGCGAGCAGGCGAAGTCAAATATAGTGATCGGCATGGAGTCCACGTCCGCACGTATGAACCGTCTTGGCTACGGCGAGTTGATGCATGGGCGCAGCGTTGATGAAAACGAGCTCATAAGGCTGTACGACAGCGTGACGCGTCAGGACATTCTGCGCTCCGCTCAGCGGCTGCTGAACCCGGAGAGCATGAGCTTTTCCGCCGTCGGGCGGCTCGCTCCGACAGAGGAGTATTTGAGGGTTTTTGAATAA
>CAZIHY010000102.1:0-2366 GCA_964539115.1 uncultured Oscillospiraceae bacterium
AATAGAAATGAAACGAATCATTTTTTTGATACTCGCATTGGCGATGATTTGCACCTTTGCGGCCTGCGGAGGCAAAGACAACAAAAACCCAGGAGAGGATATGTCTGTATTAGAGATAATGCAGGAAATAATGGCTGAAACCGATATGGAGATAGAGACGGACAATATACTGCTCGACTCAGAGAATTTTCAGTATTTTGCGTTCATCGACTATAAGGAAGGGTATGAGGCCGCCTGCAACGAAGCTCTCATCAACGCCGCCGCCCATTCGGTCGTGCTCGTGCGAGTTCCCAGCGGGGAGGATGCTGCCGCCGTCGCAAAGGAAATAGAAGCAAACGCCGATCCGCGCAAGTGGATATGCGTTGAGGCGGAAAAGACTGAGGTCGTGTATAACGGAGATCTTGTGCTGCTCGTTATGTCATATTCTGACACGGCGACTGCCGTCGTAAACAGCTTCAATGAGTTCTGTAAGGAAGCCTGAACGACGCCAGAGCATAGCGACGGCTGTAGTTTTCTGCGTTTTCATAGCGGCACTGTCGCTTGCGCATCTTTTGCTTCCGGACAACGAGGTCTCGAGAGCGGAACGCAGAAAGCTCCAGCAGCTGCCGGAGCTTTCTGTGCAGACTCTGTTTTCCGGAGAATATATGGCTGGATTCGAGGACTACTTCAGCGACCAGTTTCCGATGAGGGATAAATTCCGCGCGCTTGAGTCATATTTCTGCTTTTGTATCCTCAGGCAGATGGACAACAGGGGCGTTTATATAATCGACGGAACGGTATTCAAATCCGACCCCACGCTTGATGAAGAAGCTGTCAGCCTGACGGCGAAAAAGTTAAATGAGATAATCGAAGAATATCTTGATGAAAGCGCAGACGTGTGGTATTCGGTCATACCGGACAAGAACTATTTTGCCGCAGATTTAGGCTATCCGACAATGGACTATGGCAAAATGTTGTCTATATTAGATGAAGAACTAAATAATATATCTTATATAGATATATTTGAAACCCTGGACATAACGGATTACTACCGTACAGACATACACTGGCGGCAGGAGAAGCTGACGGATACAGCGCGGGTACTGCTCAGCGCGCTGGGCATTCCGCACACGGACTCGGAATATATACAGCACAGGCTGTATCCCTTTTATGGCTCGTATTACAGTCAGGCGGGACTGGCGGTCGAGCCGGACGAGCTTATATATCTTACCAGCCCGCTCATGGACTCTGTAGTTGTGACAGCGCTCGATCCGAACGCGGAGAACAGCGTTTACGTGCCGGGGCGCATCGACGGCATGGACGGGTATGATGTTTTTATTTCGGGCGCGCAGTCGGTCATAACGATGGAGACGGAAAGCGGCTCTGGGCGCGAGCTTATTCTGTTCCGCGATTCCTTCGGAAGCAGCATCGCGCCGCTGCTGCTGGAGGGGTATTCGAAGATAACGCTTGTCGACCTGAGGTATATTTCCTCCGACAGGCTGGGCGATTACGTCGATTTTGAAAACGCAGATGTGCTGTTTCTCTACTCAACAGCGCTAATAAACAACGGCGGCGTATTGAAGTGAGGGAGCACCCGCCACGCCGCCTACGATTTTTGTTTTTACGGACAAATAAGGCGGCATCCCGCAGGGAAACAGGAGTTTCCCGTAACTAAAGACGTCACAAAAGATAAAATAACAGCGCGCGAAACACCATTCCTTCGCCGGAGTCTGAAAGATTCAGCCGCCCGTGCAGTTTTATACGGGCGGCTGCATGTTATCGGTCTATACCGCAGGCGGTGAGTTTCTTTTTCAAAGACCGCCTTCATAGTCATAACCTTGCCTCCGGGATAGTAGCCCGCATGGCTCATTGGGGTGACAAAATGCTTCACCTGAACCGTGTCTCCAACGGCATAGATGACCGGAACCGAGGTCTGCATCCGGTAATTGACGATAATACTGCCCTTGACGCCCGGCTCAAGGCCGTCCTCTCTTGCCAGGTGCGTATCCGGTTTGCTGTATTGTCAGGCTGCGTCCTTGACTGAAAAGACGATACAGGTTATTATAATATCAAAGTGTTGATGTGGAGGATCAATATGGAGAAATACATAAGTCTTTCGACAGGCGGGCCTGTCAATGTGTATGTCGAGGATGGAAAGATTATCCGAATGACGCCGCTTACGCTGACGGACGACGACGCTCCTTCCTGGCATATCCATGCGCGGGGCCGTGATTTCACACCGCCGCGCAAGGCGACGCGTTCGCCATTCACCTCAGGGCAAAAATCACTTGTCTACTCGAAGGACCGCGCGCTGTATCCCATGAAGCGCATGGACTGGGATCCCAACGGAGAGCGCAACCCACAGAACCGCGGCATCTCCGGCTATG
>CAZIHY010000102.1:2466-6660 GCA_964539115.1 uncultured Oscillospiraceae bacterium
GCGCTCCGGAATACGGAGCTTATCGTGTTTTGGTCCAGCGACCCGGAGGCCACCAGCGGCGTCTATGCCGCTGCGGAGTGCAACATCCGCCGCCAGTGGCTCAAGGAGCTTGGCGTTGAGATGGTGTTCATCGACCCGTATTTTAACCATACCGCTGCTGCGTTTTCGGATAAGTGGCTGGCCCCGCGGCCCGGCACGGACGTTTGTCTCGCGCTTGCGATAGCCTATGTCTGGATGACCGAGGGGACCTATGACAAGGACTACATAGCAAATCGCACTGTCGGCTTTGACGATTGGAAGGAATACGTCCTCGGCAATGAGGACGGCGTTCCCAAAACGCCCGAATGGGCGTCGGAGGAGTCCGGCGTTCCCGCTCGTGATATACGCGCTTTGGCAAGGCTCTGGGCGAAAAAGAAGACGATGCTGGCGGCCGGAGGCGTTGGCGGCTTCGGCGGCGCCTGCAGGACAAGCAACGGCGGAGAATGGGCCCGGCTTATGGTCTGTCTTGCGGCGATGCAGGGACTTGGGAAGCCTGGCAGCAACATCTGGAGCACGCAGATGGGCGCGCCTGTCAATCTCGATTTTTATTTCCCGGGTTATGCCCATCCGGTCAATACGGAAAACCCTATGATAGGGAGGTTTTCCAATATGGGCACGCAGTTTTCCGTCCAGCGGCTGCGCCTTCCGGAAGCTATTATGGACGGCAAGGCCGAGTGGTGGTGCAATGGCAGCTCCTTCGGCTGGCAGGAGCAGCAGTTCAATAAATACGAATACCCGCAGCCCGGGAGCGCGGGCGTCAAGATGATATACTCCTTCGGCGGCTCTTATATCAGCACGATGACGGAGACGAACAGATATGCGCGCATGTACCGCTCCGACAGTTTGGAGTGTGTTGTGTCCCAGCCCGTGTGGATAGAGGGAGAAGCCAAATTCGCGGATATTATTCTGCCGGCCTGCACGAACCTTGAGCGTTGGGACATAGGCGAGTTTGCCAATACCGCGGGCGTTTCCTCTGCGACCTATACCGGCGTCAACCACCGCATCATTTGCATACAGAACAAGTGCATCGAGCCGTTGGGCGAAAGCAGGTCGGACTTCTGGATATTCTCGCGTCTGAGCGAAAGGCTTGGCTTCGGCGAGTATTATACGGACGGCGGCAAGGATGAGCTTGGCTGGATGAGGATGGCCTATAACCAGTCGGATATGCCGAAGTATATTAGCTGGGAGGACTTTTTCAAAAAAGGCTACTTTGTCGTTCCGAACGACCCCGACAGAAAACCGACGCCTGCGTTCCGCTGGTTTGCTGAGGGCCGTGACTGCGACACGCCGGAGAGTGCGCCTGCGCCCCGATTCAGGATAGGGAAAGGCGATCTTCAGACCCGTTCCGGTAAGATAGAGATCAAAGCCTCCACGCTGGCAGACTTTGAAAAGGTGGATCCCGACAGGCCCGCCGTGCCCAAATATGTCCCTTCGTGGGAGGGACACCACACAGCCGAACTGACGGACAAATATCCTCTTCAGCTTGTATCGCCTCACCCGCGCTTTTCCCATCATACGGTCGGCGACGGCAAGGATTCCTATATGAACGATATCCGTGACCATCGCATGCTGATAGACGGATATTTCTATTGGATCGTGCGAATGAACCCTGTGGACGCCGAAAAGCGAGGGATAAAGCAGGAGGACATTGTGCTGCTGTATAACGACAGGGGCAAGGTCATCTGTGCCGCGCAGATAACAAACCGCGTTCCCGCAGGAGTAGTCCATTCCTACGGTTCGGCCGCGGCATATGACCCTCTTGGCGTCCCCGGCGAGTCCGTCGACAGGGGCGGCTGCGTCAATATCCTGATGCCGTCGCGCTTCCTGACAGAGACGTCCTCCGGAATGGTCTGCAACAGCACACTTCTGGAAGTTAAGAAATACGAGGGAGAAACGAAATGAGCAAAACATTTTTCATAGATCTTGCAAAATGCACGGACTGCAACAATTGCTTCATGTCCTGCAAGGATGAGTACTGTGAAAACGAGTTTCCCGGCTATGTCGGGGAACAGCCGCTGCACGGCCACAGGTGGATAGATATCCTTTACCGCGAGCGCGGTACCTTCCCGCGCTTCGACATAACTTATTTTCCGCGCCCGTGTATGCACTGTTCGAACCCCGCCTGTAAAACGGACGACGCGGTCTATATCCGTGAGGACGGAATAGTGATGATAGATCCGGATAAGGCCAAGGGCCGACGCGACCTGGTCGACAAGTGCCCGTATAAGGTCATCTACTGGAATGAGGAACTGTCTGTTCCACAGAAGTGTACAGGCTGCGCGCATCTGCTGGACGAGGGCTGGCCGGAGCCGCGATGCGTCGACGACTGCCCGACGCTGGCGTTGACCTGGCGCGATGAGTCCGTTGCAGAAATGGAGGAAGGCTGGCAGGTGTTCGAACCGGAGCACGGCACGGGCCCACGCGTATATTACAAAAACCTGCACCGATATATCAAGGACTTTATAACCGGCAGTGCGGACAGAAACGGCGACTGCCTCGAAGGTGTAAAGGCAGAGCTGTTTGGCGCGGACGGAGAAAAGCTTGCCGAGATGACGACCAATATGTTCGGTGAATTCAAGTTCGATGATCTCGAAAAAGGATCAAATTACAAGGTCGTTCTCTCTTTTGGCGATGTAAAAGTTGAGCGTGAGCTCCTGCTCGAGACCTCAACCGACCTTGGAGTTATCCAGATATAGACATATACAATAAAAGATGGCTCCCGCTGACAGGTTTTCAGCGGGAGCCATTGTTTATTCAGCTTTTATGCTTCGTCATTTGCGAGCAGGACTTCGAGTGCGGCGATTTTCTGGCAGATGCAGAAAACGTTCATGCTCATATAGAGCTGCTCGGTCGTGGGATAGGACGGTGCGATGCGGATATTTGCGTCGTTGGGGTCAATGCCATAAGGGTAAGCGGCTCCGGAATCCGTCAGCTTGACGCCGGCGGCGGCGCACAGTTCGACGCAGCGTTTGGAAGTCCCGGGCAGCCCGTCGAAGCTGATGAAGTAACCGCCGTTAGGATTGGTCCAGGCTCCGATATCGGTCCCGCCCAGCCCGCTCTCGAGCGACGCAAGAGCGCATTCGAACTTGGGACGCAGGTGGTTTGCATGCTTTTTCATATGTTTTTTCAGTCCGTCGACAGAACCAAAGTATTTTATGTGGCGAAGCTGATTTATTTTGTCATAGCCGATGGTCTGAACTCCCATCTGCTTGAGAAGAAAGTCGACGTTGTTTTTGCTGGCGACAAAAACGGCAACGCCGGCGCCGGAAAAAGTGATCTTGCTCGTGGACGTGAACTCATAGACCATGTCCTCGCTGCCATATTTCTTACAGGCGTCAAAGATATTCATGAGATAGTCGTCCGTGTCGCGGAAGCCATGGACGTAATAGGCGTTATCCCAGAATATACGGAAATCGTCGGCCGCGGGCTTGAGCGCCGCGAATGCTTCGACAGTTTCGGGGGAGTAAGTATAGCCCTGCGGGTTGGAGTATTTGGGAACGCACCAAACGCCCTTGATTGAGGCGTCGTTTTCGACATACTGACGCACGAGGTCCATATCCGGACCATTGGGAGTCATAGGTATGCTGATCATGTCGATGCCGAACTCCTGGCAGATCCGGAAATGCCTGTCGTATCCCGGAACAGGGCAGAGGAACTTGACCGATTCCTGCTGTCCCCACGGCTTGCTGCCGCCGTATACGCCGAGGACTATTGCCTTTATTATCATATCATACATAAGGCACAGGCTTGACTGCCCGCCCATAATGACATTTTCCATCTTGACGCCGAGAAGCTCTGCAAAAAACTCCTTGGCCTCGTCGACTCCGGCAAGCTCTCCATAGTTGCGCACGTCCGTACCCTTGCGGGTGTAGATGAGGTCGTAAGGATTCTGCTGGAGCATATCCATGCTCAGATTGAGCTGAGCGGGGTCAGGCTTACCTCTGGACATATCCAGTTTGTGACCGGCTTTGACCTCGTTATCGTAAAGCTTGCGAAGCGCGGCAAGCTCTGATTTTCTCTCGGCTGTAGTCATTTTAAGATAGCTTTTCATACAATAATCAGTCCAATCAACATAAATATGTATAACATTATAATGACTGAAACCGGCAAATGCAAGCGTAAATAATAAAACTTGCATACTTTCTCTATAATGAC
>CAZIHY010000103.1:0-6225 GCA_964539115.1 uncultured Oscillospiraceae bacterium
TTTGCCCGGCGTTTTTTCTTGATACCTCTTGTTAAAACTCTGAGAATATGGTAACATAACAGTTACAAATTAACCAAAATGTCTCGGTTTGCATAGTATGTTGCAAATACTATGTGGAGGAGACATTTATGAGCATCTGGCGAATTCATGGAGGAAGGCCTCTTTGTGGGAGCGTCCGTTCACAGGGCTCGAAAAACGCGGCTTTGCCGATAATCGCAGCTTCTGTGATATGCCCCTGCGAGACGGAGCTTTTAAACTGTCCGAAGCTGAGCGATGTTGAAACGGCGCTGGATATATTGCGGCATCTCGGCTGTCATGTCGAGCGTGATGGTGATGTTGTCAACATAGATACCAGGGGACTATGCAGATGCGATGTTCCAGAGTGTCTGATGCGCGAAATGCGTGCGTCCGTTTTGTTTCTGGGCGCGCTTGCTGCGCGTACAGGGCGTGCGGAGGTTTGTGCACCGGGCGGCTGCCGCATAGGAAAACGTCCCATAGACCTTCATCTTTCTTCCCTTAACGCGCTTGGATTCGTGATAACCGAGGAAAGAGACAGGATCCTTTGCTCTGCAGGAGATTTTATCGGCGGAGAGATTGAACTGCCGTATCCCAGTGTGGGAGCAACGGAGAACGCGATGATAGCTGCCTGTATGTCAAATGGCGAAACTGTGATCTATAACGCGGCTAAGGAACCTGAAATATCCGTGCTGGGATCTTTTCTGATTTGTCTGGGAGCTAAAATTTCGGGGCTTGGAACAAGCAGCATCAGCGTTGAAGGGTTTCATCCCTCGGACAGAGTGGGATTCCGGATACCTTCGGACAGAATAGTAACGGCGACACAGATGTGTGCTGTTGCAGCCTGTGGGGGCACGGCGGAGATAAGCGGTGCGATTGAGCATGAGAACGCGGCTGTCCTCGACAGTTTGAAGCGATGCGGCTGCGAAATAAGCTGCAGCAAGCAAAAGCTTTTGATTCGGGCTCCAAAGAAGCTGAATTCCGCCGGACTTATCGCAACAAGGCCGTTTCCGGGCTTCCCAACGGACGCACAGCCTCTTATGATGGCGGCGTGTCTGAAGTCGGCGGGCTCTACGATTTTTATTGAGAATATTTTTGAAAACAGATATATGCATGCGGCTGAGTTCCGTAAGCTCGGAGCATCTATTCAAACAGAGGGGCGGGTAGCGCTTGTAACAGGTGTTCCGGAGCTGTATGGCGGAGAAATGCGAGCTTGCGATCTTCGCGGCGGAGCTGCCCTGATTATAGCTGCTTTGTCAGCGGACGGGAACTCGATCGTTGCGGATGACGGCGAGTATATCGGCCGCGGATATGAGAACATTTCGGAATTATTTTCCGAACTCGGGGCGGATATCGAACCATGGGATATGAAAGGGTAACACAATGGCACAGGCAAAACCAAAGAAAGTCAAGAAGCGCAGCGCTCTTTATGCGCCGCTGACGTTTATTATAGTTTGCGCGGCTTTGATATTTGGCATAGGCGTTTTTTTTCGTGTATCGGAGATCGAGGTCGTCGGAGCCTCGTATTACACTGAGCAGGAAATAATCGACGCCTCCGGTATTGAAGAGGGAGATAATCTGTTTTTCGTAAACAGGTTTACGGCTTACAGCAGAATATATGCCAAGCTTCCTTACGTTTCAGGTGTTGCTGTATCAAGGTCGCTTCCAAACAAGATCGTTATTGAGGTTACCGAAGGCTATGCTATCGCGTGTATACGCAGCGAGGGCGAGTATTGGCTTATCGACCAAAACTGCAAGATACTTGACAGTATAAGCGCGGCAGAGACACAGGGCGTTATCAATGTCACGGGGCTTATCCCGTCCTCCCCCGTGATCGGTGAGGAATTGAAACTTGATACAGGGGATAGCACTGCGGTGCAGTTCGTTTCCGACGTCCTGACGGCGATAGACGATATGGGTATGGTGGGAGACATAACCTATCTGGACATGACTAATATATCTGATCCGACCTTTGATTATCTTAGACGCTTCACGGTGAAGCTTGGGCGTGACGATGCGGTGCAGTATAAACTTGAGCTTCTGCTCAGCGCTGTTGCACAGCTTGGAGATGGCGACGAAGGGCTGTTGGACCTTTCAATCGACAAAAAGGTACACTTCAGCCCATATTGATGCATAATGCGTCGTAAAAGAAATTTTTTTGCATTGGTTCACATAATATTTTATAAAGAAGTATTGACCTGCGCGAAAAATCGTTATAAAATAACTCTATCTTTATGGATATAAATTGCGTTGGTGCGCATATAACAGCGTGCCAAGCCTAAATTATAATGGGAGGCTACGGATATGTCGTTTTCACTTGAGACCGGTCCCGAAAATGTTGTAACAATAAAAGTCGTTGGTGTCGGCGGAGCAGGCAACAATGTTGTCAACAGGATGGTAAAGTCGGGAACTAAGGGAGTCGAATTTATTGCCATCAATACGGACAAGCAGGCTCTCGCGGTATCAAGCGCAGACCAGAAAATTCAGATCGGCGAGAAGCTGACGCATGGTCAGGGCGCAGGGTCTGATCCTGAAATAGGTAAGAAATCCGCTGAAGAAAGCCGCAATAATATTGCTAAGAGCTTTGAAGATGCGGACATGGTCTTTATAACCGCCGGTATGGGCGGAGGAACCGGTACTGGAGCGGCGCCCACTATCGCGGATATCGCCAGAGAAGCTGGAATACTTACAGTCGGCGTTGTGACAAAGCCGTTTGGTTTTGAGGGTAAGCGCCGTATGCTTCAGGCGCAGTCCGGAATTGACGAGCTGCTGGGAAAGGTCGATTCACTTCTGATCATTCCGAACGACCGTTTGAAATATGCGACTGACCAGAAAGTCACATTTGCAAACGCTTTTGAAATCGCAGACGATGTTCTGCACCAGGCTGTTACCAGCATTTCGGATCTTATAAAGAACACTGGTTTTATAAACCTCGACTTTGCTGATGTCACGACTATCATGAAGGATGCCGGCTTTGCCCATATGGGTGTTGGACATGCCGCAGGCAAGGGTAAGGCGGAGGATGCAGCCCGTGCTGCTGTTGCCAGCCCGCTGATGGAGACGTCCATCGATGGAGCAAGAGGCGTTCTTGTCAACATCACTGGATCCCAGGATATGGGGCTCGAGGATGTCGAGGCGGCTGCAAATCTTGTTCAGGCTGCTGCGCATCCTGACGCTAACATCATTTTTGGCGCCACCTTTGATGAGACCATGGATGATGAGATCCGTGTTACCGTCATCGCGACGGGCTTTGACGATGGTCCGGTCAAGAAAACTGCGGAGTTCACTGTTGCTGCAGAGCCCGCTCCTAAGGCAGAGCCGAGAGCGGAGGCGCCTGTCTCCCAGGGGCTCTATACTGCCGCTACAGAGAAGGCTGCAGCTGAAAAGCAGCCGGAGCCGGAGAAGGTTCCCGCGCCTGCTGCAGAGGATGAGGATCCGTTCGACAGTATATTCAAGATTTTTAACTCCAAATAAATTCTTCTGTCAAATCTTCCACGGGCGGGCGTCAGCTCGCCCGATTTTTATGTTGACATAAAGGGGTAGAATATGGAAATCATCGTATCCGCCGGAACGATAACAGCGATGGGCGTTGCTTTAGGCGTCTGTTTTGGTCTGCCGTTTGTGTTTGTCATTGCGAACAGGCATAAAATGATGCTTATGCCGCTTGTGTGCGGCCTTGCCTCATGGTGCGCTTTTTCCTATTTTGGCGCAGGAATGCTCATAGGCTCCATTTTTGCTGCTGATACAGTCAACGGAGCCGTTTTAACGGCGCTTACACAGAGTGTGATTATAGTTCTCGGTCACTTTCTTATATTGAAGTTTATATCTAACAGCAAGGACAAGCCCGGCGTGGTGCTTTCTTATGGACTTGGATATACGCTTATAGAGCTTTTGCTCATACACGGAATGCAGCTGTTTTCAAAAATATCTCTTGCTACCGCCGTTAATAACAACGGATTTGAAAAAGTAGCAACAACTGTTGAGGACAGCGACGGATTGTATGAACTTATTGATTCTATTGCGTCAACGCCGCTGTATGAGCACCTGCTGGGTACGGCTGAGATAGTTTTTCTGTTTTTGATGACGCTTGCCGTGTGTGTGTTCATGTGGTATGGGATAATAAAATCAAAGCCGGCGCTTATGGCAGCTGCTTTGGCTGTCCAGCTTATGTGCATGTGTGCGATACTTGTGCTGCGGCTTTATTCTGTCATAGCGGCAGAGATAGCCTATGGCGCCGTGTCGCTGGCATCCGCTGTCTTTGCATTTTGCCTGTACCGAAAAATTGAGGGAGGCCCACAATACAGCGCCGATCCCGTCAACAGATTCAGAATATGACATTGGATATATTTTTTGTCCGGCGCACATAATTTTTTATACGGCTATTGATCGTATGAAATGGGGTGTTTTGCCTGAAAAGCAAAAAACTTTATACCGTCATCAGAGATTTGATAGAGATGTACGCGCGTTTCCATGTCTCAAGATCCGCGTCCGCCTTGTCATACTTTCTTACAATGACGGTTTTTCCGCTGATGATCTGTCTTTATACAATGCTCAGACGGTATATAACCGATGTTGACGATATAATAAGATTTCTTCAGGGGATCATTCCGGCGGAGGCGCTGGACACTTTTGCGGATTATATGGGATATGTCACATCTCACAGCGGAAACGGACTGTTTATAGCTGCGATCGTTGTTATGTTGACGTCGTCTTCGGCCGCGTTCCGCGGGCTGCACACTGTGTTTGCCGAGATGCAGGGAAAGGGAAGATACAGCGGAATTTTATTCATTATTTTCAGTTTCATTTTTTCTATTGTGTTTCTTGTTATAATGTATTTTGCCGCAATCGTTATTATAACTGGGGACTGGTTTCTGAAATTTGTCGGCAGCCAACTTTCGATATTAAATGTGAGCCTTGCCTGGAAGTGGCTTCGTTTTGTATTGCTTTTTGCTTTGCTGCTGCTCGTCTTGTCGGGTATTTATGGGCTCTCGGCGCCAAAGGGTACGGAGAAGCACTTGCTGCTCGGAGCCTTTGTTGCATCTGCCGCACTTGTTACGATAAGCGTGCTGTTCTCCTGGTTTATAGGAATGTCCACGAGATATTCGCTCATATATGGGTCGCTGGCGTCAATTATTATTCTGATGTTCTGGCTGTATATATGTGCCATAATCATTATTATGGGCAATGCGCTGAATATAGTTTTCCGAAAACTGTTGTCTGAAAAAAATGATAATGATAATGATATTGTAAAAGAATGAAAAAACCGCCTGAGCAGACAGGCGGTTTTTTATTGAACGTCTCGTTGAAGTAATTCGGACTTGCCGGAAATGAATAGAATTGTAGGGCAAGTTGGTCGAAAAACTTTATCGGGAGGCTTAATTATGCTGCAAACTGCGTTTATGCTGTTGATGAGCAGTGCTTTTCTTATGCTGAAATTAGGCACAGGCACTGGTTCATTTCCAAAACCGCTCAGCGCGGAAGAGGAGAGAGAATATGTTGAAAAAGCGGTAGCGGGGGATATGGAAGCACGCAACAAGCTAATAGAACACAACCTCAGGCTTGTTGCTCACATAATTAAAAAATACTATACTATGACCGATGACCAGGACGACATAATATCAATTGGCACAATTGGACTTATTAAGGGTGTTTCCACCTATAGACCCGATAAGGGTGTAAAGCTTGCAACTTATGCAAGTAAATGTATTGAGAATGAGATATTGATGTATTTCCGGTCACAGAAGAAGTCTGCCGGGGTGCTTTCGCTGTCCGATACATTGGAGGCGGATGAGGAGGGCGGCAATCTAAGTCTTATGGACGTCGTTGCGCAGGATGACGACCTCTTGGAAAATATCAGCGCGGAGGAAACAAAAAGCGAACTCATGGAATATATGGAAATTGCTTTGGATGAACGTGAGTCCATGGTAATAGGGATGCGTTACGGGCTGGCCGGCGAAAAACCAAAGACCCAGAGAGAAGTTGCGGCTGTCTGCGGCATAAGCCGGTCATATGTATCGCGGATCGAGAAAAAAGCGCTGGAAAAGCTTAGAGACTGTTTTGAAAAGGGAGGGATGTGATAAGCTCTTGACCTGTGTATTTTTTATTGATAGTATTAGTTATGTACATACATAAGAAAAAAGGAGACGATGCCAGTGAAGATTATAGATTTGGAAACACACTATGCTGTTGATGAGGCGTATGAACTGAAAG
>CAZIHY010000104.1:0-6178 GCA_964539115.1 uncultured Oscillospiraceae bacterium
TAATTATATCCAAATCAGAAAGAGAGGGAAGCGGCGGATGAACGATCTGAATATCGCATGTTTTCTCTCCGCCGTTAGAACAGGCAACCTTTCGGTCACGGCGCGGGAGCTTTATATCACACAGCAGGCTGTCAGCCGCAACATTCAAAAGCTCGAGGAGGATCTCGGGTTCGAGCTTTTTCTCCGCCGCAACAACGCATTTTCCCTGACATATGCCGGGGAGGAATACCTCCGCTGGCTGACGGACTTCAACGAGAGGCTCATTAACGCGGAACAGCTTTTTCGCGAGAAGCGGCGCTCAAGCGAATCCATCCTCTGTATCGGCTGGTGTTCCCGCAGCGGGCTTCCGCCGGAGCTTGAACAGGCGGCGGCGCTATTTAGCCGCGATAATCCTGCACTTCGCATGGAATTCCGCGAGGGCGGAGACCAGGAAATAAGCTCCTTTCTCAAAAATGGACTTATAGACTCGGCCATCGTACCCGAAAACTGTCCCGCTCTCGAGCCGGATGAGGTGGAATCCGAGCTCTTATTGACATTGCCCGTATATGCCATTACCGCGGGAGAAGAGCTCTCCGCGTGCCGCATCTGCCTGACGGACTCCCCCAAGCTCGACGACGCGGAGCTTGCCTCTCTTGGCCTGACCTCATCCGGAATCGAGCATTTTCCGAACCCTGTTTCGGTTTTCGCAACGCTGCGGCGCGGCGGCTGCTTTACCGTCTCGACGGAAAACGCGGTCACGCGCGCCTGCGGCGAGCTGCGCCTTTTCCCTCTGAAAAAGCGTGCCGGCATCTATTTTGCAAGGCCGCGCGGCAGTGGAAACTCCGCTGCGGGCGAGTTCTGCGCCTTCCTGCTCAGATATCTCGCCGCCTGCGATGCTGAAAGGAGCGGGACGAAATGACAGACACTCACATTCTCTGCTTTCTCAAAACGGCGGACGCTTTGAGCTTCACGCGGGCCTCGGAGGAGCTCTTCCTCTCGCAGCAGGCAGTAAGCAAATATGTCGCCCTTCTTGAAAAGGAGCTCGGCATTCGGCTCATAGAGCGCGGCCCGTCCATCCGCCTGACAGAGGCAGGAGAACACTACAAGGCCCTGTTTTCCGAGTCTTTTGCTGAGCTTGACTTGGTTTATGACCGTCTCCGCAAGGCCCGCGAGAACCTCTGCGGCAGCTATACGCTCGGACTTTCCGAATGGATCGACCCCTTCGGAAAGCTCTCCCCCGTTCTCGAAAATTTTTGCCGCGAAAACCCCAATACCCATTTCCGGATCGAGCACAACGCCAACGACGCGATACTCACCGGCCTGCTGGACGGCGCGCTGGACGCAGCGCTCTTTTCCGAGGGTCAAAAACCAAACCACCGCGATATCGAAACCATACCCGTTGCGTGGGAGGAGGTCAGGATCCACGCTCCAATCGAGGCGATCAGGCGCTTTGAAGGACCTGACGGCTGGAAGTGCTGTTGGAACGAGCCGCTTTATATGACCTCCGCCTGGGAGTGGAGCCCGCTCGAGAGCAAGCTGATAAGCGCGCGGGAGCGGGACGATCTGGGCCTTGCGCCACGCTCGGTAGAGCTTTTGCCGAACCTGGCATCCCTTCTGGCGGAGATGCACATGGGCCGCGGCTGCGCGCTTTCAGACTCCAATTTCAGCGTCATAGCCCGCGTTCCCGGCCTCGGAAGCCATGCGCTTCCCGTCAAAAGCCGCCTTGTCTGCGTCCGGCGCAAGTTCAACGAAAACCCGCTTACAGATCAATTGTGCTCGCAAATTGCAAAAATGTTTTCCTTTTCGGAAAGCTGACGATATTAAGTATGAGGTGACATATATGAGATACCCCAAAAAAATTGTCATGGCCTCGCCGCTCACGCCTGAGCAGATAGAAGAGGTGCGCGCTGTCGCGCCTAACGCTGAATGGCACATATATCCGCCCAGCACCGCTGAACCCGGGGTCCTCGAGGACGCAGACGTCATACTCGGCAACGTGCCTCCCGAGATGGTGAAATTCTGCAAAAAGCTCCAGTGGATGCAGACCTGCTCCGCCGGCACGGACGGATATATGGACGTTGTGCCCGAAAATGTGCTCGTCACTAACGGCACCGGAGCTTACGGTCCAGCCATAAGCGAACACGTGCTTGGTATGCTTCTCATGCTCAAGCGCGATATGCTGACCTATCACAGCGACACGCTCGCTTGCCGCTGGAACCCCCTGTACACCGCGGAGACGGTCGAGGGCTCGACAGTCCTTATTCTCGGTCTCGGCGACCTGGGCGGAAATGTCGCGCGCCGGCTCAAGGCGCTCGGCGCTCATGTCATCGGGCTGCGCCGCAGCAATATGAACAAACCCGAATACTGCGACGAGCTCTATCCGTCGGAACAGCTCGACGGGCTTCTTCCGCGCGCAGACGCTGTCATAATGTGCCTTCCCAACAACAGCGAGACCTCGCATATAATGGATGAGCGCCGGCTGTTTCTTATGAAAAAAGGCTCTATCCTCATAAATGTCGGCCGCGGTACAGCTCTCGATCAGGATGCGCTTGTCCGGGCGCTGGACTGCGGCCATCTGCGCGGCGCCGGGCTTGACGTTGCCTCTCCCGAACCGCTGCCCGGGGACAGCCCACTGTGGAAAGCTCGCAATATCCTCATAACGCCGCATGTTTCCGGCGGCTGGCGCATTCCCTCCGTCGTCGTCAAGGTCAAGGACATCCTTGTCCAAAATCTGCGGGCATATATAAATGAGGAGCCGCTTAAAAATGTCGTTGACCACAGCACAGGATATAGGATCCATGACAGATGAACGAGCACAAGAGAACCGCTGACGCGGCCCACCGCGTTGTATCCATCGCAATATTCGTTATAATCCAGGCCTTCGTGCTCGTATCCATGTTCGTGCTGTTCCGCGGCTATTTTGCATATTACTACATTGTCTGCATCGCCATCACTGTCGGCGTCACGATGCACATCGTCCGCTCGGACTCAAATCCCGAATATAAGATCGCATGGATAATACCCATCATGCTTCTGCCGATATTCGGCGGACTGTTCTATCTGGTTTACGGCAAGCGCCGCCCGAACCGCCGGGAGCGCAAGCGTCTCGAGCTGGCGCAGAACATGCAGGACCGCCTGCTCTCCCGGCTTTCCAACGCGTCCGGGGAGATCGATTATGAAAATCCCGACGCCGCCATACAGTCGCGCTATATTACTGCAAATGTCGGGACCCCGCCGTTTTGCAACACGAGGGCCCGGTATTTCCCGCTCGGTGAAGACATGTTCGAGTGTATGATCCAGGACCTTAAAAACGCCAGGCACTTCATTTTTATGGAGTATTTCATAATCGCCGAAGGCCATATGTGGCAGGCTGTCTACGACATTCTCGCAGAAAAGGCCGCCGAGGGACTGGACGTTCGCCTTATATATGACGATATAGGAAATCTTTTCAATCTGCCCGAGGACTTCTTCAAAACTGTTGAGGCCAGGGGCATCAAATGCCGGGTTTTCAACCGCTTCAACAACATTCTATCCTCGCGCTTCAACAACCGTGACCACCGCAAGATCTGCGTTATCGACGGCAACATCGGCTATACCGGCGGCGTTAACCTCGCCGACGAATATATAAACGAAATCAAGCGCTTCGGGCACTGGAAGGACAGCGCAGTTCGCCTGTATGGGGAGGGCACGGCGTCCCTGACGGCGCTGTTTCTTTCCATGTGGTGCTTCATAACCGGGCAGGACGAGGACGTCTCCGCTTTTGTACCTACGGAAAAAGTGACGGCCAGCGGATATGTACAGCCCTATGCCGACACTCCGCTTGACGAGGAGAATGTCGGAGAGAACGTATATTTGAATCTTATATCCCGGGCGAAAAAATACGTCTATATCACTACCCCTTACCTTATCATCAGCAGTGAAATGCTCAAGGCGCTGACGCTCGCGGCAAAAAGCGGCGTCGATGTGCGAATCATAACCCCGTCTATACCCGACAAGAAGATCGTTTTCGCCCTGACGCGTTCATACTATGAGCCTTTGATAAAGGCGGGCGTACGCATATTTGAATATTCTCCCGGCTTTATCCACGCGAAAAACTTCGTCTCCGACAACAACACCGCAGTCGTCGGCTCAATAAACCTCGACTTCCGCAGTCTGTTTCTGCACTTTGAATGTGCCGTCTGGATGTACCGCGCGGGGGCGGTGCTCGACGTGCGTGACGATTTTCTGAACACGCAGGCCGTTTCACGCGAAATAACGCTTGACTGGCTCCCGAAGCCGCATGGCATCAAACGCTTTTTCCTTACGGTACTGCGCATTTTTGCACCGCTCATGTGAGGTCATTCATGGAAAACAAAAAACGCTCACCGCGAAACAAAACAATTTCGCTCTCTCCGGAGGAAGAAGCGCTGTATCTCGGCCGCTGCCTGCCGGCAGGCGCGCCCTTTGCGCCAGATACCGTTATAAACGGCGACTGCTTCCAAGCGCTGGCCGCCCTTCCGGATGGTTTTGCGGACCTTCTTATAGCCGATCCTCCATATAACCTAGGCAAGCGCTACGACGGCGCGCATTTTTCCCGCATGCGGGATGAGGATTACCTCGCCTTCACGGAGCGATGGCTCGGCGCCGTTCTGCCCAAACTGAAACCGGACGCATCCGTATATGTATGCTGCGACTGGCGCAGCGGAATGGTCATCGGCCCCACGCTTGAAAAGCGTCTGCGTCTGCGCGGACGCATCACATGGCAGCGCGAAAAGGGCCGTGGCGCGGAGAAGAACTGGAAAAACTCCTGTGAGGATATCTGGTTCTGCACTGTCTCAGACGATTATTTTTTCAACCGCGACTCTGTGAAGCAGCGCCGACGCGTCGTTGCATCCTACCGGGAAAATGGAAGACCCAAGGACTGGGAGGACACGCTCGACGGAAAATTCCGCGACACCTGCCCCTCAAACTTCTGGGACGACATAACCGTGCCCTACTGGTCCATGGCGGAGAACACCGAACACCCAACGCAAAAGCCGGAAAAGCTGCTCGCAAAGCTGATACTCGCCTCTTCGCGCGAGGGAGATATTATCCTTGATCCCTTTGCCGGCAGCGGCAGCACAGCCGCCGCTGCAAAAAAGCTGGGAAGGCATTTTCTCTGCATCGAACAGAGTGAACGCTACTGCGCCCTTGCGCAGAAGCGCATAGAGCAGGCTGAGACAGACAAGCGCATCCAGGGCTTTTCCGACGGCGTGTTTTGGGAGCGCAATTCAGAGCCTAAACCCAAATAGTCCCCCTCTTCATTTCTCCCACTTTGCAAAAAATGCTTCGCTGGAAATACCGCTCGGGCGGTTATAGCGGCCAAGCCCCATGAGCTCGGACTCTTCGCCGGTCAACAGATTGACCTTTTCCGAACAGGTCATCACCGCGCGGAAGCCGAGCTCCTTTGCGTTTTCCAGCGTTCTGCCAGTATATATGCCGAACGGCAGCACCAGCACGGAGCACGGGTGGCCCATATACTGCTCATATACCTCGCAGAATTTTCCCAAATCCTCCGAAAGCGCGCTGTAATAGCTCTCATCCGACTCCCCATTTTTAGGACTGCAGCCGCGCCGGGCATTGAGCTTGTGCATATCCCATGTGTGGCACTGCATTTCTATAAGCCCTTCGGCGTCCGTCTCGGCTGCGGCCTCCCAGCTCATATGGGAATAGTCCAGCATATGGTCGGGCGTGTCGCTGTATTGCTGCGCGACGGAGCCGATTATGCCGGCGACAGCCGGCATGCCGTATTTTTCAAGCAGCGGCTTTGCGTACACATAGGTGCTCTCATACCCGTCGTCAAAGGTTATCATAACGGGCTTTTCGGGCAGGCTCCCCGTCCCGTCATACCAGGCGAACAGCTCGGCGGTCGAGATCGGCGTATATCCGTGCGACTGCAGATACTGCAGGTCGGATTCGAACTGTTCCGGCGAAATGACGTAATCTCCCCAAAGCCTCGCCTTCGGCGACATATGGTGGTACATTACGATGGGCAGGCGGACAGCTTCTTCCGTATCTTCGTTTTCCGCGCTTACCGGAAAGGCAAGCAGGCAGCATATAAGCAAGATTAAAATTGTTTTCTTCATTTTGCATCACTCTCGATTATCAGTTTGCCCAAAACGATGCAAACGATTTTGGCAATTAAATCAAAAAAAGGCGAATAAAAAACGCATCCCTCCAG
>CAZIHY010000105.1:0-6079 GCA_964539115.1 uncultured Oscillospiraceae bacterium
AATACCCTCTGGGAGGGCGGTAATACTCAAAGATGACTGCGTCGTTATCCCTCTGCGCATCCAGCCCGTGGCTCGTCCACGCGACCTTCATTGCGCCGAGCTTTTCGCACAGCCTGACGGTCAGCGGCTTTCGGCCAATGCCATAGGCGATGAAATGGGGCCGGCCGAGGAAATTTGTCAGCAGGTTCCCAAGGATGAACGCAAGCGGCTTTTTCGTCTTCTTCCCGTACTCCCCCGGACGGCAGGCAAGCTGCCCGCGCAGGACGTCCGGCGCGTTCTTCCGAAACCACCTGACTATAGTCGGATCAAAGCTCTCGATACAAGTGTCGCCGCCGTAGTTGTCCATGAGCATAAGCGTCTTTTCACAGAGCTCCCTGTTTCGCTTTCCTGTCTTGAGTTCGATTATTACCGGCACGCGGCGGTCTATCGCCTCGAACACCTCCGAAAGCCCGGGTATGCGCTCGCCGGTTTGGAGCAGCGACAGCTCCGAAAGCTCGGCAAAAGACTTTTCCTCAATGCTTCCCTGCACGCCGCACATCCGCTCCAGCTCATCATCGTGGAATACGACGATCTCGCCGTCCGACGTTATATGGACGTCCAGCTCAACGCCGTAACCCGCCTCCGCCGCGTCGCGAAACGCGGAGAGCGAATTTTCCGGCACCGATTTATCCAGTTTGTGCAGCCCCCTGTGCGCAAAGTTGCGCCGCATAAAGGGCGCTTTTTTCGCCTCATCCGCTTTTTCGGGCGCAACCGCAAATACCGTTGCCGCGGCAACGGCGGCCATTGCTCCCGCAAACGGGAGTATTATTTTTAACGCCTTTTTCATGTCAAGGCTCACCTCCTGAGCAATTTTATTTTACCACTGCGGAACCTGAACGTCAATTTGTTGTTGCGCATGACCAGGCAATAAGTTAAAATCATATATAGAAAGGTTGTGTTATTTTCATGAAACTGAATAATAAACGCACGATCCTTGTCGGTTTCGCTTTCATGTCCATCTGCGCGCTGTGGCAGATCTATGACAGCATCGTACCGCTCATACTCAAAAACACTTTTGACCTCAACGACGCCGTTTCCGGCGTTATCATGGCACTTGACAATGTTCTGGCGCTGTTCATGCTTCCGCTGTTCGGCTCCCTGTCCGACCGCACGAACACGCGGATCGGCCGCCGCATGCCGTATATCATCGCCGGCACGCTCTGCGCCTGCGTCTTTGCGATGATCATGCCCATCGCGGACAGGATCTCCTCCCTACCGTTGTTCCTCTCGGCGCTGGGTCTGCTCCTGTTGTCCATGTCCGTCTACCGCTCCCCCGCTGTCGCGCTGATGCCGGATGTTACGCCGAAGCCGCTGCGCAGCAAGGGAAACGCTATCATAAACCTAATGGGCGCGGTTGGCGGAGTCCTCTCCCTTGGCGCGATATCCTTTCTTGTGAGCGACGTTCCCAAACCCGATTATATCCCGCTTTTCGCCGTTATAATTGGCTTCATGCTCGTGTGCCTCATAGTCCTCGTCTCTACAATACGCGAGCCACGGCTCGTCCTGCTGGCGCAGCAGGAAGCTGAGGCTCTCGGCGTGACCGACGAGGATGAGACAAGCGAAAATGCCGGGGCAGCTATGCCGCCCGAAGTCAAAAAATCTTTCCGGCTCATACTCGTTTCTATCTTCCTCTGGTTCATGGGCTACAACGCAATAACGACCAGTTTTTCCAAATACGCTAACGTCTATTGGGGGCTTACCGGCGGCTCATTTGCTTACACGCTCATAATTGCGCAGGCAGCCGCCATCATCAGCTATATCCCGGTCGGCGTTATCGCAACTAAAATAGGCCGAAAGAAAACCATACTCGGAGGCACAGTTATGCTCGCCATAGCATTCGGAAGCTGCATGTTTTTCAAAAGCTTTGGCGGACTGATATTTTTCTTCTTCATCCTCGCCGGGTTCGGCTGGGCCGCCATCAATGTCAACAGCTATCCAATGGTAGTCGAGATGAGCCGAGGCGCGGACGTCGGCAAGTATACCGGCTATTACTACACCGCCTCGCAGTCCGCACAGATCATAACGCCGATACTCTCCGGAGCAGTGCTTGAATACGGCTACCGGCTTCTTGGCAGCGCAGACCCCGATGCAGGCTACGTTCTGCTCTTCCCCTACGGCGCGCTTTTCGTCGCCGCCAGCTTTGTGACCATGCTGTTTGTGAAGCACGGCGACAGCAAGGCCGAAAAAAAAGACACTCTGGAATATCTGGACGTGGACGACTGATTATTGCCGCAAGAAAATGCCGCGGTTCACTTCATTCCGCGGCTTTTTCTATTTAATCCCCCGCGTCAGTGCCAAAATCACTCATTCAGGGAATTTATTGTTGACATTCTAAACATAAATGTCTATAATAATGACAAACTGTATGTTAAGGAGTGAGTTCACATGGCTGAAAACAACAAAGCTTCTCCGGTACAATCCGTTGCCCGCGCCCTAAGCATACTCGAAACCGTATGTGAATCAAACCAGCCGATGAGCGTACAGGAGATAAGCGCCGTGCTTGGCATCAGCAGGACAACGGCACATGGGCTTGTGAACACGCTCGTTGCCTGCAAATACCTCGAAAAGGAGCAGCTTACCCGCAAATACATGCCCACTTCCAAGATGTATGCCATGAGCTGTGCATATCCGCACAAGCTGAAGGTCATGCAGGCGGCTAATCCATACCTTCGCGATCTGCTTACACGCTACCGCCAGACGATACATCTCGGCGTTATGTCCACGAATGACGACGTTCTGCTGCTCAAAGCCTATTTTCCCGAGCGTGTACCAAATCTGACGCGCGTGTTCAATCTTCCGATGCATGCGACCGGGATCGGCAAAACTATGCTCGCCTTCCTTCCGAATGCGCGCCGCGAGGCTATATTGGAGAAAACAGAACTGACGCCCTATACAAAAAACACCGTTACCGACAAGGACAGGCTCCGCGAGGAGATCGAAGACATCCGACAGAGGGGTTACGGTTTCGACACTGCTGAGTATCTGGACAACACTTTCTGCGTCGGCTTCCCTATCCTAAACGAGCAGGACGAGGCGATTGCCGCGTTCAGCATTTCCGGACAGCAAAAGGACATCGAGCCTCTGTTCTCCGAGATCATACCCGACAGCCTCCAAGTCAGCAAAACCTGCTCAAGCGAGATGGGATGGACCTCAATATTTTAATTACGCCTGTGTAAATTCCGCTTTGCCAGGCTGAGTTTGCTTAGTAAGGTAAACTCCGGAGGGTATCCGGTTTTAGCCTTGATACAGCGCAAATAAAGAAAAAATGATCCAGGCAGGTTATGATCAGATCATAGCTTGCCTGGATCATTTAGTTATTGCTCGTCGCTTTTCAGATCCTGTTCCGCCTCGTACAGCATCGGGAAGCTGACGACCGCCTTGAACAGGTCGCCGTCAAGGAATACGTCGAAATGTCCTCCCATCAGCTCTGTCAGGCTGCGAGCTATCGAAAGGCCAAGCCCGCTGCCCTCGGTGCTGCGGGAAGTATCGCCGCGCACGAACCGCTCCATAAGCTCATCGGGCGAAATGTTCAGCTCATTTGTCGAGATGTTGCGGAAGGTGACAAACACGCCGCCGTGCACGCCCTCCGCCGTTATATAGGCGCGGGTCCCGGACATCGCGTACTTGCAGATGTTAGATAAGAGGTTTTCAAATATCCTCCAGATCCTGCGCCCATCCGCCATTACCGGCAGCGGCTTTTCCGGAAGGTTCATGATCGTTGTCAGCCCGGCCTCAGTCAGGCGCTCATTGTACTCGCCTACAGACTGGCGGAGCAGTTCCCCGACGTCCACGCGATCCATGTCGAGCTTCACGGCTCCGGAACTTGCCTTCGACGCCTCGACCAGATCCTCCGTCAGCTTCTTGAGCCGCGTGGACTGGCGGTCGATGACTTCGATATACTCCTGCGCCTTTTCATTCTGGATATTCTCCTTTTTGAGAAGGTCGACATAGCTTATGATGCTCGTCAACGGAGTTTTGATGTCGTGGCTTACGTTTGTTATAAGCTCAGTCTTAAAACGCTCGGACTTCATGCGCTCATTGACGGCGATCGTCATACCCTCGGACACACTGTTCAGATCCTCCGCGTGCCGGCGGAACTCCCAAAACAGGCCCTCGGTGTTTATCTTATAGTCAAAGTTGCCCTTTGACAGCTCCTGTCCGCCCTGCTGGAGCCTGCGCATCTGGAGCGCTATGAACCCAACGCCGACCAGCAGCGCGCAGTCAAACAGAAACAGCAGGAAGAACGCAAAAAAGCTGCTCAGCATGCACATTGCGAGTATTATATTGATAAACGCTGCCGCGCAGAACACGAGCACGCTTTTCCACACCAGCGGCAGATTGAAGAGCACAGACTTAATAGCGCCGAAGATCTTTTTGACAATGCGCCAGAAAAATCTTACCACCTTACAGCACAACGTGTTCCTCCACCATTTTCCCGCTTTCACCCGCGCGGAGAAGCATATCAGTATATGCGTGCAGAGCGCGAAGAAAGCGGCGGTGCAGGCGGCGCCGCCCACCAGCGCAAGGGCAAGCACGCTCCTGAGAGAGGCATTTGCAAAAATATCCACGCAGCCGGCAAAGCACAGGCACATTATTATTCCGGCGCACACGGCTGCGAAAAAATGAAGGTCGAACGGGACCTTCCGGTTTATCCACGCAAGCGAGACCCCTTCAACATCGCTGCGGCATCCGGCCCCGCAAACCAGAAACACAAGACATACGACAAAGGCTATGGCCGCAACGACTGTCCAGGCAAGGATGTCAGTCCGGTGGTCCGCCGCCCAGTTGTAAATGGTACTCGCGGCATAAAACCCGTCGCCTTTGACCAGCGGCGCGCGCAGCCAGTATTTGATGGTGTACCAGTATTCGACGGGGCCGTCATTCTCCCATGTTTCAACGACGAAGGGAACCTCGCTTATAAACACCGCTCTGTCGCCGTCACAGTTCTGCGTGAGCGCTTTCCCGTTTTCGTCATAGAGGACGAACAGCAGATTCACATTGTCTATTGCGCCGGCCCAGCTATTGTCATAAAGATAGCCATATACGATATCATCGGAATACTCATAAGCCATTCTGCTCGCAAAACCGCTTTCATAAAAGCTCTTGCTGTTATAGTCGAACCATCCCTCGTTCATACCGTAAACGCTCACAAGACCTCCCGCCACGATCACAACCGACAATGCGACCGACAGCAAGAAGCAAACAATCTTACACGGCAGAGTATAAGTGAAATGAAATTTGGGATTCTCCATTGCTTTTCCCCCAATATCAAGATTCGGAGAGCTTGTAGCCCTTTCCCCATACGACCTTGATAAAGCGCGGCTCCGCAGGATTTATCTCTATCTTCTCGCGCAGATGTCGTATGTGAACGGCAACCGTCCCCTCGGCGCCGAAGGGATCGTCCTTCCACACAGCCCTGTAGATCTCCGCGGAGGAATATACCTTACCCGGCGAGAGCATGAGCAGACGCAGGATGTCATATTCCGTCGGCGTAAGCGATACCGGCTCCCCGCAGTTTGTAACGCTTTTCGCCTCGTCGTCGAGCACCAGCGTGCCAATGGTTATCGCGCTCTCGCGCTTTGTCATTCCGCCGAGGTCAGTATACCGCCTCAGCTGCGCGCGCACGCGCGCTATCAGCTCTATGGGATTAAAGGGCTTTGTAACATAATCATCTGCACCTACGTTCAGACCAAGGATCTTGTCCATGTCCTCTCCCTTTGCCGAAAGGAAAATGACCGGGACGTTGTACATCTCTCGTATTTTCGCTGTCGCCGTAACGCCGTCCATAACCGGCATCATAATGTCCATCAGGATCAGGTGCACCTGTTCCCTCTGCATCACTTTCAGCGCCTCCGCGCCGTTTTCGGCCTCGAGAATACCGTATCCTTCCGCACGCAGGTATATCGCCAGAGCATTTCGTATATCGCGCTCGTCGTCACAGATGAGTATGTTAAGCATTTTTCACGGCTCCTTCCGTCAATTGAGAGTATATCGGAAAAGATTTTAAGATATAAGATACCAATATTTTAAGATTTATTTA
>CAZIHY010000106.1:0-6072 GCA_964539115.1 uncultured Oscillospiraceae bacterium
AAAATAAAATGTATTCCAAGCGGATAAAGCTCCCGAATGCACCGTATTCGGGAGCTTTTCTTCAGTTTTTTAAAGGGTGATGACATGAGCGATGAGATAGATAAATACTTAACAGGGTAATTTTTCATATTTACTATTGACATCCTGCATTCGCAATGCTATTATACCGATAAACCAACCAGAAAGGTAGGTTTATTCTTTTGGCAAGGAGGGCGAAACGAAGTGCAAAAAGTTTTATTTGACTTGCTGCGAAATAATTTTCGCTATGGCCGAATGCCATACTCCTGTACTTGTGATATTATCGGATGATCATATCCATCCGTTTGTTGTTTGGTGTTAACATTGACCGATATCTTTTAATAACTGATTACAGAAAGGATTTTATATAATGAGCGATATTAAGATAATTGATTTCAGAGTCCGTCCGCCTTATGAGAACAACTGGGACTTTTTCACAGATGATAATGGCAACCTGAAGACCGGCACCAATCCCGCCCGCTACCACTTTCCGTACGAAGGTTCGAACAAGAGCGGCGACTTTGAGGAGTTCCTGCGGGAGCTGGATGATGCGGGGATCGATAAAGCGGTTATCCCCGGCAGAGGCTTGAAGGGCATCTCCAACGACGCGCTGATCGAACTGGTCGAAAAATATCCTGACCGCTTCATCGCCTTCCCCTACGTTGATCCCCTGGAGGGGCAGAAGGCGCTGGATGAGATCGACAAGTATGTTATCAACGGTAAGGGCGTCGGCATTGCGCTGGAGCCGGGTTTTGCCGCCAACGAGGCATATGACATCGATGATGAGCGCGCATTCCCCGTTTATAAGAAGCTGGAAGAAAACAACATCCCTTTGCTGCTTACATACAGCTCCTTTGCCCTGACTTATTTTGACGTGCAGTCTCCACAGCGCATCGACAGAGTCGCACGCACTTTCCCGAAGCTGAAGATAATTCTGGCCCATGGCGGATGGCCCTGGGTGCGCGAGAGCATCTCGCTTGCGCTGGTGCTGCCGAATGTTTGGCTGGTGCCCGATACCTATGGCACTACCGGACCCGGCGCACAGGATTATATAACCGCTGCAAACACTGTTATTCCTGACCGCATAATCCACGGTTCCTCCTATCCTATCCTTCCCCTGAAGGGTTCCGCGGAATTTGTCAAAGAGAATTGGGGCCTTAGTGAAGAGAACCTGAAAAAGGTCCTGCATGATAATGCCGCTGCCGTTCTCGGCATTGAGTAATAAGGTGTGCTGTAATGAAAAAATATATTGCGCTGCTGTCTGCACTTATCCTGGTACTGAGCTTCGCCGCATGCGGCTCTAAGTCTTCCGATGAAGCGGAGAATCTTGTGATACACATCGGGGAGCAGACAGATTCCCTGTTCAGCTATGCGGTATCTCTTGGCATTGCCGACGAGGTGCTGGAGGGCACCAACATTACCTATGAACTGACCACCTATACCAGTGGACCCAATATGAACGACGCTTATTCCTCCGGCGATCTTGATTTCGCCACCATGGGCTGCCAGCCTGCGCTGTCCGGAGCATCCGGAGGAAGAGGCTACAAGATCTTTGCCCGTTTTTACGGGCAGGAGCATAATTCGCCTCTGGTTGCTACGGTAGACTCCGGCATCGGGAGCATTGCAGATCTGGCCGGAAAGCGCGTAGGAACTTATGTCGGCGGCACCTGGCAGTACTACCTAAGCGTCTATCTGGCACAGGCGGGACTGACTGAGGACGACGTTGATCTGTATAACACTGCGGCTGAGACTGCCACCGCGCTGCGCAACGGCGAAATTGACGCGGCCGTTATCGGCTTGACCACCGCTTATGTTCTGGAGGAAGAGGGGACTGCTTCCATCATCTCCAACGAGCCTGGCACCGACAGCTGCAATGTTATCACTGTCCGCGACGGGTTCTCGGAAGAACATCCTGAAGCAACTGCCCTGATCGTTGAGATTTACCGCAGAGCTATCGATGCTATCAATGAGGACAATACAGTTTCCTATTCTCAGCATGTAGCCGATAAGCAGGGACTGGACCTGGATATTGTCACCCGCGCAGAGCAGGCGAACACGTTTGCATTTAAGCTGGAGGACGATGATATCGCCTCGCTTTCCGAGATGTTTGACTTCATGATCGAAAACGAATTGGTGGTTGAAGACGGCCTGCCTTTTGAGGAGCTGTTTGATCTTAGCCTGGTTGATTAAATGAAAGTACTGCTTATCAACGGCAGTCCGCATATACACGGCTGTACCGACCGTGCCCTACAGGAAATATCCCGCACACTCGGTGAAAACGAAGTTGAAAGTGAGATATTTCATATAGGAGTACGGCCGGTCAGCGGCTGTATCGACTGCAAATACTGTTTCCGTGAGGAGCATCTTCATACCTGCGTCTTTGACGATCCTGTCAATCTGGCGGTGTCAAAGCTGGCGGAGGCAGACGGGCTCATCGTTGGCGCGCCGGTGTATTTCAGTTCGCCGAATGGGTCTTTGATATCCTTCCTTGACCGTCTGTTCCGCATTGCTCCTAATGAATATCTGGAGCACAAGCCCGGCGCCGCCGTAATTTCCGCACGCCGTGCCGGGACCACGGCATCTTTTGATGTTCTGAATAAATACTTCACCATCCGTCAAATGCCGGTAGTCTCCTCACAATATTGGAATATGGTACATGGATATACTCCCGAAGACGTAGAACAGGACAAGGAAGGGCTGCAGATCATGCGAACGCTCGCCAGAAACATGGCCTGGATGCTGAAAGCCTTTGAAGCGGCAAAGCTCAGCGGCATCTATCCGCCAAAAGGGGAGGAACCCCTGATCCGGACCAATTTCATTTAATAACAGGACAGGAGGAAACTCACTGATGAAAGTAAAGAAAAAACTCGGAGTGAGGCGGCGGGTGGTCAATTTTCTGCTGATAATCGCGGTCCCCGCAGTGCTGATCCTCTTCTGGCAGTTTGCATCCACGCATGGTCTGGTGAACCCAAACGCGCTGCCTGCTCCGAGTACGCTGATAAAAAATCTGTTCAAACTGATAGGAAAGGGCAGCCTGCAAAGTGGTCTTAAGATCAGCTTTGTACGCGTTTTTTCGGGTTTTGTGATCGGTGTTTGCCTGGGCGTGGTCATAGGCTTCTTTATCGGACTTCTGCCTGCGGCGCAAAAGCTTTTGAACTCACTCATCAGCCTGCTGCGCCCGCTGCCGCTGATGGCGCTTATCCCGGTATTTATCATCATTTTCGGGATCGGTGAAGTCACCAATATCGCGGTGATCGCTATCGGTACTTTTTGGCCTGCGCTGCTGAACACCATAACCGGTATCCAGATCACTAACCCCAAGCTGTTGGAATTGGCCAGGGTGTATCGTATCGGCCGTATCAGAGTAATATTTGAAATTATACTTCCGTCCGCCGTCAGCTCTATTGTGACCGGCATTCGACTGAGCGCAGGCACTGCATGGTCCAGCGTCGTAGCGGCGGAAATGATCGGAGCTTCCTCCGGTATCGGCTATATGATCATGTATGCACGTGAAGTGGCCCGCGCTGCTGATCTGTTTTCCTGCGTGATCGTTATTGGCGTTATCGGTTTGCTGATCGAAAAGTGCCTGCTGAAGGTGCAGAACGCCTGCATCCGGAAATTTAATGGTGTCTGACGACAGGAGATCAATATAATGAGTAAAATAATCCTTGAAGTGAAGGACGCCGTAAAAAAATTCGGCAGCGGTAAGGATGAGGTCGTTGCCCTTAACGGTGTGGATCTGACTGTTGAAGAAGGCGAATTTATCAGTATCGTTGGTGCGAGCGGCTGCGGCAAAAGCACGCTGCTTCGCTTGATCATGGCGCTGGAGGAACTGACCTCGGGAAGCATACAGATCGAAGGCGAGGAAGTAACTGCACCAAGTGACAAAATCGGCGTCATTTTTCAGGAACCGCGGCTTTTCCCGTGGAAATCCGTAGAGAAAAATATAGAATTTGTTATAGACCGCTCCCTGAGCAAGCAGGAGCGGCGGAAAATTGTAGATGAAAACATCCGTCTGGTGGGCTTGGACGATTTTAGAAAATCTGTGCCGAGCCAGCTTTCGGGCGGCATGCAGCAGCGCGTCGGCATTGCCAGAGCATTGGCCTCCAAGCCGGATATCCTGCTTTTGGATGAGCCGTTCGGCGCGCTGGACGCGTTCACCAAGATGTCGATGCAGACAGAACTGCAGCGGATCTGGCAGGAACAGCACAGTACGATGCTTATGGTCACACACGATGTGGATGAGGCGATTTTTCTCAGCAGCAGGATAGTTGTCATGTCGCCCCGTCCTGGGCAGGTCAAGACTATTATTCCGGTGAAACTGGACCGCCCCAGAGACCGCAGCAGCTACTCATTCCTTGAATACCGCAAAAAGGTCATGACCGCCCTGCTTAATAAGGAGGAAATTGTCGATAAGGAATACCAGATCTGACGCGCGAAAAGTTTTCTGCAGAGCAAAAGATGACAAAAAACCTCACAGCTATTGAAGCTGTGGGGTTTTTACATTAAGAAACACCGTCTTTTTAACTCAATTCTGCATACAAAACTGTTCATCACATATCATCGGATAGTGTGCCGGTCTGACGCTGTCCAGATCCTCTCGGCGCATATCTACTGCGGTGATCTGATGATTATCATAGGTGGTGTAATAACAAATTCCCTTGGCAGTGTTAGCATTTTTGCGCCGTTTGCGGTGTCTGATGTAAAATATCAGCACAGATTATTAAAACGGCTGAAAGCGTTGAAAATCAAAGAAAATCTCGAAGTCGTTGAAACTTCGAGATTTTTTGTAATGGAAAGGGCGAACACTTTGAGGAAAATCTCCAGGTTTGCACCCAAAACCAAATCGAAGCACTACGGTGTATACCAGGCTCTAAGCGGCAAAGCCGCTAAGGCCCTGTGTAAGCGAAGCGGGTTCGATTTGGAAAGGACACCCATCCACAGGCGGGCGTTTCGAAGCGCAACCGCCGCAAAGCGGCGGCACTTAGCGCGGAGATGGAGCAGCGGCATGAGCGAGAGATGACTTTTTGACAAAAAAGTCGTCGCGAACGATATGCAGTCCGCGACGACGTGGTGACCCAGCGGGGATTCGAACCCCGGACACCCTGCTTAAAAGGCAGGATTAAATATAGAAATATCAATGCCCTATTGACTGTTGACATCATTTACGACATCACTTTTTAAGTAAACATTCAGCCTGTTTACAGTCTCACTTCTCCTGGATTTCCTGATGTGCGTGTAAATATCTCGGGTGACTGTGATATTGCTGTGCCCAAGGAGCTCTTGAGCGTCCTTGTCTGGGATACCGGCTTCATACAGTATCGTTGCAAATCCATGCCGGAGTTGATGGGCAGTTATGTCATGCCCAATCGCTTTGCAGTAAGACTGCCAGCGGTTTCTGTATTGTGCCTTTGTCAGTAAACGGCCGTCCTCTCTTGCGAACAGATACCCCTCACTCTCCGGGATTGCGTCTGCAAGCTCGTCCAAGAGGACCGCGTCCCTCCTGCCGGCCTCGGTTTTCGGCTCTTTCAGGTGAGGGTTGTTTTCCACAAACCCCACGGCCTTTGTCACATGGATAACACCGGCCTTGCGGTCTATGTCCTCATATTTCAGGGCTAATGCCTCCCCGCGCCTAAGACCGGCATACAGACAGATTAGAGCAAACAGGCGGAATGGATGGTCCTTCTCTGCTCTAACAGCGAAAATAGCCTCGTCATCTGGGAGTGTCCTTTTGCTGGACGGAAGGTTGCGCGGAAGGGATACGGCGACACATGGATTGAAGGTGCATTTTCCGTTCACAATCGCATGATTGAATATCATGTTCAGGATATCGCGGTGCATTTGTACTGTTCTCCTGGAATATCCAGCCTTTGCAAGCATAGAAAGATAGGCGGATATTTCAGCCGCCGTGACATCTTTCTGGCTGCCGAATTGCTCTTCTATTCTTCTGAGCGGCGCTGTATATGCCTCTGCCGTTTTATATCCAATTCGCTCCCAATGAACGCCCTTCCATTCTTCCGCTAAGTCCCGGAACATAATCCGCTCCGGCTCCTT
>CAZIHY010000107.1:0-5957 GCA_964539115.1 uncultured Oscillospiraceae bacterium
CATCTTCAAGAAGATATATGGAGCTGTCCGTATCAATGGACGGGGCGCATGATGTATCTCAGGCTTTGGACAACGCCGTTACTGACGAATACGCCAGGGATATTCTCCGCGTCACCATCACAGGCGAGTACGACGGAAGTATAAACACCGTGGATATAACAGACGAATTCCGCGGTCGTGTCTACCATCTCATCGTGCGGGACCGCACACGGTCGCCGAGGGACATATGGGAAGGACTGTCCGAGGACACCTTAAAGGGCAGCTTTCTCCGGATAATGCGCAAAAAATACGATGAGGCGGAAAACGATGGGCAGCGTGAAGCAACGATAATGGCGATAAAATATGCCCTCGCGGCTCTTGACAACAGAGAGGAGCACTGAGTATGAAGATAAAAAAAGCCTCTGCATCCTTCGGCCGATTAAACGGCGATACAATTGAATTCGGCGGCGGGCTTAATATCGTTCAGGCTCCAAACGAATCAGGCAAGTCCACATGGTGCGCCTTTCTGCGCGCGATGTTTTACGGTATCAACACCAGCGAGCGCGATAAGGCCGGCTTCATCTCTGATAAAACAAAATACCAGCCATGGAGCGGAAGCGCCATGGAGGGGACGATGGACATCGTCTCCGGCGGCAAAGATATCACCATTCAGCGCACAGCCCTCGGCAGGGCGCCGATGAAAAACTTCACTGCTGTTTATACCGGAACGGACATTCCGGTCCCCGGTCTGAACGGCGATAACGCGGGAGCCTCCCTTATTGGGGTCACAGGTCCTGTTTTTGAGCGCAGCGCGTTTATCCGACAGTCCGGCGTCAGGATATCACAGAATACCGAGCTTGAAAAGCGCATAAATTCCATTGTCTCCTCTGGAGACGAGACGGTATCCTATACCGAGGTCGACGCGAAGCTCCGCACCTGGCTCAGACGTAGAAAATACAACAATACAGGTTCCATACCCGCTCTTCAGGCGCGCCTGAAAGACACCGAGAGCTCTATAAACGCGCTGAAAGCGGACGCCGCCGAAAGCGCCAGGCTCAGAGGCGATACGGCGGAGCTGTCCCGCAGCAAGGCGCTTCTTGAAACCGAGCTTGAATCGTACAAGATCCTTGAAAAAATCGCGGAACAGGAAAACGTAATAAAATCACGTGAAAACGCAGAGGCCGCCGAAGCGGAGGCAAAAGACGCCGAAGCCGCGCTGTCGGAATTCGGTTCTTCGGATGACAGCCGCCTGAACTCTATCCGCGGCGAGCTGTCCGCGCTTGAATCTTTCCGCTCGATCGCCGAGTCCTCAGACTCCGCGCTTGACGAAGCGGAGCGCAAAATGCAGGACGCCCGCCTTCGCGTCAACGATTCCGTATTTTCGGGGATAACTCCCGAAAAAGCCGGGGAGCTCTCCGACGCTTCGGAACAGGCAGAGCGGTCCGCCCGTAAAAAACGCCGTGCAGCATCAATAATGACGGTCATTTTTCTGGTGCTCGCAGCCGCTTCGGCCGCGTCAGGCTTCTTTACCTCGCCGCCTGTAAGCTACGTTCTCTGGGCGCTGGCAGCCGTTCTGGTGGTTTCCACGGTAGCGGTAAATATCTCAGCCGGCAAAGCCGCGGCACTGTATAAAAGGTCTCTCTCTGCCTACGGCATGTCCGGCACTGAGGAATTCCGCCGCAAGGTCCAGAACTATCGCGAAGCGTGCTCCTCGCTGTCAGATGCCGAAAACGCATGTGAAAGCGCCCGTACTGCCCGGGATTCCAACCGCGCCGCCCTCGACAGCCGCATATCAGCACTTATTGCCGATGCAAAATCAGTGCACCCCGGCGTAAACGACATTTCAGATATCCTGCCGTGTCTTGACGAGATCGACGTTGCAAAACGCCGCCACAGGGAGCTTGAGTCACGTGCGCAAATCGCCCGCGGGCTCAGTGATTCTCTTGAAAAAAGCGTTGATATGACGCCTGTATCCGCACCGGAGCAAATGCCGAGATATACGAAAAGCCACACTCTCGCCATGCTGAACGACGTATCAAGACGTCTTGATAACGCAAAAGCCGCATATAATATGACACTGGGACGTATGCGTGCTGTCGGCGATCCGCTCGTTCTTGAGGGTGAGTGCCGTTCCATAACTGAGGAGCTGGAGCTTCAGACCGCTCAGTATGACGCAATTTCTCTTGCAATATCCGCCCTTAAGGAGGCGGACACGGAAATCCAAACGCGGTTTGCCCCAGTTCTTGCCCGTACGGCGGGAAACATTTTTCACCGCCTCACCGGGGGAAAGTACGATATGCTTGCCTTTGACCGCACCCTCGACGCAGCAGTCCAGGCCCACGGCGACACCGTCAGCCGCAACGTCCTGAGCCTCAGCGAGGGCACGTCAAATCAGGTGTATCTCGCCCTGCGTATTGCCGTGTGCCTTCTGGCGACTCCCGGGGACGACCCCTGCCCCATTATTCTTGACGACGCCCTTGTGAGCTTTGACGATGAACGCATGGGATACGCCCTCGACTATCTTAAAGAGCTTTCAGAATCCCGCCAGGTAATCCTGTTTACATGCCACAGCCGTGAAAGAGAGTATTTTCACGGAGACAGCGGTGTTACCGCTGTAAACATGGCATAAGGCAATTCCGGGAGGAGAACTTCCACTTATCTCCTGCCCGTTTAAATAAAGGACAGTTCAGGAAACACAAAACCCCCGACGCGGTCTCTGTTTCGGGGTGAACGGAGTATTTTTATGAAAAATCGAATATTTATCACTGCGGTATTATGTATCACTCTTATTTTTACTTTTTCCGTCAGTGCGCTGGCCAAGGATACCACATTAAAGAAAACGGCTCCCGAGGCGGAGATCACAATTACCCTTGACGGCAGCGCGCTGGAATTTGATACAGAACCCGTAAGGATCGATTCGGACATCGATTCAGACATCTATGTACCTATGCTTGAATTTTGCGAAGAAATGGGAGCCAAGGTACTTAAGTGGGATGAAGATTCTCAGAGCGCCCTGGCTATCTTCCGGGAATTCGCCATAGACGCAACCGCCGGTGCAAGCTATATCACCGCAAACGGCCGGTGTCTCTACGTTGCCGGAGGATGTCAGGTCGTTGACGAAACTTTGATGGTACCCGTGTCCGTTATCGCAGCTGCGCTGGACGCTTATGTACAGACAGACCCGGAAGAAAACACCGTAAGTATCAGCTCAGGTTCCGGAATGATTGAATCCGGAGACGATTTTTACGACAGCGACGACCTGTATTGGCTCGCCCGCATAATTTGGGCTGAAGCAGGCAGCGAGAGCTTTCTCGGTAAAATTGCCGTTGGTAACGTGGTAATGAACCGTGTAAACCGCGGCGGCTTTCCAAACACAGTATACGGAGTCGTTTTTGACACCAACTGCGGAGTCCAGTTTGAGCCAATACTCAACGGCACCATCTACAACACTCCCACAAGCGACTGCTACGCAGCCGCCAAACTCGCCCTTGAGGGCGCCGACCCCGTCGGCGATTGTCTGTTCTTCGCATCCATATCCAATTGCTGGGCGGCTTATAACCGTCCGTACTACGGTATGATAGGCAGACATTATTTCTATCTTTAAACATCCGGCTGAAGTGAGGAGAAGGGATACCCCTTCTCCTCACTTTGTTATCCAAACTTTTCCGGCTTTAAAGCGGAAAGATATAAAAATTTTCAAAACCTATTGACATTTATCGCACTTTAGTTTACTATTTAAGTAATTTAAATTTACTATCATTTTGGTAAATTAAATAAGCAGTATTACTGTACTATTCTTTGTGCTATACTATCGGCATAAGGTTTGTATAGTTACGGAAAGAATGGAGGAATTGTGAAATTGATGATGATAATATGGCTTGCCGCGTTTGTGGTATTTGCGATCGCCGAGGCGGCAACGGTGCAGCTTGTGTCCATATGGTTCGCCGCCGGCTCCATTGCCGCGCTTATCGTATCCCTGCTTCACGGACAGTTATGGCTTCAGATCGCTGTATTCCTGCTTGTCTCAATAATAGCGCTGGTTCTCACGCGTCCGTTGATAAAAAAATATATTGCTTCCAGATACAAGCCCACAAATGCAGACCGCATAATCGGCTCTGTCTGCCGCGTGACCGAGGATATTGACAATATTGCTCCTTCCGGGGCGGTATCTGCCCAGGGGAAGATTTGGACGGCGCGCAGCAAAACGGGGGCTCCCATCCGTGCCGGAAGTCTTGTCCGGGCCATTGCCATTGACGGCGTTAAGCTCATCGTTGTTCCGGCAGAAGAAAAAAGTGCCGGTTCCGAACAGTAAACACATAAAAATAAGGAGGAAATTTCATGGAGATCATCATTGTAGCCGTGTTGGTACTTATCGTTCTGATTATACTTATACGCAATATCAGAGTTGTCCAGCAGGCGAGGGCGTTTGTAGTTGAACGCTTCGGCGCATACAGCACCACCTGGGGCGTCGGCATCCACATCAAGGTGCCCTTTATTGAAAAGGTGGCGAAGGTCGTATCCCTCAAGGAGCAGGTCGTCGACTTCCCTCCGCAGCCCGTTATCACAAGAGATAACGTAACCATGCAGATCGACACGGTCATCTTTTTCCAGATAACCGACCCCAAGCTGTACACCTACGGCGTTGAAAACCCAATGTCGGCCATTGAAAACCTTACCGCAACAACACTGCGTAACATCATCGGAGAGCTTGAGCTGGACCAGACTCTTACCAGCCGCGACATTATCAACGTAAAAATGCGTACAATACTTGACGATGCGACAGACCCGTGGGGAATCAAGATAAACCGCGTTGAGCTTAAAAACATCATGCCGCCCAAGGAGATCCAGAACGCCATGGAGAAGCAGATGAAGGCGGAGCGTGAGCGCCGTGAATCCATACTCCGCGCGGAAGGCGAAAAGAAGGCCGCAATACTGGAGGCCGAGGGTGAAAATGAGTCCGCTATACTCCGCGCCGAGGCCAAGAAGCGTTCCGCAATACTGGAGGCGGAAGGTCAGGCAGAGGCTATTATAAAGATCCAGCAGGCGAATGCCGAAGGTATCAAGCTCGTAAACGCCGCCGGCGCTTCCGAGGCGGTCATCAAGCTCCGCGCATTGGAAGCCTTTACGGCAGCCGCCAACGGAAAAGCGACAAAGATCATCATCCCGTCGGAGATCCAGGGGCTGGCAGGTCTGGCGACATCCTTCAAGGAAGTGATCACAGACCCGGAATCCCCCGCGAAGAAAGCCCCCTCTGCATCTGCGGAGAAATAACAAAATATACTTCCGCCCCACAGTGCAGCTGTGGGGCGAACCACATAAAAACCATGCGGGTACGCCGGCTTAAACGGCGTACCCGCATTTATAGACTGTGTGTCACTGTAACGCTCTTGCGGCCTCTTCCTTCTCAATGACCTTGAATTTCGGCGGCCCTTCAAGGAGCTCGGGCTCCATAATGTACTCCTTCAAACGTGCAAACGCCTTGGCCAAATAGTGCCCGCTGCATATCCTTTCATCCATAACCACGCCGAGAGGTATGCATTTTTCGTGTACTATCTCTCCTGACCTCAATCTTTTCGGCACCTCACGCATATTTCCCATAGTGATACCGATGCTCGTTGTACCGAACTGGTACACATGATGATATATGTGGTTTGTCCGAATACTTGCCAGGTTTGAAATAAGCAGGCTTGCATGGAACGGGCTCACCTCCACCAATGCTTTCGGCATGAGGCCGTACCTGTCCAGGAAACGCAGCAGTCCGATCGCCACACCCATAAGCCCCGGAATATTCAGCAGGACCTTCATCACTTTGTCAAGAGCCTGATCCTCATCCTTGCGGTTATTCTCTATATAATCATCTATTCTCGCCTGCACCTGAAAAACATCATCGGACATATCGAACCTGATTTTAGACATCACATCGCCGTCACTGTTTGGACGCAGGACGACCATAGACACAGTAAAATCTTTATGCTGGT
>CAZIHY010000108.1:0-5939 GCA_964539115.1 uncultured Oscillospiraceae bacterium
CGGCTGTGCCTTTGACATTCATCGTCGGGCCGCCGGAGGGCTGGCGCAGGCAGCCACCGACATTCTTGCCGAGCTTGCCGAGACCCTCGATAAGACCGAGACTGGTCGTGGACTTGCCCTCGCCAAGCGGCGTCGGGGTTATGGCGGTGACTTCTATGTACTTACCGTCCGGCTTGTCCTTGAGCCGGTTCATGATTTTGATGAAATCCAGCTTGGGAGTCTTGCCGTAGGGGATTATCTCATTGGGCAGAAGTCCCATCTTTTCGCGGAAATATTCAACGGGAGGCAGAGTCTTTTCGGCCTCTTCGGCGATTTGCCAGTCTTTGTAAACAGTAGGGTCGAGCATGAAGGTCCTCCTTTACAGGTCAATGATCCCGGACTCTTTTACGAGCCGGGCCACATCGTCATATTTGTTGAGGGCGTACAGATGTATTCCGGCGATGCCGCAGACGCGGTATTCGTCGATAAGGCGTATGGTATATTCAAGTCCGGCCTCTTTAAAGGCGGCCTTTTTCGCGGCGATGGATTCCTCACTCTCGTCAGGGGCGAAGGGGTTAGGGAAGATCCAGTGCTTCGATATGATCTCCGCCAGCTCGCGGGGCATTACGCAGCCGTTGCGGGACAGTGCCATGTTTATGGTCGCGGCGGAGTCTAGCACGGGCATGATGCCGACGTCGACGGGCAGGGTTATCCCGGCCCTGCGTATGGCTTCCATCCAGCGGCGGAACTGGTCCATGTCCCAACAAAGCTGAGTCATGATGTAGTCCGCTCCCTCGTCCTGTTTCTGCTTGAGGAAAGATATGTCTGCTTCCAGACTGCGGCAGGCGATGTGTCCCTCGGGCGAGCCGGCGACGGCGATGGTGAATTTGTCGCCGAATTCGGCGCGCACAAATTTGACAAGCTCAGTTGCATAGTGCAGGTCGCCGCCGGTGCCTGTCCATCCGAAGGGAAGGTCGCCGCGCAGAGCGAGGATGCTGCTTATCCCGTGGTCGAGATAGTTCTGAAGCTGGCGGCGCATGCCATCTCTGGTGTTGCCGATGCAGGTGAAGTGTGCCACGGGCTCGACTCCGCGCCCGCGCACGGCGTCGAGGACGGGAACCTGTTTGCCGACGTTCGTGCCTCCGGCGCCGTAGGTGCAGGAAATGTAGTCAGGTTTCAGCGTGCACAGTTTATCCAGAACGCCTCCGTCTGAAAGGAGATTATATTCTCCCTTTTCGGTTTTCGGCGGAAACAGCTCGAAGGAAAATGCCATGCGTTTTTGCATAATTTCGGTAATCTTCATTTTGCTTGTATTTCTCCTTCTTTTTCTATAAAAAGTATATCATTGAAGACTTTTTTTTACCAGCGGAATTTCATGCAGCGGAGGCGATTTGGTGTTTTGCATGATTGAGTGCCCACTTTTGGGCAAACTCTGTCATTTTTACATAATAAAAACCGGACGCCGGAAAACCACTTGACAACGAAAAATGAGTCTGTTATATTGACAGATGATGAAAGGCAATGATAAGGAATAAGTCCTCTTTCCGATGCGCAGAGAGAGTCCGGCTGCTGTAAGGACTCGTGAGGATCGTGGACCCGCCGCCTTTGAGCCGCGGACCGAAAGGAATGGCCGACCGAGTAAGCTCCGACGTTTGCCCCACGTTACAGGGGACACGGTATTATCTGTACCGGAAGAGTGCGGCCGTCGCGTGAGTGCGGTCGAATTTAGGTGGTAACACGGACAATTTTGTTCGCCCTAAGCAGAAATGGTTCTGCTTTGGGCGTTTTTTAGTTTTAAAGGAGGTTTAATCTGTGAGAACTTTTCAGAAATCATCGAAACTTTTCAATGTTGCATATGATGTTCGCGGCCCCGCTCTTGATGAGGCTTCCCGCATGGAGGCTGAGGGTGCGCGCATACTCAAGCTTAACATAGGAAATCCCGCGCCCTTTGGATTTACGGCGCCCGACGCGGTGCTTGAAAAAGTGAAGGAGTCTGTTCCGGTAACTCAGGGATATTCCGAGTCCAAAGGACTGCTCGAGGCGCGCGAGGCGATCGCGGCATACCACCGCGGTAAGGGTATCGAAGGCGTGACCGTAAACGACATATACACTGGAAACGGTGTTTCAGAGCTTATCCAGATCTGCATGCAGGGCCTGCTTGATAACGGCGACGAGATACTTATGCCCGCGCCGGATTATCCGCTTTGGACCGCAGCGGCAACGCTCTCCGGCGGTACCGTCAGGCATTATATCTGCGACGAAAAGAGCGACTGGATGCCGGACATTGCCGACATCCGCAGCAAGGTGAATTCCAAAACCAAGGCCATAGTAATTATAAACCCGAATAACCCGACCGGAGCTGTTTACAGCAAGGAGGTTCTCGAGGAGATAATCAAGGTCGCGCGCGAAAACGAGCTGATCATATTTGCTGATGAGATCTATGACCGCCTGTGCATGGACGGCATTGAACACACCTCTATCGCTTCGCTTGCACCGGATGTTTTCTGCATTACGCTCAATGGGCTTTCAAAATCCCACCTTATCGCGGGCTATCGCTGCGGCTGGATGTGCCTGTCAGGCCCGAAGGAGCACGTCAAGGGATATATCGAGGGGATAAATATGCTCTCGTCCATGCGCCTGTGCTCAAATGTCCCGGCGCAGAGCGCGATAGCGACAGCTCTTTCATGCCACGAGGAGACGAAGGCGCTGCTTGTTCCCGGAGGCCGGGTCTATGAACAACGCGAGACTGTCTGCCGCGAGCTCTCGAAGATCGACGGGATCAGCTTTGTAAAGCCCCGCGCCGCTTTCTATGTTTTCCCGAAGATCGACGCCGAGCGCTTCGGCATCGTGGACGATGAGAAGTTTGTGCTCGATTTCCTGCGCGAAAAACACGTCCTGCTGGTTCGCGGCGGCGGCTTCCACTGGAACGAGCCGGACCATTTCCGCATCGTGTATCTGCCCGACGTCTCCATCCTGACCGAGGCTGTTGGAAAGCTTGGAGAATTCCTCCAGGATTATCATCAGTGATTGAGAAAAGTGTTTCCATTCGCCCCCTTTATATGCTAGAATATTGCATATGAAGGGGGGAATTTTTTATGAGCTATTGCGAAAGCTGCGGCGCCGAGCTGCCGGAGGGCAAGCTGACGTGTCCGACCTGCGGCGAACCTGTGCCGCGTGAGGAATATACAGGCAGGGATTATTCCAATTATTATAATGATTCCGGCTATAGTGATTATTATGACGAGGGATATGCTTCGCGGGAGCCGGTATATTCATATTCGCCGAATGAAAAAACGCCTGACCGCGTTTTGGGGACGGGCGCGTTTTTCGGTTCAGTCCTGCTAATGTCTATCCCGGTGCTGGGCCTGCTGCTGCAAATCATCTGGGCGCTCGGCGGAACGGGAAGCCAAAACCGCCGCAACCTTGCCCGGGCGTATCTGATCTTCTCGGTTATTGGTATCGTACTTGCCATACTGCTCGTCTGGTTCATAACCGATACGCTGATGCCGCTGCTGGATGCGTTTCTCGAAAGCGGACAGGTGGATTTCAACAATTTTTTCTCGACATTTTTAGAGTGATTTTTCAAAGGCACAATAACTGGTGCTGTAAGCGCGGCTCAGGCGCGGCGGCATTCCAGATATTGTGCCTTTATCAATTTTCCACGAAAAATGACGAAGGGTTGACAATAGGGAAACAAATATGTTACAATTCGGTTACAGCTTTGTACGGAAAGGAGATACACAATGGCAGAGAAGAAAAGCATTGCACTGGAATACAAGGGGCATCCGCTGCGCCGCAAAGACAATCTGATCTATTACGGCAGTATGTCCGATAAATATATAATCATGATGCAGATATTAGGCACAAAGAAGATCAAGGATATGGACGTTGCAACGAAGGTATCTGTCCAGCTCCAGCTTACCGATCCGGACGTCAAGAGCCGTGACCGTGTCGTTAAGAAGAGTGAGAAGGACAGTCTTTACGCCGCGATGGACGTTGCCTCCGTCTGGCTTGACAGGGCCTTGGCCTCCAGGTAAAAGGGGATCTTGGTCATGAAACTAAAGATACTGAAAACGGGGATAATAGCCTGTGCTGCCTGTGCTCTGATGAGCGTTTCGGCGCTGGCAATGAGTCAGGGAACAGCGACGGTGAATGCCTCCGCGCTCAATTTGCGCAGCGAGCCGAATACGGATTCTTCGATCGTGACAGTCGCGCCGCGCGGCGCCGTTGCGATAATTTCGGACGGCGAGGCGCCTGATGGCTGGAGCCTGGTCTGGTATAAGGGTTATGTCGGATATATGTCCGACGAGTACCTTACAAAGAGCGACTCCGGAGAGGCAAACTTTGGTGTGGGCGCGGTTGCGGGAACGAGCGTCCGCATGCGCAGCGGCCCGGGTACGGATTACCAGGTCCTCGGCTCCTTCAACACCGGCGATGAGATGACCGTTAAAGCAGTCTCCGGTGAGTGGTACAAGGTCAGCAACGGCACCATTGAGGGATATATCCGCAGCGATTATTTTTCGCTGTATATCGCCAGCCGCCAGCCGGAAAGCGTAACCGCACAGCAGCCGGAAGATGTTTCGGCGTCCGGCAGCAACTCGGAGGGCGAAAAGATCGTTGAAACGGCAAAAAAATATATGGGCACGCCATATGTGTGGGCGGGGACCTCGCCCAGCGGATTTGACTGCTCGGGTTTTGTGTACTACGTGTATAAGGAGTGCGGCTATTCGATAAACCGAACGGCTGCGTCGATATATTCAAACGGAGTATATGTCGAAAGAGATTCGCTCCAGCCGGGAGACGCGATATGCTTCACAACGAGCAGCTCGTCAACTTACATAGGTCACGTCGGCATATATATCGGGGACGGACAATTCATACACGCTTCATCCGGAACCGGATATGTTACGATATCCTCTCTGACTGAGACATATTACAACAACCACTATTACGGCGCGCGCCGCATAGTATCCTGATAAAATACGTTTTGCGTCCCTTTGCTTTTGGCTGAAGGGACGCAAAAAAATTTATAAAATGAAGAAAAACATCTTGATTTATAAAAAATAATATGTTAATATAATCGGGCGTTCAGAAGAATGCAAGTTAAATATCCGGGTGTGGCGAAGTTTGGTATCGCGCCTGAATGGGGTTCAGGAGGCCGCTGGTTCAAGTCCAGTCACTCGGACCAAAAAGTTACCAGAAACAGTGTTTTACATTGCTTCTGGTAACTTTTTTATTTATTCTAGCCGCGGAAAATTCCGTAGGCAGGATTGGTTAAATCGAAATGCACCAAATAGACAATAAACGCAATGATGACGAGAGCCGTTATACCTAGCAGCGTATAGATAAGAGGGCGACGGCGTTTTAACTCTATCTGGCACTGCCTGACCGCCTCTTCTTTCATGCTGATAATATCATCTTTATGAGCCAGGTCTTTTTCTAAATCGCGGCATTTTTGTTCCAGCGATGCAATACGGGTTAAGTTTTGGTTCATCTCGGTTGGGCTATCGTCTGGGATGATCCCGAATGCTCTGTCAAAGGACACATTAAGGGCCATACATATTTTACCAACGGTAAACGCGCTTGAAGCCTTAGAACGTGATGAAAAGTAATTAGTCACAGTATGTATGGAAAGCCCGGATGCATCTGCTATGTCCTGGTTTGAAACATTGCTTTTATCTCTTTTTTCTTTAAGCGTATCTTTAAGCGCTAAAGCTTCATCGGTTATGATTTCATCTAGCATTTTGGGAATCCTTTCGCAAATTGTAAGTTCTTCCGATATGAAAAGCGAAAATGATTATGCAATCGGAAGCCATTTTATGGTTAAATTAGAAGGATGAATATTGCTATCGGAAAGTACAATCTGCTATGATTTACCCATAGCAGATAAGAGTTTTTTAGGGTACATCTGCTATAAAGCCCCGTCACCTGTCGCATAGGCGGCGGGGCTTGTTTAAATG
>CAZIHY010000109.1:0-5806 GCA_964539115.1 uncultured Oscillospiraceae bacterium
ATTTTTCTTTCGCTTTTTCCGTTCATGCCCCTTGACTTTTTATAGCTGGTCTTTTCGCTTTTTATTATAACCAGAAATGCGTATACATTTTACATTGACAATGGATATATATCAAGAGTTTTGACACATTTTTGTTAAAGCAGGATGCGTCATAGATTGAATGGTAAAAAAGCCATAAATAAAAATCGGCAAGCTCCTTCCGAAACTTGTCGATCTTTGGTGGAGGAGGGTGGATTCGAACCACCGAAGTCACTGACAACAGATTTACAGTCTGCCCCCTTTGGCCACTCGGGAACTCCTCCGTATTATGTTTTGCTGCAGAGCAAAAAATGGAGCTGGTGGACGGATTCGAACCCCCGACCTGCTGATTACAAATCAGCTGCTCTACCGACTGAGCTACACCAGCAGATACCAGCGACGATTATAATAACAAACCAGCTCCGGTTTGTCAACAGGAAATTTTTAAAAACGCGAAAAAACTTGACCATATACAAAAGCGGGTGAACAGATGAGTTTGAAGGAAATGGCTGAACAGTACAGGGACAGCAGCGAAAGGTGCAAAGCGGGCCTCAAGGCGCTGAGAGAGCGCATCAACGACCTGTCTGTCAGCGAGACTGAGAGGCTGATACTGCGGAGAAAATACACGATTCTTGAGGGAATGGCGCGAGAGACCGCCGCAATATCGAAATATCTTGCGAACTATTATGGGGGTGACGACGTCTGATAAACGAAAGGGAATTTGCAAAGCTTGAATATTCTGTTTTGCGGAAATATCTTCGCATGGCGTCGGCGCCGGGCAAAAGCGCGGAATACCGGATAGCCAGCGCGATGGAGGAGGAACTGACCCCGCGCCAGCGGCAGATGGTCCGGATGTATTATATCGATCAGAAAACCATGGAAACCATTGCCGGCGAACTGGGCGTGACGACGTCTACGGTCAGCCGGACGCTGGCAAGGGGAAGGCTGCGCCGTTGTCTGCGTTACGGCGGCAGCGCGCTTCTGGCCTGCGCAGAGGAAAAACTCTAGGCAGTGCCGCGCAATATCATCTCATCTCCTGCCTGTGGCTCATTGGAATTATGCGGCATTGCGCTTGGCGGTTTGCAAGGATCACTTCTTTGTGGTATTCTCTTAAGACAGAATCGCAAAATTCGACAAAAAACAACGGATAAATAAAAACATGGAGAAATATAGAGATATGAGACGAAAGCTAAGCTTTGCGATCGCCCTGGTATGGGCGTTTATGCTGTGTACGGCCTGTACAGACGAGGCGGCGGCTCCGCCGGGCGCGGCCGCTCCGGTTGAGACGGTGGATCCGCACGAGGGAGAGGTCCTTGTTTCCGACGGCATGGGCGGTACGATGTGGGTCAGGGACTACGAAAATTTGCCCCGGAACGAGTATGACACCGAGTGTCTGGGCCGGGACGGTGGATACATAACCTATGAGTCTGCGGAGCACACCGCCCTTCGCGGGATAGACGTTTCGTTCTATCAGGGCGAGATCGACTGGCAGGCCGTCGCGGACGACGGGGTGGAGTTTGCGGTCATCCGCGCGGGCTATCGCGGAAGTACGGAGGGCAAGCTGAATACCGACGAGCGTTTTGAGGAGAATCTGACGGGCGCCGTGTCGGCGGGACTGCGCGTCGGCGTGTATTTTTTCTCCCAGGCGATAACTGAGGAGGAAGCGCGGGAGGAGGCGCAGTATGTTCTGGGGCTTCTGGACGGACGCGGGCTGGATCTGCCGGTGTTTTTTGACTGGGAGCATGTCTCCTCCGACGAGGGCGCGCGGACGGATACGCTCAGCGGTGAGGTTTTGACCGACTGCTGTCTGGCGTTTTGCGAGGAGATCATGAACGCCGGCTATGAGGCGGGAGTATATTATTACCGAAATCTTGCTTACAGGGTGTATGAGCTCGACAGGCTGGAGGGGCTCGTCAAGTGGATGGCCTGCGCTGACAGCACGCCGGATTATTACTACGATTTTGACATCTGGCAGTATTCTTTTACAGGCTCCGTCACGGGGATCGCGGCGGATACCGATCTGAACCTCTGGTTCGTTCCGCGGGAGTCGCTTTCCGCACCGGACGACGACTGCAGGGATATCGCGTTGCTGTATGAGGACAAGCTTGCGGCGCTGGGCGTTGAGAACTATGCGTGGATAAATCTTTCGGACGAGCAGCTTCACGGTATCGTGAACGTGCTCAGCGAAAACGGCCTGTGCGCGATCGACGTGGCTCAGCTGCTTGTGATGTCACGGACGGATGCGGTTTCGGTCTTTGCCGAAAGCTATTCACTCGGCGAACCGGCGGTGCTGGACATATATGAAATGTGTTATGACGGCGGTTTTATACGCCACAGGCTGGAGAGCTGCGAAAACAGCGCGGCGATCACGCTGACGCGTGTTGCCTGGGAGGAAAAGACGCCGGTCGTGACCTATTCGGAAAGGTATCCGATAACGAAGCTGGAAATTACGGACAGCTCGCTTTATTATGAATATTTCATGGCCGACAATCCCGAGGGCAGCAACCATGACGGGCATATCAACACGGAAGCCAGCTTCAGATTGAGCTGATGCTGATCCAGTATGTATCCCTTAGGGGAGGCAATTTTGCTGGTTCGTGAACTGTATACAGCCTGTGATATCAAAATATTTTTACTATCATCTGTTAGTAAAATCGACACTATCGTATGATATTGAGATATACTTCGGATGAGGTGATTTTAATGTTTATAAATGATGAACGTTTCGAAAACCTGTGTGAAACGCTGGAGGAGCTTCAGGAGGAAGCCGCGTTTCTTAATCTGACGCTTCTGGGCGCGGAGTCTGCTATCGACAGGCGGACTCTCGGCTGCCTGATGCGCTTGTCCGACTATGTGACTCAGCATGTGAACGATCTCAGCGCCCTTTGCGGGCGATTCTAGACGCTCTCCGCGCAGAAAAGACTGGTGCGTGGGCTGATTCGACTCATACATAAGCCCTGCGGGGTTATTTTAAACAGGCAAAAACGTCCGGGGCTTTTACGCTCCGGACGTTTTTTGCTTATAAAGCAGACGACTTATCCCGCGATTGAGCTTGCGCGGCACATGCTGTTAAACGATACGAGACCATATAAAAAGCAGGTTTGGAAAATGCAGGGTTGATTTGGTGCTTTGCGTAAGATATAATCAAACTAAACTGACATCAAACATTTTAAGGAGGACACAGAATGTATACAGCCAAAACTGTTGAGGGCGTATGGGAGATAACCGAGACCCAGCGCTTCAACGAGCTGACGCTCGCAGAGGGCGCCAAGGTAACGGCTCCCAAGGGCAAGGGCGTGACTCTCGCTGTCGACGGCGTTGCAAAGGCCATGGAGCCCGGGTCTTATTACGGCAATGTCTCGCTCGTCGTGGCGGATGTCTTTGACATGCCCCCCTCCGGTCTCATGCGCAGAAGCACCCAGAAGTTCCCCTTCCGCACCGCTCTGTGCGTCATCGACGGCAAGGAGGTCCCAGAAAAGTCCATTCCCGAGGTCGTCGGCGTCAACTACGGCAAGGGCGGACCCGCCATATACGGCACCGACGACGCGCTCAACGGCATCGTCGTCGACGGCAAGGGCAAATACGTCATCGACGGCGCAAAGATAGAGTTTGACGGCTTCGGCGGAAACGACTTCTGCGGCATGGGCGCGGCTATCCTGACCCATGGCACCGTTGACCTGACCGTCAATGACTCCGAGATCTGCCTGACAAGCGCCGAGCGCTGCTGTGCTCACATCGGCGGCGACAGCACCGTCCGCTTCAACAACTGCATGATCCAGAACCTCTCTCCCGCGACCGACCGCCACGACGGCACCTTCGCCTGGCAGATCGGCGTCCGCGGCACGAACCGCACCATCCAGCTGACCGACAACGGCGTTGTCTATTACGACAACTGCTACATAAAGGGAAATGGCTGGGGCGTTCTCTCTGTTGACGGCGGCGACCGCGTCGCCATGACGCTGAAGGATTCCAAGCTCGAGCTCTCCGGCCCGCGCAGCCACGGCTACGGCTTCTATTCTATCGGCCATGTGTTCACGACCATTGATAATTCCGAGGTCGACGTCTGCGGCTATCCTATCTTCATCATGAGCCAGGACGAATCCGTAACCGATATTAAGAACGGCTCGCTCATCTGCGGCAAGGAATTCGGCGCGCTGATAAACGGCGACCAGGGCGGTCTTCTTAAGGTGTCCGATTCGACGATCGACACCGGGCTTTCGACCTTTGCCATAAAGGGCAGCCATACTGCCATCGAGATCGAGAATTCCGAGCTGAAGGCCGGAAACGGCGTCATCGTCCAGCTCTACGATAACGACGAGGGCGGCGGAATGATGAGCGCGAACTACCCCATTCCCGTCGGTGTCGAGGACACCTATCTCGAGGGACGCGATCTTTACAATCTCTCGCCGGACGATATCTCCATCAAGGTTTCGGACTGCTCGCTCGAGGGCGACTTCTTAAACTCCACGACCAACCTGCGCTGGTATACTAACTGTGAGATCAATCCCAACGCCGGCTTCCTGCCGTTTGCCGAGGGTATCGACCAGGATCAGGCCAGCATGGGCGGCCCCGGCGGCGGAGATCCCGAGTTTGCAGCAATGATGGAAGAGCAGGAGAAGTACAAGGAGATACTCAACGGACCGCACAACATGGAGCTGTGGTTCCATAACACAAAGCTCGTCGGCGTTGTCAGCGCCGCGAAGCAGGAGTATGCGCCCGACGTGACCGAGATCCGTCAGGAGAGCCGTGAGTACCTCAACCACATTGTCCAGACCCCGAACAAGACCGTCAACAACGGTGTGATCGCGCGCTTTGACTCCAGCTGCGTCTGGGTCGTCAACCGCGATTGCTGGCTGTCCCGACTGAGCCTCGAGGAGGCTGGCGTCATCAAGGCTCCCGAGGGCAAAAAGCTGACCATGCTCGTCGACGGAGTTGAGACAAGGATACTCCCCGGCGAATACCAGGGCGACATTCACTTTGTCGTTGAATAAATAAAAAACGGCCTCCGTGCAAAAGCGTGGAGGTCATAAAAAAGAGGCAAGGTATGATTGCGGTCGTACCTTGCCGTTTTTATTTTCAGGATGGTCGAATTTTCAGCTATTTATTGATCAGCTGGATGCCGAAACCCGTCAGCTCTCCGGTGCTGTTATCCGATTCCGTATACAGTTCCAAACGGTTAAGACCGCCGTCGGATTCGGTCTGCCATCTCCAAAAAAGCATTTTCTCGTCAGGGGAATCCAGAATATCCTCGACAGGCTCGCCAAGACTGCTTGAGGCCATTTCCAGCAACGCGTCAAACGCAGCCTGCATGTCGGCCTGTTCAAAATACTTTTCCTCGACCATTATTTGGCATTGCTTGGTCCCGTTAAGCGCCGTGTTGTCGGAAAAATACGGGATTGCCATTATTTCAAAATCACCGGCGCTGATCCGCAGCCACAGCTCCGGGTCGCTTTCGGGATAGTACGGCATGGTTGTGACGCCGAAATGCTCCGCGAGCACAGAGAAATCATCGTCCCAAGACACTCCTGGAAAAACGAACAGGCCGCCGGTCTGCCGTATTATGTCATCAAAGCCATATTCCAGAACAACGTCATCCTCGCCGGGCGTATAGTTGGCGCCTGTTATCTGCGCTATAAGCGCTTCGTCGCTGACGGGTTCGTCCGAAACTGCGGCGTCCGGGGTTTCACCGGCCGCGGGAACGTCGGTCTCCGGAAGCGGGGCTCCATTTGAGTTGCCGTTTTCGCACCCGGAAATAACGAGCATCAGAGAAATGGAAACGAGGAGACAG
>CAZIHY010000110.1:0-5712 GCA_964539115.1 uncultured Oscillospiraceae bacterium
GGCAGGCACTCGAGAGTTATATCGTTGTGCTCGCCTCCGTTTTCGCCGTCGCGGGTCCAGGCGACCGGTTCCTCAAAGGTGAAACGGACGCGGCTGGTCTGGAGCACCGTTACATATTCATTATTGTAGTTGCGGGCGAGGATGCCCGAGAGGATACTGTTTAGCCCCGCGACGCTGGTCGGGGTCTTTATAAGTATTATCTCAAACTTACCGTCGCCGAGGCCGACCAGACTGTCGTCGAGCCGCACAAGGCCGGCGACACTTGTCGAATTCGTAACGCCGCCGAAGCATAGATCCTCGTCGATGACGCCGCCGTCATATTCGACGTGCGTCTTGTAATGGCGCAGTTTTGTAAGACGGCTCATGCCTTCGAAAACGTAGGCCAGGTGTCCAAGTGTCTGCTTTACCTGCTGACGGGTCTGATAGCTGACTTCAGTGAACGCGCCGAAAGCTGCGATATAGCTGAAAGTTTCGCCGCTGCTCAACTGTCCGAGGTCATAGGGAATGGCTTCTCCGGAGACGATGGTGTGCGCGGCTTTGATCGGATTGTGTGAAAGCCCGAGCGTTGTTGCAACGTCATTGGCCGTGCCCATTGGGATATAACCGATGGGAGGATGCTCGGGAAGCTGGGCAAGGCCGCTCATAACGTCGCTGAGCGTGCCGTCGCCGCCGAGACAGACAAGAAGGTCATATCTGCCGCCGTGTTCAATGGCGAGCTCCCGCGCATGGCCTGCGTACTCCGTGAAATAAATGGTCGGGATATAGCCGCCGTTATAGAATATCTCAAGCGTATCTCCGAGCCCGGATTTAACCAGTCCGCGTCCCGCAACGGGATTTATAAGAAGCATCATATGCTTTTTCATTAAAATCGCTCCATATATAAAATTTTGAATGTATTTTGCGTGAAACATCAAAAATTAATTTAATATAATACGGAATTATATTATTTTGCACGAAAGAAGTCAATACCAATGCATATACGGCGCGAAGCTGATTGAAAAATGGCGGTTGTTGTGCTACAATATACGGCAAGAAACAATTAACTTGGAGGGACCCATAAAGGCATGATAAAGGCTGTATTGTTCGACCTGGACGGCACGCTGCTGCCGATGGATAACGACGAATTTACCAAGAGCTATTTCAAGCTGCTCGCGGCAAAGCTCAGACCACTTGGATACGACGCGGAGGAGTTGGTAAGCGCCATTTGGGACGGTACTGCGGCGATGGTCAGAAACGACGGAGGGCGCACGAATGAGGATGCCTTTTGGGACAGGTTCAGCGCCATTTTGGGTGAAAGAGCCCTGCGGGACAAGCCCGTTTTCGAAGATTTTTATATGAATGAATTCAACAGCGCCCGTGAGTTCTGCGGGTTCGATGAAAACGCGAAGGCGGTCGTTGAACTGGCAAAGAGCCGCGGCCTGATAACTGCGCTGGCTACAAATCCTATATTCCCGTCTTATGCAACTGAGAGCCGCATTCGATGGGCCGGCCTGGAGCCCGGGGATTTCGCCCTGTATACTACATACGAGAACAACAGCTACTGTAAGCCTAATCCTGAGTATTTCAGGGTCGTCGCAGCTTCGCTCGGCTTGCGTCCGGAGGAATGCGCGATGGTGGGCAATGACGCCGACGAGGATATGATCGCCGGTACGATCGGCATGAAAGTGTTCCTGCTGACTGACTGCCTGATAAACAAATCCGGAAAAGATATAGGCGTCTACCCCAACGGCGGGTTTGAGGAACTGAAACAGTTTATCCTCTCTCTGTAAAAACAGGTGTTAAAAACAATAAGTCCGCGGCCCGAACTGAATGTCCGGGCCGCGGACTTATTGTTGGACCATTTCCTGTCTTTCCGGGAGCCGCAGGGCAGCACGTACCGGAGAGCGGAGGAGAGCGGGCGGTCTGACATAACAAAGTGCGGCCTTGTCAAACCCTTTTTTACCGTGTTTTGCCCTATACGGCAAATTGTGCGTTTTCTGTTGGCCTATTGCAACGAACGTACAGTTTTTCGAAATAATCCAAGCGGATTTGCGTGTTGCAGACTTGCCACAGATATGATATAGTACCAGTGTGCGAGGAGTATATCCGGACGCATGAATTGGAGGTTTTCTGTCGTGTCCTTTGATGAAAAACATCGCGCAGAGACAGACGAGATCGATTTTCGCGAAGTCGTCAGCAGCCTGTCCGATGGTGTTCTCGTTACAAACGGAGACGGCAGGATCCTGTTCGTCAATCCGTCATATTGCCGCCGTCTGGATGTCGATCCCGAGGACCTTATTGGGCGGAACGTTTTTGACGTAGCTAAAGAGGGAAAGGTTTTTCGCCATTCCATCTGCGCGGATGTTATCCGCTCCGGGCGGCGCATCTCAGGCGCCGGGTATATGCGGACCGCGGGAAACAGGCGCGTAAACGGATACGCCGCGGCGGAGCCTGTTTTTGATGAGGGCGGAAGCATTCGCATGGTCGTCAGCAGCATAACGGACGTTGACGAGCTGCGCATAAGGTTCGCGCAGTTCCGCGGCACTGACCGCGGCGAGGACGCGATACAGATAAACGACTGCTTCATCGAAACGGAAAAGCGCGAACTTGGTTCCGATCCCGCAATGGAAAAAACGAAGCAAAAGGCGAGAGACGCAGCTGTGACAGACGCGCCGATACTCATCTCCGGGGAGATGGGGACGGGAAAAGAGGTCCTTGCGGACTTTATCCTGACAGAAAGCGGTCGGTGCGATAAGCCGTATGTAAAAGTCAATTGCCGGGCGATCCCCGACGGGCTGCTCGAGTCCGAGCTTTTCGGAAGCGAGGGAGAGCCGGAGTCGTCCTGCCTTGGAGACAAGGCGGGGCTGTTTGAACAGGCGGACGGCGGTACCATCCTCCTAGGAGAGATAGACGGTCTTCCCGCCGAACTCCAGCAGACGCTGGTGGAAGTGATGCGCTCCGGAGAGGTATCCCGTGCCGGCAGCGGAAAGAGCACGAAGCTCGACGTCCGTGTGATCGCCTCTGTGGACAGCAACATACGTGAGCAGGTCGAAAAAGGCGAGTTCAGCAGTGAACTGTTCGGGCTTTTTTCCGGCTGTGTGATAGACGTTCCTCCGCTGAGAGAGCGCAGGAGCGATATTATCCCGCTGACCAAACGTTTTTTCGCCGAGTACTGCGAAAAGCACGGACGTTCTCTGAAATTTCCCGAAAACGTCTGCGGCGACCTTGAAAACTATTCATGGCCCGAGAACGTCAGGGAACTTAAAAATATAATCGAATACCTTGTCATCTGCTCCGAAGGTGAGACGCTGGACGCCTCCAAACTGGCGGAACTGCTTGACATCCCGGCATACGGACGGCCGAGCGAGATAGGCCTGCACGAGGCTGTGGCAAGATATGAAAAACAGATGATAGAGGACGCGCTGATAAACTGCGGAGGCGTACGCCGTGCGGCTGCATATCTCAAGGTCGATCCCTCGACGATATCCCGGAAAGCTAAAAAGTATGGCATACCCATTATTGAACAGCAGCCGTAACAAAAACTCTTGTATATAAGCGAAAAATGTTGTAAAATAACCAATTGGAGAAAAAACGGTGCAAGCGGAAAAAATCATCGACAATATATATAAAATCGTGGTGCCGCTGCCGATGACCCCGCTTAAAAGTCTGAATGCATATGTCATCCGCGGCGAGCGTAATCTTCTGATTGACACCGGATTTAATCATGAAATAACTGAGTCGGCGCTGATGCAGGGCCTTGATGAGCTTGGGGTGCGGCTTCAGGATACAGACATCTTTATAACCCACCTGCATTCGGACCATTCCGGCCTTGCGTGGAAGCTCCAGCGGCCGGGCGCCAAGGTATATATCTCCCGCAAGGACTGGGAGTATATAGATGTGAACAAAATGGAAAAAATATGGCGCCGCAGCGACGCCGTATATGCCGGAGAGGGATTTCCGCAGTGTGAAATTGACGAGATGCCGCTGGGAAATGTGGCAAGGAGTCTCTCGCCGACCAAAAACTGTGACTTTACATATATTTCAGACGATGATATTCTCGAATACGGTGACCATAGACTGCGCGTTGTCGGTGCGTCTGGGCACTCACCGGGTCAGAAGTGCCTTTTTGAAGAGGAGTCGGGGACAATGTTCCTCGGCGACCACATACTTTTTGATATAACCCCGACCGTCCAGGTCTGGGACGAGCCTGAGGATTCGCTCGGGTGCTACATGAGCGCGCTGCAGCGTTTCCGCAGCTTTGATATAAGGACTCCGCTGCCCGGGCACCGCGGCGTTTCCTGCACAGCAGATGAACGCATCGGTCAGATCCTTCACCACCACCAGCTGAGATTGGATGAGACGATTTCCGTCGTCTCTGCGCACCCCGGCCTGACGGCTTATGAGATCGCCGCCCGCATGACCTGGCATATAAAGGCCAGGACTTGGGATGATTTTCCCATTTCGCAGAAATGGTTTGCCGTCGGCGAGATACTGGCCCATCTGCGCCATCTGGAAGCGATTGGCGAAATCCTCCGCTATGAGGAGGATGGGCTCAACAGATATGCGTGTTCTAAACACTGAGTTGTTTTTAATTTATAATGCGTTAAAGGAGAAGAGCGAAATGGACAACTTCATCGCACCGAAGTATGACCTGACCGGCAAAGTCGCCGTCATAACCGGTTCAACCCGTGGCATCGGCAACGCCATCGCGGCCACCATGGCCTACTATGGCGCCAATGTCGTTATCACCGGACGTAAGCAGGATGCATGTGACAAGGCCGCGGGTGAGATCGAGGCTATGGGACGCGGCAAGGCCATCGGTGTTGCCACGGAAGTCACCAATGCAGAGCACAGAGAGAACCTCATCAGAACTACCGTTGAGAAGTTCGGACGCATCGACATCCTCGTGAATAATGCGGGCGTCGGCGGCACCCCCGTAAACATGCTCGACCAGACCGAGGAGACCTTCGACCACTTTATGGACGCTGACCTTAAGGCACTTTATTTCCTCTCCCAGATCGCCGGAAACCAGATGAAGGCTCAGGGAAGAGAGGGCGAGGAGAACCCCTACCGCATCATCAACATGGCGTCCGCAGCCGGCATCAAGGCTCCCCGCGGCGACACCATTTACGGAGCTGCAAAGGCTGCCGTTATCCATCTGACCAAGATCATGGCAAACGAGCTTGCACGCTACGGCATCACCGTTAACGCCATCGCTCCCGGATATGTCGTCACTGATATGACAAAGGGTGTTATGGCTGACGAAAAGAACGCAAACGCTGTTAAGAAAATGATTTCCCTGCGCCGTTACGCACAGCCCACCGAGATCGCGGGAGTCGCCAACTTCCTGGCCTCCGACGCCGGCGGATACATCACCGGCGTGCTCATCCCCGTCGACGGCGGCATGACCATAAACTGAATTTGAGTTTTAACTAAGCGGCTATGCAAGGAAGCCGCCGAAAAGATATAAGCAAAAGTATTTCTTAGGAGGAGAAAAGAATGGCACAGACTTATGTCGGAACTTATGAGCAGTACAAAGAACGTATGCTCAAGATGAAACCTAACGTTTACTACAAGGGCCAGAAAATGGATCGCTCCAACGGCAAGCAGGGCGCCGAGCGCGATCTCGCCGATTGGATCGTCGGCGGTACTTATGTTATGAAGCAGTGCTATGACATTGCAAACGACCCGAAGTTTGCCGACGTCTGCACCGCAGTTTCCAACATCCCCGGC
>CAZIHY010000111.1:0-5313 GCA_964539115.1 uncultured Oscillospiraceae bacterium
TGTTTACCGTGATCGCGCTCCTGTTTATCTTCCACTTGGCATAGAGCGTTATACTTTCGGTTTCGGTTATACTCACGCTCTCAGTTTTATCCGCAGCCAAGTCTTCCCCGTCCTTTTCATACCAACCGAGGAATGTATAATCCCCATCCCCACCAGTATAGCTTCCCGCATCACGCAAAGAGATGTCAGCCGCGGCGGCCGTAACTTCCGCCGTATATTTATTATCATCCCCCTCCCCGTCATTCGTCAGAATGCCAAGAGGGTCATAATAAGTAATGGTAATTTTCCTCTCTTCTTCCTCTTCCACATCTTCCTCCAACGCGGGAGGTTCGGAAGCTTCTCCTTCTTCATTAAGAAGAGGTTCCCCGCTCTCATCCTCCGTTGCCGACATTGCTGTTGGCTCAGACGCCGGCGTACCCTGCGAATCATTCGTCTCTGTCGCTTCCGAGGTCGTTTCCGTCTCCTGGGTCGTTTCCGCCTCTTGGAGCGTTTCCGTCTCTTGGGGCGTTTCCGCCTCCTGGGTCGTTTCCGTCTCCTGAGTCGTTTCCGCCTCTTGGAGCGTTTCCGTCTCTTGGGGCGTTTCCGTCTCCGAGAACGCTGCTGACTCTGTCGCAGAGGTCGATACCGCTGTCTGCTCGCCGCTGTCGGCGGCAAGCACGCCGGCCGGCAGCATATTCATGGTCAGCGTCATGACGCAGGCCAGCGCAAGAAGCTTTTTGAATATTTTCTCATGTCCTCTCATTTTTTGCCATTTCCTTTCCTTGACGTATACTCAGTTATTGGAATATTTATAAGCTCCTGTTTGTCGCTACATTCGATATGTTTTTCTCTATCACAAAAGCCGCGCTTCCATCTGGCGGCGCAGACGCGCCAAGGGCTACGGTCGCCGCAAGATTTGTTGTTGCCGAGAGCAACGCGCCGCTCAGACTACGCGTTGCCATAGCGCTGATGGTGCCTACTTTATCCGAGGCAGGTTCCGCCATGGACTTTTTGGCCAGCTCATCAAACAGGCTGTCCGCATTCCGATTAAGTGAATTGCCGCCCTGCGCCAGAACCGCCTCTATCTGTTTCATCGCGGCCGTTCCATTCATCCGCCGCACAAGGGATCCGCTGATGTCCTTCCATACGCGGACTATGTGCATCCCGAAAAACATGCCGATGGATACGCACAAAAATACGCCCGCCATCCCGAAGCCGATCCCAATGATAATGGAATATACCTCACTGCTTGTTCCCACGAAGCTTCCCCCCTCCGTTCAAAGCGAGACATCAAAAGCAGCCTCGATAACCGCTTTCCGGGCGCTGCTTTCCATGTCCTCTATGGCCGACGTCAGGATCGTCTCGGCGTCGTCGTATGCTTCTTTATCTAAGGTATCCCCGGTGTTTTCCAGTTCCTCTTCCAGGGCTTTCATCGCGCTGTATATATTTTCATACAGCGCCTGTGCGTCCGGGCTCCCGCCATCATCATATCCTATGGCCGCAAATTCACTGGCTTTGTCATATAAGGTATGCCACACGCGGGATAACACGGTCACGCGGGCTTTCACGCCCATACCTGTATCCATATTCTCTGCCACGATCTCCACAATGTTTTCCATGGCTTTCCAGCATTCCGTGTTGACCCCGGCCCTGTCTGCGTTCGAGATGCCAAGATATCCAAGCGCCACAGTTCTATCCTCGCTGTTGTTGCTGCTTGTATCTCCGTCGTCCCGATCATCATTGCTCGGCCTGAATGTATATATATACGAAACCAAATAATAATTTTTCATCAGCGCGATCTGCGTATTGTTCAGGTCGATGTTCCCGCCGTTTTCCTCGATCTCCGCCACAGCGGCAAGGGCGCTTTCAAAATATCCTCCTGCCATCTGCATACCCGTCGCATCATCTTCATAATAGTTCCAGTATAAGCGGCCAAGCAGATAGTTCACCTGAATATAAAGGTTCTCATTGTCCGCCTTCAGGCTTGTCAATGTCGAAGCGCTGAAATATTGGGCGATCTCTTCTTTTATATCATCATCCATCGTCGTTTGGATTTCCGACTCGATGCTGTTTAGGAGCTTCACATACATCTCCGGCTGCTGTATCTCCCCGACTGCTGAATATTCATTCATTATGTCAATGGCTTCTTCATACATGCTGCCATTTACATATTCATTGAACTGCGTTACAGCATCCTGTTTGCGGAGCGCAAGTCCGGTTGTCCCCACAATGGCAAACACAACGGTCAGCGCCGCCGACGCAATAAAGAGATTTCGTTTGTTTTTCAGCTTCCTTACATAGTCCACGTCAAATTTTTCAAGATTATCCAGCGCATAATATATTTCCGCGCAGGAATTGAATCGGTTGCCGGGGTCAAGCTGCGTGCATTTCATAATGACCCATTCCAGAGCGCGGGATAACTGGGGATTATAACGGCGGATCGGTTCCACGCTTAGAGGAGGATCCAGAGGGTTCTTCCCCGTCAGCAAATGATGCAGCGTCACACCGAGACTATATATGTCCGTGCGGGCATCAAGCTGCGCGCTTTCACTTGTCTGTTCAGGAGCGGCATAACCGGGCGTACCGAATATCTCTTCTGTTTTTCCGCTGGACGCGGAAATGCCAAAGTCAATGAGCCGTATCGTATCATCTGTCTTCAGCATAATGTTGGACGGCTTCATATCCAGATAAATGATCGGTGGTTTTTGCGAGTGCAGATAATAAAGCGCCTCACAAAGCTGCTTGCCCCAATTTATCACCGCATCCTGCGGCAAGGCGCCCAGCCCTTCCACAACTTTATCCAGCGAAACGCCTTCAATGAAATCCATGACCAAATACAGCGTTTCGTCCTGTTCGATAATGTTCACAATACGCGGCAGCCGCGGATGGTCGAACATTTTCATGAGCTCCGCTTCCTTGCGTAGGCTGGCCAGTCTTTCCGCCTTCTCTGTCGCACTGCCGCTGTATGTAAATTCTTTTATAGCCCAGAGCTTGCCTGTTCCAAGCCGCAAGTCCTCCGCCTGATATACGATGGACATCCCGCCCCGGCCTATTTCCTGAATAATCTTGTATTGCCCGCCTATCGTTTCGCCTGCATAAAGCATATTCTGCTCCTCCAGCTTCCTTTCTTCTCCCTGCGCGCCGTTTGCAAGTTTTCTTTGTTACACGCCTTTTAACAGGATCGCCGTAATGTTGTCGATTTCCCCGCGTCTTTTTACCTCTCCTGCCATGTCCCGCAAACAGGCGCCTATAACGCTTTCACTTGTCAGCACCGATGGCGCAAGTATACCCAGCATCTCATTGTCTGTTAGCTCATGATAAAATCCGTCGCTACAGAGAAGGATTGCTTCGTTTCTTTTCAGATTGCCGCTTATGAACTGGGGCGCCAGCTTTTTGTCAATGCCGACAGCCTGCAATATTTCATTCCGACGCGGATGTACCCTGGCCTCTTCCGGCGTCATTCGTCCCTGTTCGACCTCCCTGGCCACAAAGCTCTGATCCTTTGTGAGCTGGGAAATCGTCTGGCTGAGCCTATATATACGGCTGTCTCCGACCTGAATAATCAAGAAGCTGCCGTCTAACAGCAAAATCGCGGAAAGCGTTGTCCCCATTCGGCCTTCGGACGCGCCATACTCCAGTATCTTACTGTTTTGCTCCGTAACAAGCCTGCTCCAGCTTTTCTTTATCATCTCTACGCCGGCGCCGCGCGATAAGGCATCCGGCAGCTCACGGTCAAACCATTTTGAAAATGCGTTTACAACGAATGCGCTGGCCAATTCGCCATTTGCCAACCCACCCATGCCGTCGCACAGGACAGCCATAGCCACTCCCATGCCGGAGGTCGAGGCCACTTTTAAGCAGAACGCGTCTTGATTGACTTTCTTTACCGCTCCAGCCTCCGTATAAGCCGATGACATAAATCTCATCATTGTATTTCCATTCCCTGTTTATAAATCTAGCAGCCAGTCCCGCAGCAGCGGGCAATAGCCGCAGGTAATTCCTATTGGGCTTAGACACTGCCATATATGTCCTTCGCAGAGTAAACTACTCTGCGAAAAAGAGCGGTATTTCCTTGAAAAACAAAGAAGCGATGCTCTTATCGACTATTTATTTGACGGCGATAAATTCCGGGAGTTTATTCATGTTTTGCCTCTTTAGCTCCATCGACGGATGGACATATCGGTTCAGTGTAATATTCACACTGGCGTGCCCCAAAATTTCGCTGAGGCTCTTTACATCAAATCCGCATTCGATACATCTGGTTGCGAAGGTGTGCCGAAGCGCATGAAAATTTGCGTCTTCTATTCCGCAAGCTCTCAGAACTGTTTTGAATCGGTTTTGCATAGTCCGCGGTTCAATATAATTGGAAGTACTGCCAGTAAGAAAGAAACTCCCTTCTGATGCTTGTATTGGCTCAAGAAGAGGAAGAAGGGCTGCCGAAATCGGAATGCTTCTAATGGAGCAACTGCTCTTGGGCTTGGTAATCAGAACAGATGTTTTACTATCGCCTGTACGGGTCTGGACACGTTGTATTGTCTGCCGTACATATATGGATTGCTCTTGCAGGGAGATGTTTTTCCATTGTAACGCACAAAGCTCTCCTACTCTCAGCCCGGTGTATAAACATACCAGTATCCCTAAATTGCTCAATGTCAGGTTATTGCATAAGTATCTGCTAAGTGTTTTCTGTTCGGCTATACTCAAAACCCGCAACGGCTTCTGTGGCTGCTTGACTGTAATTTGACCAATATCCGCAACAGGAAGTCCCTTGTGTGCGGCATAGGCCAATATGAGCTTTAATACAGAAAGAATGCTTGCGACACTTTTAGGAGATAACCCACTATCAGATATACCTGCCGTGCATAGAAGATCATTACGGTATTGGAATATATCTGCGCTGGTAATAGAGGTCACGGAACGCTCTCCAAAGGCTGGTAACAAATGGTTATTTAGCAGATTACTGTACTTTGCAATGCTGGACTCCTTGAGCTGCGCCGTTTTTGCGCTGAGCCATTCATCCGCAACCGCGCTGAATTGTGCGGATACCTGAGGTATGCACACATCGTGAGAGCGATTCACCGCTTCTCGAAGCCTCCTTTTGACTTCGTTGTAGGTCTGTGCATACACATAACAATATCTGGCCTTGCCGTTTATGTGATCCTTGACACATCGGCCCTCCCAGCGGCCATCCTTTCTCTTATAGATGTTCTCACCTCGTTTGGACATAGGTTTTCCTCCTCCTGACGGCTATTTTGACGGATTATAGGTCAACTTCGACAAAAAATGCGGTTAAAAATTATGAACTTTCCATGAATACCATATCTTTTTAGCGCA
>CAZIHY010000112.1:0-5224 GCA_964539115.1 uncultured Oscillospiraceae bacterium
CGAGGCCTCTCAGGAGAAGAAAGCAAGGCTCGCGGCAAGAAAGCTTTCGGCTCAATCCGAAAGCGTAAAATGATTTATTATTTATTATAATGGAGGAAGCATATAAATTGAAAAAAATCATCCCCGTCATTGTTATCGTTGCCCTCGCGCTCTCTGTTTTTTCCGGCTGCGGAAACAAAGCTGACAACGGCAAGGGTGTTGTAAACATCTATAATTGGGGCGAATATATCGACGAATCTCTGCTTGACGAGTTCACCAAGCAGACCGGGATCACTGTCAACTACCGCACCTATGAAAACAACGAACAGATGTACTCCGTTCTCAAGCAGGGCGGCTCGAGCTATGACATTGTCATCCCCTCCGACTATATGGTCAGCCGCCTCATCGACGAGGATATGCTCAGACCGCTTAACTTCGATAACATCCCTAACTATGCCAACATTCTAGACGAATATAAGAACGCTGAGTATGACCCGACCAATGAATACAGCGTGCCCTATGCAGGCGGCGTTGTCGGAATCATCTACAACACCACCGTTGTAACCGAAACTGTTGATTCCTGGAGCATCATGTTCGATCCTGCTTACAGCGGCAAGGTCCTCATGATCGACAACCCTCGCGACGCTATCGGCCTGGCCCTCAAGTATCTCGGCTATTCCCAGAACACGACCGACGCAAATGAGATCGAGGAGGCATACCAGATCATTGCGGACGCTACTGCCGCCGGCGTATATCAGGGCCTCGTGATGGACGCCATTTTTGACAAAATGGAAAGCGGTGAGGCTGCCGTCTCTGCGTACTACGCCGGTGATTACCTCTCCATGGTCGAGAACAATCCCGACCTCGCTTTCGTCGTCCCCAAAGAGGGTTCCAACCGCTTCATGGATGCAATGTGTATCCTTAAAACAGCAGAAAACGTCGAGAATGCCGAGGCTTTTATAAACTTCATGTGCTCTGTCGACGCCGCAACGACTAACGCCGAATACATCGGCTACACCAGCGCTGTTGACGGCGTGCGCGAAAACCTCGCTCTTGAGCCTGAGTATGAGGATATTATGTATCCCTCCGCTGAAATCCTTGCAAACTGCGAATATTTCATGAACCTGCCGCAGGATACGCTGACCCTCTATGACGAACTCTGGGTAAAGCTCAAATCTTGACAACATTGGCCAATTAAGCGATAATCAGGATATGACAAACGTCATATCCTGATTTTTTTGAGGACAGTTTTATGTTTAATTATATTCGAAAAAACATTCCCGCTGCGGTCCTTCTCGTCGTCGGGCTGGTCTGCGCTCTAATACTCTGTGCGCAGCGCGTGCTGCTGGAAGCCGACAACCGGCTCGTATGCGTCGTCATGACGCAGGATGACGTGGACAGCCTGAGCTATGTCCCAAAATCGCTCAGGCTTTTCGACGGGGCTTCCACGCTCGACGGCACGGTTTTGCTCGTCGAGGATGAAAATCAATACAGCTATGTACCTATGGAGGGCGTGGAGTATGAGTCCGGCGGCTCTGTGCGCTGTTTTAAGCTCATCGAAAAATACGCTTCGCGCTATGCCGCGCTCGGCTATGACGGCGCACAGGAGATCGAAAACATACTTTACCGCGCTGTAACAGACCGCAACATCCGCGTCGTGTGGCTGACGCCCTTTGCCGACGCGCGGACCGGAGAAATAATAACAGACGGCGCCGTCTATGAGGAGGTCATACAAAACCTCAGCACGCGCATCGCCCCGCATGGGCTTGCGGTCTCAAACGGGGAGTTTTCCGTATTCCCCGAATATGAGCCTAATGAGTGGCTACTCTGCGGCGTACTGCTCGGCATACTCGGCGCAACCCTTCCGCTTATCAGTTCTATATTTGAAAAAACAAAGATAAGGAAGGGACTCTTCCTTTTGTTTTGTGTGGTACTTGCCTTTTTGACATTGTGGATAAAGCCGCGTACAGCCGCCCCTTCCCTTGCCGCCGCCTGCCTGTTCCCCTGCCTTTCGATGTACTGGGTGACATTTCAGCTGAAGCCCGTCAAAGGAGACGTCCTTGTCACAAAACTGGGCGTTTACTGCAAAACGATATTTCCCGCATTTTTAATAGCGCTGATCGGCGGATTTTTTGTCGCGGCTTTGCAATCCTCGAGCGAATACATGCTTGCCGTGCAGAATTTCCGCGGAGTCAAGCTCAGCCAGATAGTGCCCCTGTGCTTTGCAGCCGCCATCATCTATTTGAAGCTGTACGGCCGGGAAGGGCTGAAAGATATCTTATCCAGCAAAAGAATTATTATATTTATCTTAATAATCGCGCTTTTGGCAGTCATTGCAATTTTCCTGATGCGTACAGGAGACGGACTGCTCTCAGTTGGAACGCTTGAGCAGCGGTTCCGCAACATGCTTGAGCGGACACTTATAACACGGCCAAGGACAAAAGAATTCATTATTGCATGGCCCTGTCTGGCGTTGGCCTGCGCTCTGGCGTGCGCAGGCGCAAGGCGCTGGATCTGGCCGCTTGCAATCATCTCAACGATCGGCTTTTCCTCCGTTGTAAACACCTTCTGCCACTCGCGTTCTCCCATTTGGCTGTCCTGCGTACGCAGCATTATGGGGCTGCTTATCGGGCTTGCGCTCGGCATGATCGTCATATGTGCTGCCGATCTTTTCAGCCGCAGAAAAAACTGAAACATCTCCAAACAACAGCGCAGGGAGGAAAAGCTCCCTGCGCTGTTATATGTATTGTTTTCTCGATGATGAATCTTTAGGCGTCTATGGCCCTCTGATAGCAGTCAATGCAGTCCTGGATACCCATCTGCTCCAGAGTTGCAATATAGCTGTCCCAGTCATTCTCAAGCGACATTTCGCCGACAATGAACTTTACGTAGCTCTCCTGTACACAGGTCATGATATCGCCGTAGCGGGAATTATACAGTTCCGCATCCTCAATCGACATGGAGACGCTGCCGTCGATCATCCAGGAGCTGTCCATCGTCGTCCAGAGATCTATAGTGTCAAGGCTGTTCTGGTTAAAGCCGTAGAACTGCCGGCGCCAGTCATATACATAGGTGCCGCGGAAGGCCGTGAACATGAAGGGCTTGAACGATTCGCTGACTCCGGTCCAGAGGTCAAATATCTCCTCGCAGTACTGCGGCTCGCCGTTGTCGTCAAAGTAGTACGTCTCGCCCTCATATCCGCCGTAGTTTAGGATATAATATCCTTCCTCGGAGAACCAGAAGTCAAAATACCGGGCAATGAGTTCAGGATCTTCGGCCGTAGTCGTAATGCATATTGCGCCGCCATGAATGCGCTCGTTGTTGAAGGCGATATGGGTGACGTCGCCCTCCTCTTTGACCGGGTTGAGTATACCCATCAGCGACCATTCCTCATTCTCGGAGTAGTCGCGGTCTGTGGTAGCCCAGGATCCCTCGCCGGAATAGCATCCGACAGTTTCGATGAGTTCGGGATACATCTGCATGTTCGTATTCTGGATCGTTACGAAGTCCGGAGAGATCAGACCCTCGTCATACCAATCCCTCAGCATATACAGATAGTCACGGTAGTTCTCCTCATAAGGACCGTACTTGATCGTTCCGTCGACGTTCATAAACGGCGGGAAGAGCGCCATGCCGTTGAATGCAAAGATGTCATAGCCCGCCGACAGGCCGCCGTTCATCATATCGTATCCGGACATCCACATCGCATTGGTCAGGCCCAACTCGGTCTTCACCGCAAGCAGCGCGTCATGAAGGTCGTCATAGGTGATGAGCTCGGAAGCAGTCTTCCCAACCTTCTGCAGGAAATCCTCGCGGATCAGCAATCCCTGCGTCCTTGGAAATCCCTCGTCATAAAGACCATAGATAAGCGCCATTGAACCGTCTGAAAGAATGGCGTAATCATCCAGATCCTCATTGTTTTCCAGCAGCGCCTTATAGTTTGGCATATAGTCATTGATAAGGTCCGTTAACTCCATTGCAAACTCTTCATTGAGCATCTCCACCGCGCCGCCGTTGAAGTACTGCTGCGGCTGATAGCAGACATTCGGCCAGTCTTCGCTGGCCACCATTACCTTGAAGTTTTCGGCAGCCCCCACAGTGCTGAGAAGCTGGTATTCAACATGTACGTTGGTGGCCTCTTCAAGCGCACGTACATAGTGCAGCTCGTGCATATCCTCAACGTATGGGGCAATAGGCCCCGGCAGGGTATCCATCATTGTGATGGTAGCGGTCTCCGCGAGCGGAAAAATGCTTTCCTCAGGAGCATCTGCCACCTCATCGTCCTCGGGCGTTTCAGGCTCGTCCACATTTTCCGTGGGCGGTGCGTCCTCTGCCGTTGGAGCTTCCGTTGACTCCTCCGCCGGATCAGACTTCGATCCGCAGCCGGCAAACAGGCTGAGAATCATAAGCAGCGCGAGGGTCAGAACCAACATGCGTTTTTTCACCATTCTTCATCCTTTCTAAATATTTTTAACTTTCCTTACTGTTTCATCGTCCTTTGCGATCATACAGCCTTACACCCAGGCTGACATATCAGCATCAAGGCCGCTGTATTTTCGCCATATACAGACGAAGAGCCCATATCTCTATATGATATGGGCCATGCGGCGCTTTCATGACTTTCTCTTCCGGTTCTGACTCGATGCGCCGCAAAGCGCCAATCGTTATTTTATACAATTTTATTTTGCTAAATTAATAATCTTTGTATATTATTACAGCTATTCTACAATATGACATGCCATTTGTAAAGTGATTTTTTGGACTGTAACCATAATTAAACGGCATACTTATAAGAGTTTTAATGCTGAAACAATAAAAAAGAATCCCCCTGATGCAGCTGCATTTTCTGCATTAGAGGGATCCACTCCGTAAAGACAAATCAATCGTCAAAATATGATATTAAAAAAAGTATTTGAATTTTGGGGTATCAGAAAGTGTTATACTGTAAAAAAACCTTGTGGATACTGACTTTTTTGCAGAATAAGACACTTAAAACAACAATTCGAGGGCGAAAGCACTCATCGCTTTCGCTCTCTTGTCTGCCAGCAGGGACAGATTTGTCAACGGCGGGCGAAGCCCGTTCATCTTGACCGTTGACGAGGATGGCTGCCGCTGCTATTGTTCGCTACAACGGAATGAAAATAGTTGAAAACTCATATATGAGTGGTATAATATGTATGTCTAAGAAGTTGGAAAATTGGAGATTGGTGGTGAGAAGATATGAATAACCCTTGGGAAGAAATAG
>CAZIHY010000113.1:0-5186 GCA_964539115.1 uncultured Oscillospiraceae bacterium
AGGAGCAATGCAAATGGACAAGTTTTTCAGTATCCGCGAGCGCGGATCGAGTGTAAGGGTAGAGATAATCGGCGGTCTTACGACGTTCTTTGCGATGGCTTACATCCTGTTCGTCAACCCCACGCAAGTCGCCGCAGGCGGAGCTGCAGGCTGGCTTGTTGAACTCGGCGCGCTGGCCGAGGCTATGGGCCAGATCTGGAACGCGGTGTATATTGCCTCCATCCTCGTCGCGATCGTCGGTACGCTGCTAATGGCGCTGTATGCGCGCATGCCCTTTGCACAGGCCTGCGGCATGGGCCTGAACGCCTTCTTCTGCACCTGCTTTGTATCTGCCGCATTCTTCTCCGGCACGGATGTCATCGCGGGCTACCAGTCCGGTCTGGTGATCATTTTCCTGTCCGGAATCGTTTTCCTGATACTCTCCGCCACCGGCCTGCGCAGCTATATCGCAAAGGCAATGCCTGACGCCCTCAAGCTGGCGATCCCCGCAGGCATCGGGCTGTTCATCGCCTTCATTGGTTTTCAGAACGCCGGCATCATACAGACCAACCAGTACACACTGCTCCAGTTTTTCGATTTCCACAGCATTATCGCCAAGGTCGGAACGGACGGCTTTACCGCCGCCAATGCCCTTGCCGAGTGCGCGCCTGCGCTTGTCTCCCTGATCGGTCTTCTCATAATCGGCATTTTCTCCTACTACAGGCTCAAAGGCGCCGTCATTCTCGGCATCCTCGCCAGCACCGTTTTGTACTACCTGATGACCTGGCAGCTTCCGTCCTTCGACCTGAGCCAGATCGGTCAATCCTTCCGTGACTTCGGCGAGATCGGCTTCCTCGGCCTGTTCAAGGGCGACGCATGGTATAACGCCTTCCTCTCACCCTATGTCGGCGGGATCTTTTCAGCGATCGTCCTGATAATTTCCTTCTGCCTCGTCGACATGTTCGACACCGTCGGCACCCTCTACGGTACTGCAGCCGAGGCCGGAATGCTCGACGAAAACGGCGATCCCATCGACGTTGACAAGTGCATGCTCTGCGACTCGATCGGCACTGTGTCCGGCGCCGTTCTCGGCACCTCCACCTGCACCACCTTCGTCGAGTCCGCCTCCGGCGTTGCCGCCGGCGCGAGAACGGGCCTTGCAAGCCTTGTGACAGCCGCATGCTTCGCCGTCTGCCTGTTCCTGAGCCCGTTTGCGAGCATCATTCCCTCCTGCGCGACCGCTCCGGCGCTCATCTTTGTCGGAGTCCTTATGCTCAAGAGCTTCGCAAAGGTCGACATGAACGATTTCCGCAGCGCAGTTCCCGCCTTCCTGACACTTATCATGATGCCTATGACCTATTCCATCTCCAACGGCATCGGTATCGGCTCGATCGCTTACGTCATTCTTACGCTCTTTGCAGGGAAATACTCCAAGCGCGACATTGTTGTGACCATAATCGCCATTCTCTTCATCTTCAAGTTCGTTACCGTCTCTATGTAATAAGGCGTCCGCTTTTATTTTCGCGGAGATCCCGTTTTGTGGATCTCCGCGAATTTTTTCATATGTGCCTTAAGATCCCTTGTCCAACGGAAAGCCATTTGACATTTACCGTCACAGCAGCCCCGCTCTATCCTGCATTACGGCATAGGCCTCGCGTGTGAGCGGCCTCTGCCAATTGTAGGCGCCGTTGCCGTCACCCAATACGATACCTTTTTCGACAGCCTTTTCGGCGGCCTCCTTTGCCCATGCGCTCGGCTCGCCGGCCACTGTTTCTGACATGTACCTGTTCATATACTCGACAAATTGCTCATAGCTCATCTCTTCGTTCCCCTCTCCCAGCGCGTCCCGAACGGCCGCGCGAAAATCATCCATCGTAACATTCTCCCAACGGAACCAATGTCCCGTATCGGCATGGTTATCGCCATAGCCGCGTGCATGCGCCTCCGCATGGGAGAGAATAACGCCATCGGCCATCGGGTCAAGTTCAAACATGCTGCAAAGCATCGCGAAGAGCTCGACCGAGTTGTTCCAGACAGCTTCAAAATACCCCGCGGGCGGGTCATATGATGTGATAACGCCGCCGGTGCTGTCATAAGTAAGCCCTGTCGGCTCACACATCTCAACACCAATGTGCGTTGAATTCATGGTGCCCAGGCTCCCACGCCCAACATGTCCCGCCTTTTTTGTCCACGGCAGACATTGTATGACTTTGTGGTCGTCGACCGCCGCGTGTATACTCGCGCCGCGGTTCGGCGCGTCAAAATAATCCCGTATATACTGCGCGTCCTTCCCGGGCCATGCCGTTGAATGCAGGATTATCCCCCGGGGGACAAGTGCTCCATTATTCCATCCATCCGATTTTGTGGTGTAATTTATCTCAATTTCCGTAGTGTCACGCTCCTTTTCCGATTACGATAGTCTCAGAGCCGGCCAGCGCGGCCTTTTCGTCGAGGCTGAGCCCGTCGAAAAAGCCGCGGAAGCAGTCCTCACAGACCACAACCATCCTTCCTCTCACACCTGCCCATGAAAAAGCCCGTTCACCGGACTCCAGCGCCGCGCCGCATTCTTCGCATCGCGGTCCTTTTCCGCGGTTCGGCACTCCGTCCTTCAGCACACGTCCTATCTCCGGCATCTCTTCACAATTTCTGTACATATCCCGCCCTCTCCTTTATGCATTTGCGTCTTTACGTTTCAATGATATATGCGTTCGCAGAATTTGTCAAGCAATTTCTTACGCATTTGCCTAAAGATTTTGTTGACTCATTATGAAACCTATGATATATTTAATAAAATAGAGAAAGGGAGTGTACATTCTATGATCGGAACCATGCTCAAAAAGCTGCTGGACGAGCGCGGGATGACGGTCAGCGAGCTTGCGCGCCGAAGTGAAACAAGCCCCCAGACGCTTTACAGCATAATCAGCCGCGACAATATGAAGATCAGCTTCGACCTGCTCCTGCGCATCTGTGACGAGTTGATGGTTCCTGTAGAAGTATTCTATGACAGGAATACCAAATCGGCGCTTCCCAGCGGCGAGGAAATGGCATTGCTGTCGGAATTCCGTGCGCTGGACGAGCATGGAAAACGCACGGCAAAGCTCGTTATCAGCTCGGAGCTTGAGCGGGTCAATTCCGCCCTGCCGCAGCCTGAAAAGCAAACTAAGATCATCCCGCTCTACTACACGCCTGCAGCTGCAGGATATGCCTCTCCAGCGCTGGGCGACGACTATGAGGAATACGAAGTCCCCGTGGACTCCGGCGCGGATTTTGCCGCCCGCATCAGCGGTGACAGCATGGAGCCCGTCATTCCGGACGGTTCTACCGTGCTTGTAAAGCGCGGTGAGATACTGCGCGACGGCGAGGTCGGGCTATTTTTCGTCGACGGCGACATGAAGTGCAAGCAGTTCTGCCAGGATAGTCTCGGGAACGTATATCTCTTCTCAATAAACCGCGAACGCCGGGATGCGGATGTCACTATCCCCGCGGACTCCGGGGTAACGATATGCTGCTTCGGCAAGGTCCTGCTTAAAAAGCGTCCGGAGCTTCCGCTGTTCTGACAGCCTCAAAATAAAAGCCCATCCGCCAACACTTGGATACATGACGGAAAACTTGCATTTTCCCGCTAATTCGTCCTTATAATGAATAAACGCCCATCTTTACATCTCTTGTTTTATTTCCACAATACAATATTTTTGTAGGCTTGCACTAATTTTGCCCTTAAATTTATCATGAATTTTTAATAGCCTCCAATTGCATATTGCTGTTGTGAAGTTTAGAATATAATCACACGATTTAAGCAATTAAAACTGTAAAATATTCACATATGGAGGAAAAACAATGATAACTAACAGCTACCTTCAGCGCGTATATGACGGGGTCCTCGCCCGCAACGCAAACGAACCCGAATTCCTTCAGGCGGTCCAGGAAGTCCTCGAGAGCCTTGAGACGATAGTCGAAAAGCACCCCGAGTACGAGGAAAACGGCGTGCTCGAGCGCTTTGTCGAGCCCGAGCGTTTTATCCAGTTCCGTGTTCCCTGGGTAGACGACAACGGCAAGGTCCAGGTAAACCGCGGCTTCCGCGTTCAGTACAACTCCGCTATCGGCCCCTACAAGGGCGGCCTGCGTTTCCATCCCTCCGTTAACTCCTCCGTTATAAAATTCCTCGGTTTCGAGCAGGTCCTCAAAAACAGCCTGACAACCCTCCCCATGGGCGGCGGCAAGGGCGGCTCCGACTTTGACCCCAAGGGCAAGTCTGACGGCGAGATCATGCGCTTCTGCCAGAGCTTCATGACCGAGCTGTACCGCCATATCGGCCAGTTTACTGACATTCCCGCTGGAGACATCGGTGTCGGCGGCCGTGAGGTCGGTTATCTGTTCGGCCAGTACAAGCGCATCGTCAACCAGTTTGAGGGCGCGACCCTGACCGGCAAGGGCATTCCCTTTGGCGGCTCCCTCGCCCGCACCGAGGCCACCGGCTACGGCCTGTGCTACTTTGCCCAGGAGATGCTCAAGTGCGTCAGAAATGACAGCTTCGAGGGCAAGACCGTCGTCGTCTCCGGCTCCGGCAACGTTGCCCAGTATGCCGCTGAGAAGGCCACCCAGCTCGGCGGAAAGGTCGTCGCGATGAGCGACTCCAACGGCTATATTTACGATCCCAACGGCATAAACCTCGAGGTCCTGTTCGATATAAAGCAGAACCGCCGCGCCCGCATCAGCGTCTATGCTGACGAAGTCAAGGGTGCTGAGTATCACGAGGGTTGCCGCAACATCTGGAGCGTTAAGGGCGATATCTGCCTGCCCTGTGCGACCCAGAACGAAATAGACGTCGCAGAGGCAAAACTGATAATCGACAACGGCGCGATCGGCGTTTTCGAGGGCGCTAACATGCCCTGCACACTCGAGGCCACCGCGATGATCCAGGAGGCCGGCCTCCTGTTCAGCCCGGGCAAGGCTTCCAACGCGGGCGGCGTCGCCACTTCCGGCCTTGAGATGACCCAGAACAGCATCCGTATGTCCTGGACCTTCGAGGAAGTTGACGAGAAGCTGCAGGACATCATGAAGGCTATTTTCCACAACGCCTATGACGCATCTGTCGAGGTCGGCCAGCCCGGCAACATGGTCGTCGGCGCTAACGTCGCCGGCTTCCTGAAGGTCGCCTCCGCCATGCTCTCCCAGGGTATATGATTTATCGCTGACAAAACAAAAAA
>CAZIHY010000114.1:0-4887 GCA_964539115.1 uncultured Oscillospiraceae bacterium
ATAACTCCGCTCTTGATCGTTTCCTTTCTTCTCAAAAGTAAATGCTGTTGCCGTGCTCATAAACCTTGACAACTGGCACAAAATAGCTTAACATGGTAATGTATCGTGCTGTGCCCACAGATAGAGACGGCGCCGTTCAGATACCCGCATGGTGGGATTGAATCACATTCCCAGCAAAGATTTTGAGTCAGGAAAGGAACTTCACAATGTTAACTGCAATCACCGGCATCAACTGGGGCGACGAAGGCAAAGGACGTATGGTCGACCTGATTTCCAAGGATTACGATATTGTCTGCCGTTATCAGGGCGGCAACAACGCGGGCCACACCGTCAAAAACGCCCGCGGCAAGTTTGTACTGAACCTTTTGCCCTCCGGTATCCTCCGTCCGGATGTCACTTGTGTCATGGGCAACGGCATGGTTATCGACCTTGCCCACCTGGACAAAGAGATCCGCGCGCTGCGGGAGCAGGGAATCGAGATCGACCCGGAGCACCTGAAAATCAGCAACCGCGCCACCATCTGTATGCCCTATCATGTCCAGCAGGATAAGCTGGAAGAAGAGCGTCTGGGCGCCGCTAAATTTGGCTCCACCCTGCGCGGTATCGCCTATGTTTACGGCGACAAATATATGAAAAAGACTCTCCGTATGGGCGACCTGCTCCATCTGGAGGACGTCAAGGAACGCTTCCGCACGATCGTCGAGTGGAAGAGCCTGACACTGACCAGCATCTACGGCTGCGACCCTTTGGATTTTGACGAGCTTTTCGCATGGCTCCAGAAATATGCGGAGATCTTAGGGCCGTATATCTGCGATATCGGCGAGTATCTGGATAAGGCCGACCGAGAGGGCAAGAAGATCCTGTTCGAGGCTCAGCTGGGTGCTCTGCGCGACGTCGACTACGGCATCTATCCGATGACCACTTCTTCCAACGTTATCGGTGCCTACGCTCCCATTGGCGCAGGCCTTCCCGGACATAAGCTGGACAAATCCATCGGCATCATGAAAGCCTATTCCTCCTGCGTCGGCGAAGGCCCCTTTGCGGCCGAGCAGGCGATGACTGAGGAGGAAAAGCATGAACTGCGTGAGGCGGGTCATGAATACGGTGCCGCCACCGGCAGGCCCAGAAGGGTCGGCCCGATCGACCTGGTCGCTTCACGGTTCGGCGTAAAGTGCCAGGGCGCTGACGAGCTGGCGCTGACCCTCTTAGACGTCCTCGACTACATGGATAAGATCCCGGTCGTCACCCATTACGAACTGGACGGTCATCTGATCGACTATTTCCCCATGGGCGAGGCCTTGAACCGCGCAAAACCCGTTGTTGAGTATCTCCCCGCATGGCACTGCGACATTACCTCCGCCCGCAAGTGGGAAGACCTGCCCGCGGCGGCGCAGAATTATGTCTCTTATCTGGAACTGGCTGTCGGCTGCAAGATCAAATACATCTCGGTCGGCGCTGAAAGGGACCAGATTGTCATCCGGTAAACCAAAGCGCATCTAAAAACAGAATAGGAACGCGGGCCAGTATAAATAAAGAAGCGCCGGCCCCGTTTCCAAAATACGCGTAAATTATAGAGGCAGGGATTTCTATGAAACGAATATACGTCAATGAAAAGTGGTGCCTGGGGTGCCATCTATGCGAGTATAACTGCGCTTTTGCCAACTCCGGCGAGAACGATATGGTAAAGGCTCTGAAGGATGTCCGAATCAATCCCCGTATTCGGATCGAGGAGGAAAACGGGATCTGCTTTGCGGTTTCCTGCCGCCATTGCGACAACCCGATCTGCATCAAAAGCTGCATCACCGGCGCTCTGACCCGGGAAGACGGCGTGATTATGTTCAACAGGGACAAATGCGTCGGCTGTTATACCTGCATCCTCTCCTGTCCGTACGGATGCATTATGCCCAGCGACGGAGGCGTCGTCCAGAAATGCGAGCTTTGCATGAACAACTCCGTCGACGCTCCCGCCTGCGTCCAAGGCTGCCCCAACCAAGCCATCGTTTACGAGGAACGATAAGAGCTTCCCGCTTTTGAAAAAGCGGGGCAAAACTTTTCTGTTCGCGTGGGTCGGCCGCGTACCGACGGCCTCGTTTGAGAAAAACATAGCATAGGCGAACGCGCCGGGCAGTTAGCGAGAAAACGGTTCTCTCTTTATAGCTTCTTACTGTGTTCGTGTTATCGGTTATGTACCGACAACCGAGTTTACGATGACTTTGTTTCAATAAGGCACCGGACAGATTGGTTATATACAGCTCCTCTTTAGAACATTGGGCTGTATTTTGATTTTGACGATACTCTTTTCTTCCTTCAAGCTGTATATATCCACACAAATAGACATACCAAGCAGTTTTACTTGAGATGTGGTATGATACGAATCCCGCGTGGAATTCCGTATCGAAGACGGCGACGCCCTCTTTGAGCCTCGTTTTGCCGCGCCCGCATATGGCGTGCGGACGTTTTCCTGCGGAAAATAAACGGCAAAACAGGTTGTCGAACAGTCTCATGCGCTACCCCGCGTGAGACACGGTCGCGGTGAACAGGAAAGTTTTCGCAGTTGTCCAAAGGACAACGAGCCTTCTTTCAAAAGGCTGGTAGAAAGGATTGAATTTGGATGAAATATGTGATTATTGGGAACTCCGCCGCAGCAATCGGCTGTGTCGAAGGTATCCGTCAGATTGACCAGGTTTCCCCGATCACCCTGATCGCTTCGGAACCGTACCATACCTATTCGCGCCCGCTTATCTCCTACCTGCTGTACGGCAAGACGGATGAGAAGCGGATGAAATACCGCCCGGATTCTTTTTACGCGGATAACGGCGTTGAAACGATGCTGGGAAAGACGGTTGTGGGCATTGACCCGAAGGCGAAGACTGTCTTGCTCGAAAGCGGCGAGACAGTCCCTTATGATAAGCTGATGGTCGCCACCGGCTCCCGTCCGTTTGTGCCGCCCATTGAGGACCTGGATAAAGTCGAGAAAAAATTCTCCTTTATGAAGCTCGATGACGCGCACGCCTTGGACGCTTCTCTCACAAAGGACAGCCGGGTTCTGATTATGGGCGCGGGGCTCATTGGCCTTAAATGCGCCGAGGGGATTTCCGATAAAGCCGGAAGCATTACGGTCGTCGATATGGCTGATCACATCCTCCCCTCCATCCTGGAAGCGGAACCGGCAGCACTCGTTCAGAAGCATATTGAATCCCATTCCCAGATTCATTTTATTCTGGGGGACGCGGCGGCAAAATTCACCGCCGATACCGCTGTCCTGAAAAGCGGTAAAGAAATCCCGTTTGATGTGCTGTGTGTCTGTGTCGGCGTGCGACCGAATACCGCTTTGGTCGCGGAGGCCGGCGGAAAGGTTGGCCGCGGCATTACGGTCGACGAAAAGAGCGCTACTTCCCTGCCGGATGTCTATGCGGGCGGCGACTGCACCGAATGTCACGATATCACCATCGACGGGACCCGCATTTTGGCCCTTCTCCCCAACGCCTACCTGCAGGGCGAGACTGCCGGCGTCAATATGGCCGGCGGCGACATGGTCTACGATAACGCAATCCCGCTCAACGCCATCGGGTTCTTCGGCCTTCATATGCTGACGGCCGGTAGCTACGACGGCGAGGTGAGCGTCGAGTCTGACGGCGAAAACTACAAGCTCTTTGCCGTAAAGGACGATACCCTCCACGGCTTCATCCTGATTGGTAACGTCGAGAGAGCCGGTATCTACACCGCCATGATCCGCGACCGGCGCCCAATTTCTTCGGTTGACTTTGAACTGATTAAGAAAAAGCCCCAGCTGATGGCATTCTCGCGGAGCGACCGCGAAAAAATGCTGTCCCGGGCGCACTAAAACGGGAGGAAGTGTCAGATATGATCATCAACGCAAAAGCCTTAGACTACCAAGAACTGAATGAGAAAATCCGGAACACCTCTGACCGCGATATCATCATTGAGGACTGCATCGGCCAGCGCTATATCGGCGCAGGCCTTTCCGGTAAAAGTATCACCATCCACGGCACGCCCGGCAACGCTTTGGCCGCCTATATGGACGGCTCCAACATCAGCGTGTACGGCAACGCCCAGGACGCGACCGCCGACACCATGAACGACGGCATGATCTGCATCCACGGCTCTGCCGGTGATGCCACCGGCTACGCCATGCGCGGCGGCCATATCCTCGTCAAAGGCGATACCGGCTATCGCGCCGGCATCCACATGAAAGAGTACCAGGACAAGGTTCCTGTCCTGATGGTCGGCGGCAAGGCCGGTTCTTTCCTCGGCGAATACCAGGCGGGCGGGCTGATCGTTGTCCTGAACATCGGCGGCGGCGACGAAGCACCGGTTGGGTATTTCTGCGGCACCGGTATGCACGGCGGACGGATTTTCCTCTGCTGCAAAGAGCCTCCGAAAGATCTTCCCTCCCAGGTTTGCTGGAAGGATGCCGCAAAAGAGGATATGGAATCGATCCGTCCTTACATCGAGCAGTTTGCCAATGCCTTTGGCTATAAGACCGACGAACTGATGGACCGGCATTATATCGTCCTCACCCCCAACAGCGCAAACCCGTATAGGCAGCTGTATACCGCAAACTGAAATTATTTTATAAATGAATAGTGAATAGTGAAGAATGAATAATGAATAATTGCGGTATGGCGCGGTTCGCGCCATGAACTGAATAGGCTCGTTTACGCGGGACAGAAAGCAAATATCGTACTTTCTGCCCCGCCCGAAATTTATAAATCAATATTTTGGGAGCGAGAGCAACACCTAAATCCATTGCTTTCCCCTTTCGGGAACGAAATGATTTCAATCACGCGGCGATCCGCCGCGTACCTTAAATGAAACTTGTCAAGAAAAATGGACACATTAAAGAGTTAATTTTCTGTAACATTC
>CAZIHY010000115.1:0-4882 GCA_964539115.1 uncultured Oscillospiraceae bacterium
GAGTGCATCCACGAGATGAAGCTCATCATCGACCTTATCAATAAGGGCGGCGTTGCAATGATGAATTACTCCATTTCTGACACTGCCGAATACGGCGAATATGTTTCCGGTCCGCGTGTGCTGCCCTATGAGGAGACCAAAAAGAACATGAAGGCTGTCCTGACTGACATCCAGAACGGTAAGTTTGCCGGCCAGTGGATCGCAGAGAACAAGAATGGCCGCACCTTCTTCAATGCTTCCCGCCGCATGCTCGCAAAGCATCAGATGGAGCAGGTCGGAGCTGAGCTCCGCCGCAACATGCTCTGGGGCGAGGATACCGATCCCGATACCGCCAGCAACTGACGGAGGAGTTTGTATGAACAGCCATAACGTCAAAAAGGGAATACCCGCGGCTCCGAACCGATCGCTGTTCTATGCTCTTGGGTATACCAAGGAGGAGCTGGAGCGCCCGCTTATTGGCGTAGTCTGCTCCTATAATGAGATAGTTCCCGGCCATATGAATCTGGACAAGATCGCCGAGGCGGTCAAGGCTGGCGTCCGTGCGGCCGGCGGAACGCCCGTTGAGTTTCCGGCGATCGCCGTCTGCGACGGTATCGCGATGGGCCACACAGGCATGAAATACTCGCTCGTCACGCGCGACCTTATAGCCGACTCCACCGAGGCTATGGCTATCGCCCATCAGTTCGACGGCCTTGTTATGATACCGAATTGTGACAAGAATGTTCCGGGACTTCTGATGGCCGCGGCGCGCGTCAATATACCGACGATTTTCTGCTCCGGCGGTCCGATGCTTGCGGGACATCTTCCGGACGGCAGACGTACCTGCCTGAGCCATATGTTCGAGGCCGTTGGCTCGTTCTATGCCGGAAAGCTCGACGAGTCCGGAGTTGAGACCTATGAAGAAAACGCCTGCCCCACCTGTGGCTCCTGCTCCGGAATGTACACCGCGAACTCCATGAACTGCCTGACCGAGGCGATAGGCATGGCCTTGCCCGGCAACGGCACGATCCCCGCTGTATATTCCGCACGCCTGCGCCTTGCAAAGCACGCGGGAATGCAGATAATGGAGCTTGTTGAGAAGGATATCCGCCCGCGTGACATCATGACCGAGGCGGCCTTCCGCAATGCCGACACCGTCGATATGGCGCTCGGCTGCTCGACCAACACGATGCTGCATCTGCCCGCGATCGCCCATGAGTGTGGGATAGAGCTTGATCTGGACGAGTCGAACGAGATCTCGAGCCGCACACCCAACCTCTGCCACCTCGCTCCTGCGGGAGATACCTATATGGAGGATCTGGACAGAGCCGGCGGCGTTTACGCCGTCATGATGGAACTTACGAAAAAGGACCTTCTCGATACCAGTGTGATGACATGCACCGGCAAGACGATGGCGGAAAACCTTGCGGGGGCCGTAAATCGCGACGAGAACCTTATCCGTCCGATAGACAACCCCTATTCTCCCGATGGCGGTATCGCCGTTCTGAAGGGAAATCTCGCGCCCGAGGGCTGTGTTGTCAAGCGCAGCGCCGTCGCGCCAGAGATGATGAAACACACGGGCCCCGCCCGCGTGTTCGATTCCGAGGACGACGCAATAGCAGCGATATACGCCGGTAAGATCGTAGCGGGAGACGTAGTCGTGATCCGTTACGAAGGACCCAAAGGGGGCCCCGGTATGCGCGAGATGCTCAACCCCACCTCCGCCATTGCGGGCATGGGACTTGATAAGGACGTCGCTCTCATAACTGACGGACGTTTTTCCGGCGCGACGCGCGGTGCTTCGATAGGCCATGTCTGCCCCGAGGCCGCGCAGGGCGGCAATATAGCCCTTGTCGAGGAAGGCGACCTCATCGCGATCGACATACCCTCCTGTTCAATAGAGCTTCTGGTAGACGAGGCTACGCTCGAGGCAAGACGCAGCGCGTGGGTATGCCCGCCGCCGAAGATAACGACCGGCTATCTCGCCAGATATGCAAAGCATGTTGCCTCCGCAGCAAAGGGTGCTATTCTCGAGTGATGGAGGAAACGCCATGACGGGCGAACTTGAAAACCTGCGGGCACGGCTCGACTCCATGGTGGTGTTCCGCTCACTGTCGCGGGAAGAGCCGCTCGCCTCTTTGCGCCGGCTTCTGGAAACAGGGGATGTGCGCGATTACTGTGATTTTGTCGGAGCCGTCTATCGCGACGGCTTCGACCTTTCAAAACTGCTTCTGGACTCCGCAGTGGGCGACGATAACATTTATGTCCGGCTTGCCGCTCAGGGAAAAGCAGTGCCGGAGGTTTTGCGTCAGTGCGTTGCAAACGAACTGGAAACCCTTGGTATGGTTGCTGCCCTGCGTCCGGACGAGCTGTGTGCGGCGCTGAACTATGACGGCTTTCTGCCCGGCTTTGAGACGACGGAAATTGACTTCGCGGAGGAATATATGCGGAGAATGAAGGACCTGTCCAAAAACGGCTACGGGATTTATGCGCGCCACACAATGTTTGCCCTGCGCGGCGGAAAGATCGTGCCTGTGAATTCGCCGGACCGTGTGACCGCCGGCGAACTCATTGGCTATTCGCGCCAGCGTCAGCAGGTCATTGACAACACCCGCGCGCTGCTTCGAGGACTTCCCGCGGCTAACGTATTGCTCTATGGGGATGCCGGCACGGGCAAATCTACAACTGTAAAAGCGGTAGCCAACCTATTTGCGGGTGAGGGCCTTCGGCTTGTCGAGATGAGAAAGGACCAGCTGCGTGAGCTGCCGGATGTGATGGCAGAGTTGAGCGGGAACCCGCTTAAATTCATCATTTTCATCGACGATCTGTCCTTATCGGCGGACGATGACTCCTTTGGCAGCCTGAAGGCAATACTCGAGGGTTCCGGCTCCGCGCGGGCTGAAAACACGGCGATATATGCAACCAGCAACCGCCGCCATCTCGTCAGGGAGAGTTTTTCCGACAGGGATGGGGACGACATACACCGTCGGGATACGATCCAGGAACAGATGTCGCTGTCGGAGCGTTTTGGCCTGACTGTGCTGTATTCGACGCCGGGCAAGGCGGAATATCTTGAAATCGTCAGAGGCCTTGCCGGTAGCAAGGGGATAGAGCTGCCCACGGATGAACTCGAGAGCGGGGCGGAGGTATTCGCGCTTGAAAAGGGCGGAAGATCGGCCAGGTGCGCCGAGCAGTATACAGACAGGCTTCTGGCGGAACAAAATCTAAAGGATCTGAAATAATGCTTACACTTGATAAGGTATACCATGCCAATTATGTCCTGAAGGACGTTATCCGTAAAACAGACGTTATCATGGCGCCGAACATAAATAAGGAGAGCGAGATCTGGCTCAAAACCGAGAACCTGCAGATAACCGGCTCGTTCAAGGTCCGCGGAGCATATTATAAGATGAGCTTGCTGACGCCGGAGGAGAAGACCTGCGGAGTCGTTGCCTGTTCCGCGGGCAACCACGCTCAGGGCGTAGCGCTCGCGGCGCAGAAAAACGGCATCAAATCCGTGATCTGCCTTCCCGACAGCGCGCCCATCTCCAAGGTCGAGGCAACAAAGAGCTATGGTGCGGAGGTCTGTTTGGTCGACGGCGTATATGATGACGCCTATGCCTATGCGCTGAAGCTGCGCGACGAAAAGGGCTATACTTTCATCCACCCATTTGACGACGAGGCCGTCATAGCAGGCCAGGGCACGATAGCGCTCGAGCTCTGCGACCAGCTCAAGGACATTGACGCCGTCATCGTTCCGATAGGCGGCGGAGGACTGATCTCCGGAATAGCCTTTACGATCAAGGCGCTTGACCCGCGGATAAAGGTCTACGGAGTTCAGGCGGCCGGCGCACCCAGCATGTATATGTCACGTGAAAACGGAGAGATCGGAAGCCTTGACAGCGTTTCCACGATAGCTGACGGCATCGCGGTCAAGCGCCCGGGCGATCTGACCTATGAGATATGCTCTACCTGTGTTGACGAGATAGTGACCGTCACGGATGACGAGATTTCGGCGGCCATACTCGCGCTCATGGAGCAGCAGAAGCTTGTTACCGAGGGCGCGGGAGCTGCGGCGGTCGCGGCGGCCATGTTCAACAAGCTCCCGATAAAGGGCAAAAAGACCGTGTGTGTTCTCTCGGGCGGCAATATCGACGTTACGATACTCTCCCGCGTTATAGAGCGCGGCTTGCTCATGAGCGGAAGAAACTGCCAGCTCACGATCGAGCTCGTGGACAAGCCCGGACAGCTTCTGAGTGTTGCGCGTACGATAGCGGAGTTAGGCGGAAATGTCATATCCGTGCACCATGAGCATGCCAATGCTGGCAGCGATATCAACGGCTGTTATTTGCGTCTTGAGCTTGAAACGAGAAATTTCGAGCACATACAGCAGATTCAGCAGGCGCTGAAAGAGCACGGACTGAAGATAGTGAACGGTTGATAACAGCGCTCCATGCTGTATTGACCGGATTACATATCTATACGGCTGAAATATTTATACACCCGGCTGCAATTACTTTGCTGCCGGGTGTTTTTTTAGCACACAGGCGCCGCGGATGAAACGGCGGCTGCGAGGATGGCGATAAATTGGGACGCTGAGGGCCGCGTTAGGAGATCATACTTTGCCAACTCAGTGAGCATCTCAGGATGGCGGTCCCATGCCACCTCAACAACGGTGCGTATGTTGCGCTCCACGCATAGTGAGGTCGTAGAGAAATGTTTTGCAACATCGGGATAAAGATGTTTGGTCACGAGCAAAAGCCGGCTCGGAGACTCGATAGCGAGATTCACAGCATATGCTGTGTGGTAATAGCCGGTGTAATTTGCGGTGACTCCCAGTTGCGTTAAAAGCTCATAAATTTTGCTTATCAAGGAAATACTCCTCCAAATCTTTACAGTCATT
>CAZIHY010000116.1:0-4447 GCA_964539115.1 uncultured Oscillospiraceae bacterium
AATATAAATATTGTAAAAGGGAGAATCCGCGTATGCATGGCAATAGCGGTGATACAAAGAAAAGAATACTCATCATGGTCGGCGCCGCGGCGCTTGTGCTTATCGTTATTATCCTCTGCGTCGCGGGGCTGCGCTCCTGCGTGCGGGGCAATAAATACGACAAATACTTCGAACAGGCGTCCGCCGCCTATAATGCCGGCGATTGGCAGGAGGCTGAGACGATGGCGCTGCGCGCGCTGGAGTATGACAAGACCGAGGAGGCATATCTTCTCCTGGCGAACATTTATATCGACGGTATGGACGATATAGATTCCGCGCTCGAGACCCTTTACATAGGCTATTCCATGCTTGGCAGCGATAAGCTCTCCGCGCGCATCGAGGAGCTCAAGGCCGCAAAGCGCGACCAGGCGGAGGCCGAGGGCAGCGTCAACATCGCGGGAACCGATTACGCGCTGGATCTTACGGCGCTCTCGCTCGACGGGCGGGACCTCACGGACAGCGACATCGAGGTCCTTTCACAGTTTGAAAGGCTGGAGGGGCTGACTCTTTCCAACAACAGCATCAGTTCCGTCTCTGCCCTCAGCTCCCTGAATACGCTCGTGACACTGGACCTGTCGAACAACAACATCTCAAACCTCAACCCGCTCAAGACGCTTTCGAACCTCAAGACGCTGTATCTCAACGGGAACCCGATCGAAAATTTCACGCCACTGTATTCGATGACTGGGCTGCGCACACTGAGCATCAAGGATATCGAGCTCACCGGCAAGGAGCTGGAGGAACTGCAGGAGGCGCTGCCCGACTGCAAGATCTTCTGCGACGACACCATCGAGGACGTCGAGGAGATAACGCTCGGCGGTGTTACCTTCAACAGCGACGTTGAGGAGCTGGACCTCAGCGGCCTCGGCATAACGGATATATCGGATCTGGCAAAGTGCGAAAAGCTCAAAAAGCTGGATCTGCGGGACAACAGCATAAGCTCGCTCGCACCGCTCTCCGGACTGAGCGAGCTGGAGTGGCTCTGTATCTGGAACAACAGCGTTTCCGACCTGTCCCCGCTCTCCGGACTGACAAAACTCTACTATCTCGACGCGGACGGCAACTCCATAACCTCGATCTCCGCGCTCTCGGGCATGACCGGGCTCAAGGAGCTTTGGCTCGACGGCAATAAGATCACGGATTTCAGCCCCCTCAAGAGCCTTATCCGGCTCGAGCGTCTCGGCCTCGGCAGCACTGGGATAGAGGACGACAGCCTGAAAAACCTTGAGAGTCTCGCCTGCCTCGTCGAATTGAAGCTGACGGGCAACGACGCGCTGACCGGCAACGCGGTCGACGAGCTGCGCGGAAAGCTGACGGGCTGCACGGTCACGACCGATGAACTTCTGTATACCCTCAAGCTCGGCGGCACGGAGTATAAGTCGGACGCGGCGAGCATAACGGCTCAGAACGCCTCGGTGACTTCACTGAAGGGGCTGGAGAAATTCACGAAGCTGACATATCTCGACCTGTCCAACAACAGCATTTCGGATATCTCCGCGCTGAAGGACCTTACGGGCCTTGAGTACTTCGCGGCGAATTTCAACAGTATCGTCGACATCTCCGCCATTTCGGGGCACACCGCGCTCAGGACGCTGCACCTGATGGGCAACAGCATAAGCGGTCTTTCGGCGCTGACCGGCTGCACCGGACTGACCGAACTCAAGCTCAGTCAGAACTACGGCCTCGGCGACGTCTCGGCGCTCTCCGGACTGACAAATCTGAAAACGCTTTCGCTCGACTACTGCGGGCTTAGCGATATCTCGGCGCTCGGGTCCCTGACGAACCTCAAAACGCTGAGCCTGGAGGGCAATAACATAAGCGACGTTACAGCTCTGCATTCCCTGACGGGCCTTGAGACTTTGTGCCTTATCAATAACGACCTGACTCCGGAGCAGATATCCGCGCTCGAGCAGGCGCTTCCGAACTGCAAAATAGAAGCGGACATTTTACCCATAACGGAAAATCCGGCCGCATAATACTGCCGCGGCGGACATGAACCCCTTAACGCAGGGTCCATGTCCGCCGTGTTCACATGTTTATAATAAATTTTTTACAAAAAGTACTTCTTTTTTTTCGAAACTGTGTTATAATGTGCACAACAGCGAAACCCAAAATCAGCACGAAGGAGCGATAGAAATGAAAATCACCTACATCGAAAAAAAGCTGCAAGTCTCCGACGAGCTTAAAGCCTATGCCGAAAAGAAAATCAGCAAGATGGACAAGTTCTTCCGCAACGAGACGGACGCGACCGTGACCTTCAGCACCGAGCGCGGACGTTACAGGGCGGAGGTCACGCTCCACAACAACGGCATGTATTACCGCGTGAGCGAGCTTACGAGCGATATGGCGGCTTCCATCGACTCCGCATGCGCAGCCATTGAAAGACAGATCCGCAAAAACAAGACCCGCCTTGAGAAGCGCCTGCGCGACGGCGCCTTCGACAGGAGCGTCCCGGCCGAGGTCCTTTCCCCCGAGCCGGAGGTCGAGGACGATGAGTTCAAGATCGTCAGGACCAAGCGGTTTGCGCTCAAGCCCATGACGCCTGAGGAGGCTATCCTCCAGATGAATCTGCTCGAGCACGAGTTCTTCGTGTTCCGCAACATGAACGACGATGAATCGTTCTCCGTTGTCTACCGCAGAAAGGATGGAGATTACGGCCTTATCAGCGAGGACGATGTAACCGCGTGATAATCTTTATAAAATATAAAAAAGACGGCTCTCCGCAGCCGTCTTTTTCTTTCATTTTTCAGCCCTCTTCAAAATTGCGGCGGATCATAATGAAAAACCGGCAGCCGTTTGGCTGCCGGTAAAATAATATGAAATCACTTCGCGTATTCTATCGCCTTTGTCTCGCGTAGTACGTGGACCTTGATCTGTCCGGGATATGTCAGCTCGCTTTCGATCTTCTTTGCGATGTCGCGGGCAAGCAGTATCATATCGTCCTCGGAGACCTCCTCGGGTTTGACCATGACCCGTATCTCGCGTCCGGCCTGTATCGCATAGCAGCCGGAGATGCCCGGGAAGCTCTTTGTTACTTCCTCGAGCTTTTCAAGACGCTTGACGTAGTTTTCGATGTTTTCGCGGCGCGCGCCGGGGCGTGCGGCCGATATCGCGTCCGCCGCCTGAACGATGCAGGCGATGACGGTCTGGGGCTCGGTGTCGCCGTGGTGGGCGGCGATGGCGTGGATGATCTCCTCGCTCTCCTTGTATTTGCGGGCGATATCTACGCCGATGGTAACGTGGCTGCCTTCTACCTCGTGGTCGATGGACTTGCCGATATCATGCAGCAGGCCGGCGCGCTTGGCGGTCGTAATGTCGACGCCGAGCTCGGCGGCAAGCAGGCCCGAGATCTGCGCGACCTCTATCGAGTGGTTGAGCACGTTCTGGCCATAGCTGGTCCTGTATTTCTGGCGGCCGAGGAGCTTTACAAGCTCCGGATGCAGGCCGTGGATATTCGTTTCAAATACGGCGCGCTCGCCCTCGGTCTTGATGGTGGCGTTGACCTCCTTCTGGGCCTTTGCGACCATCTCCTCGATGCGCGCGGGGTGGATGCGGCCGTCCGCGATGAGCTTTTCAAGCGCAAGACGCGCGACTTCACGTCTGACAGGATCGAAACTGGAAACGGTTATCGCCTCCGGCGTGTCGTCAATGATGAGGTCGCAGCCCGTCAGCGTCTCGATCGAGCGGATGTTGCGTCCCTCGCGGCCGATTATGCGGCCCTTCATTTCGTCGTTGGGGAGGGGAACGACGGAGACAGTTATCTCGCTTGCATGATCGGCGGCGCAGCGCTGTATCGCGATGGAAATGATCTCCCGCGCGTGCTGCTCGGCCTCTTCCTTGTACTGGGTTTCGATCTCCTTGACCTTGACGGCCATTTCGTGTGTAACTTCGCTCTCGAGGTTGGAGATGAGGTAGTTTTTGGCTTCCTCAACGCTGTAGCCCGAGATCTTTTCCAGCATCTCAAGCTGGCTTTTCTTGATGACCTGTATCTCTTCCTGATGAGCCTCGGCCTCGGCTATCTTACGGTTGAGGGTCTCGGTCTTTTTCTCTAGTGAGTCGGTCTTCTTGTCAAGGGTCTCCTCTTTCTGCTGAAGCCTGCGCTCCTGCTTGGTGAGTTCGGCACGGCGCTCCTTGACCTCGCGCTCGTACTCGGTTCTGTTTTTGTGTATTTCTTCCTTTGCCTCAAGGAGAGCTTCTCGCTTTTTGCTCTCCGCGCTTTTTATCGATTCATTTATGATTCTTTTGGCTTCTTCCTCTGCGTCATAGATCTTGCCCTCAGAATTCTTGACCTTTGCGCGGTGACCAAGCACGATGCCGGCCGCGCAAAAGATGACCGCGATCAGGATACAAAGCCAAAGGGGTATACTAGGCATAGTAAGTAAACACACCTCCATTCTTTTGAATTTTA
>CAZIHY010000117.1:0-4414 GCA_964539115.1 uncultured Oscillospiraceae bacterium
TTATTAATATATCATCAAATTGCCTATATTTCAACCTGACAGAGCTTGTGATATAGTTGTTTTGACAAAAATGTCCGCTTTATTTAAAAAATGTCTGTAGTCATTTGCTTTTTCCAGTTCTATACTGCGAGTAAAGAATACTATGATCTGTGCAAGTTTTTTGCCGGAGCTTTCCGGCTGATTCAGAAAGGAGATTGCAAATGATATTTTCCGGTGGAACACATCTTATAAGCGAAGCTCTGACCGCCGACAGCCTTATTATTGAAGAGGACGCGCACCTGACCGCGCCGGAGGGTAAGTATCTGGTGTTGACGGTAGGTGGAAAGGGACGCGAGATCCGGCCAGGGCGCTATGACAGCAATGTCCGTATAGACCTTGCGGACTGCTATGTGAAAGAGGCTGTCTCGATGGGCGAAAACAAACGGTTGCTTATGCATGGAGCTGTTTTTGTCAATGACGGCGTAGTACTCAAAAATCATTGCGCGCCCGGAACGATCTGGGGCGGAGAGATAACGGACAAGCGCGCGGAGGGAATATATGTTACCTCAAATGCGCCGGATTTTTGCGGAGTCGTCGTGGACGGGGACAGCGAGTATACGGTCTCCAACTCCAGGTTTGACTTCACCGGAATGGGCAGCGACGATTTCATGGGAATGGGGTCTGCAGTTGCGGCTTATGGCCGTTCCAAGGTAACGATAAACAATACCGAGATGAATTTTTCCGGCGTAACGCGCTGCGCCGTACATGTCGGCGGAGAGAGCGTGGTTGTCTGCAACGACTGCAGCATAACCAACTGGAGCCCTGAATATGACCTTGGCGACTGGAGCTGGGGTATCGCGGTTCGCGGTTCGAACAGGCTGACTCAGCTTACCGACAACGGTACGCTGTATTTCAACGGCTGCAATCTGCTTACAAATGGCTGGGGCGTGTGCTCTATCGACGGCTCGACATATGCCAATATGTTCTTCAAGGACAGCAGACTCACTCTCACAGGACCCGACGCCCACGGCTACGGCGCGTTCTGTATAGGCCCGACACATATACGCTATGACCACACCGAGGTAGATGTATACGGCTATCCTATCTTCCTGATGGGGATGGGGGGCGTTGCGACCTTTGATGTGTATAACGGTTCAGTTATACGCGGCCGCCGCTTCGGCGCACTGGTCATGAACGACGATAACGGTATTCTGACGGTGAAGGACTCGACGATCGACGTTGGAAAATCCGTGTTTGTCGTGAAGGGCTCAGCCTCGACGATTCGCGTGGAGCGATCTATACTCCGGGGCGGAAACGGTACAATACTGCAGCTCATGGACAATGACGAGATTGGGTTCTGCACCGGCGGCTTCCCTGTTCCTGTCGGAATCGAGGATGTGTATACCGAGGGAAGGGATCTGACGGACGAGGATCCGGCGCTCAACGTTGTACTTGAGCTGAGCGACTTGCACATGGATGGCAATATCTTTAACTCAACGACCGATCTGCGCCAGTGCCAGAAGGCGGAGATGCCGCCAAGACCGCCTATGCCGGAGGGAGATGAAGAGGAAATGCCTCCGCTTCCTGTCGAGACGGCTCCCGAGCGTCACAACGGCGATGATCTGAAGGGTGCAAAAAACCTTGTCATAAAGCTTGATAACGCAAACGTCAAGGGAATCATTAGCTCTGCGAAGGCGGAGTATTCCCCCGGCGTTACGATCATCAACGAGTATAACCGTGAGGAGCTGTCCAAAATAACTCAGCACGCGGCGCCGACGATCAATAACGGCGTCATTGTCCGCATGACAAACGGCGCTGTCTGGACAGTTCCCGGCGAGTGCTGGCTTACTGCGCTCGAGATCGAGGCCGGAAGTGCCGTCAAGGCGATCGACTCCAAAAAGCTGTGTGTTTTCATCGACGGCGAGGAGATTCCCTTCCGAAATGGCCCGTCTTACAGCCTCAGAGGGAAGATACATCTGATCGCAGAATAACGGTTTAAGACAAAAACACAACCCCGTGTCCATCCAGCGTGGACACGGGGCTACTTCTGGTATTCTGTTTTCAATAAACTTCCGCCTTCCCAGTCCCGATGCTTTCACGCTGGAACCGCTTTACATCGACTCGCGGCTGTTTGCGCCCTATCCGGCGCTGTGGGCGATATGGCCCTGTCCGCTGATGAACGGGTTACTTTGCGTGACTGCTTTCAGAACATACATTTATATATAAATCCTCCGTGAACCGGAGAATTATATATGACCTCTTTGTGGCTATAATATACTACGTTTAGCCGTGAAAGTCAAGATAATATGTGCAAAATAATGAAATTTAGTTATTCTTCACATAAAAGCAGCTGTGAAATTGCGCGAATGTCCGAAAGGTTGCAATCCGGGTGGATACTGCTCCCGTTGAGCATGTCTTCTGTGGTCTCCCCGCTGAGGACGAGGACGGAGACGGCGCCCGCGTTTTTCGCAACTGCGATATCCGTATACAGCCTGTCACCGACGCAGCAGATGTCCTCGTTTGGAATACCGGTGCGGCGGGAGATGATGTCCACCATATTTCTGTTGGGTTTTCCGATATACAGCGGCTCGCGGCCGGTCGAGGCAGTCAGCAGCGCGCAGATGCTCCCGCAGTCGGGCAGCACCTCGCCCCGGGGCATTGGGCACACGAGATCGGGGTTTGCGGCGATGAATGCCGCGCCGCGCCGCAGGAAACGCACGGCTTTTTCAAGCTTTTCGTAGCGCAGCTCAGTGTCAAAACCGACTATGACGGCGTTGGGGGTTTCGCTGTCAAAGCGGACGCCCGCGCTTTCCAGCTCACGGCAAAAGGCCGCGGTGCCGACCGGATAGACCCCTCCGTCCGGGAAATTTTCGCGCAGGTACATGGCCGCCGCCATACCGGAGGTGAAGACATTTTCGCGCTCGCAGGGGAAACCGAGCGATCGCAGACGGCTTAAATAGTCCTCGCCTGCGCGGGAGGAATTGTTGGTCAGATAGATATAACGCCTGCCGGTCCTTTCGAGAGTGTTTATGAAATCAACGGCGCCGGGAAAGACCTCGTCGCCGAGATAAAGCGTGCCGTCCATATCCAGCAGAAACAGCCTGCAGCGCCTGAGCTTTTCGTAGTCCATTGTATGTCCTCCATTTGCGGCGTTTGTCCGCCTGCCATTGCATTATATTATCGCCGCTGAGGCAAGTCAACAGTTGCCTTGGCCGGGTCAAGGCGTTATAATTGTGCCATCAACCGAGAAAAGGAAGAGACAAATGTACAGAAGCATTTATACGATATATGGAAGCGACGCCTGCGATATGACCATGGCTCTTATGGAGCGGGCGGACGTCGCCTCGCGCATACCGGGCCTGGACGCGCACATCTGCATGAAGCCGAATCTAGTCGTCGCAAAGAAACCGGAGAGCGGCGCGACGACCCATACCGGCATACTTGAGGGCGTCATCCGTTATCTCCAGGGCCACGGGTTTAAGAACATTGACATAATCGAGGGCAGTTGGGTCGGAGATTCGACAAAGCGCGCCTTTTCGGTTACGGGTTATGACAGGCTCGCGGAGAAATATGGCGTCGGGCTCTATGACCTCAAGGGCGACGCGACGTGCCCCGTCAAGACTCCCATCGGCGAGATCGACGTATGCTGCCGCGCGCTGGACGCGGACTATCTGATCAATCTGCCCGTGCTCAAGGGGCATTGCCAGACGGTCATGACCTGCGCGCTCAAGAATGCCAAGGGCTGTCTGCCCGACCGCGAAAAGCGGCATTTTCATTCGCTCGGCCTCATGAAGCCGATCGCCGCGCTCTCTACCGCGCTGCGTCCCGACCTCATAATCGTGGACAGCATATGCGGCGACCTGAACTTCGAGGAGGGCGGAACGCCAGTTCAGACCAACCGGATGATGCTCGGCTTCGACCCCGTGCAGATGGACGCCTACGGCTGCTCGCTGATGGGCGTCGACCCGAACGACGTCGGCTACATACCGCTGGCGGAGCAGTACGGCGGCGGAAGAATGGACTTTTCTCCCGAGGACATAATCGCCCTCAACAGCCCACAGGGCGGCAGCGGCTATCCCGTCCGCAGCCGCATTGTCGAGAGGCTGACGAAAAACGTGACGCAGAAGGACGCATGCAGCGCCTGCTTTGGAACGCTTGTGCACGCGCTTTACCGCATGGATGAGGACGGCAGGCCATACCGCGGGAAGATCAGCATCGGACAGGGCTTTCAGGGGCAAAAACTCTCCGGCGTCGGTATTGGCCGCTGCTGCGCGGGCGCGGAGAAATGCGCCATGGGGTGCCCCCCGAGCGCAGAAACTATCATGAGAGCGCTGGAGGACTGAGGGGGGCTTTTTCGCCCTATAACACCTGCGCGGCGATAAGCTCAAAAAGGGCCGTTAAGAGCGCGCCGCTGGTAATGATCTCTCTGCCGCTT
>CAZIHY010000118.1:0-4271 GCA_964539115.1 uncultured Oscillospiraceae bacterium
AGGAGAAACGAAAATGTCAGTAAAAACGATAAACAAAGATAATTTTGAGCAGGAGGTATTGCAGGCGGACAAGCCCGTTCTTGTCGACTTTTGGGCAGAATGGTGCGGTCCCTGCCGTATGCTGTCCCCCGTAGTGGACGAGGTCGCGGAAGAAGACTCCGCCGTCAGTGTAGGCAAGATAAATGTCGACGAGCAGCCGGAGCTTGCCGCTCAATTCGGCGTTATGAGCATCCCGACGCTTATCGTTTTCAAAAACGGGGAGGCAGTTAAGAGGTCTGTCGGCGTCATTCCGAAGGACCAGGTGAAGGCGTTGTTTGCCGATGTATGACGTCGCAATAGTGGGGTTCGGCCCTGCAGGGGCGTCCGCCGCGCTGTATACGGTTCGGGCAGGGTTTTCGACCCTGCTCATCGGGCGCGGCGGAGGCTCGCTTGAGAAGGTCCGGGAGATAGACAACTATTATGGTTTTGCCGGACCGGTCTCCGGCAAGGAGCTGTTTGAAAACGGGCTTGCGCAGGTAAAGCGCCTCGGCTGCGAGCTGATGGAGGCGGAGGTGCTCGGCCTAAGCTGGGACGGGAATTACTCCCTCGCTACCGACAGGGAAGAGGTCCGGGCGCGCAGCGTCATCCTGGCAACGGGAGCAAAGCGTGCCTCCGCGCCGATAAAAGGTCTGAATGAGCTTGACGGCGCTGGCGTGAGCTGGTGCGCCGTCTGCGATGGATTCTTCCACAGGGGAAAGCCCGTCGCGGTGCTGGGATCGGGCGGGTATGCCCGGCATGAATGCGAGCAGCTGCTCGGCGTCGCGGGCAGCGTTGCCGTCCTTACGAACGGCGAAAAGCCCGAGTGCGAGATGCCGGCGGGCGTCGAGGTGCTCGAAAAGAAGGTGTCGGAGATCCTGGGCGATGTAAGGCTCACCGGAGTGCGTTTCGACGATGGCTCGGAGAAGGAACTGTCCGGGCTGTTCATCGCTCTGGGCGCTGCCGGAGGTACGGAGCTTGCGCGCAAGATCGGCGCTCCTGTGGAAAACGGCTGCGTTGCCGTTGACGCTGAAATGGGGACAATGCTTCCCGGACTGTTCGCCGCGGGAGACTGTGCGGGCGCGCTGCGCCAGGTGTCGGTCGCCGTTGGCCAGGGGGCGGTTGCCGGAATGAGCGCGGCCCGATGGCTTAGGGCACAAAAATAGTCTTACATATTGCTGACCTCAAAAAATTACAACCGGATGCATCTCTTTGCATCCGGTTGTAATTTTTTGCGTAATTTTTTGTAACTTAAAATTATTATCTGAAACAGAGAGCGATTAACTGAAAGTGGGACAAAAGTGGGGCGAAAAACAAAAAATATTACACTATATTTAATATTATATCAAAGAAAAAATGGGCCAAGTAGCGTTAAAATAATAACAATTGTTGCAAAGTTTGGCGAAGCCTGCTATTATCAGGGACGTGAAAATTACAAAAGCTAAAAAACAGCATCAAAAAGAAACAAAAATAGTATCAAAAAAGAAACTGAAAGGTAACAATCGACCGAGCGGTGCATATATTTGAATCGGCACTTATGGAGTTGATTGTTCAGACGGCGGGGGATCCAGAGACCGCCGAACCGGAAAGGAGATCATTGATATGAAAAAACTTATCTTGCTGATAACGGCGGTGCTGGCTGCGATGGCACTTGGCGCCACGGCTTTTGCGGATTACGACCCCGAGGCGGACTATCTGGCCGCGATGATAACAGCGGCCCAGAACGGGGATATGGAGGCGGGATATGCCGCCGAGACCGCACGCCGCGAGAAGATAGAGCAATTGGGGACAGACGATGCCGATATAAGTTTTGAAGACCTCTATCTGCTGTCCAAGATCATCTATGCCGAGGCCGGAAGCGAGTGGCTGTCGGATGAGTGGAAAATGTGCGTGGGCGAGGTTGTGCTTAACCGCGTTGCGTCAAGCGAGTTTCCGGACACGATACCGGATGTACTCTTTCAGAGTGGACAGTATTACAGCCGCAGCAGTACATACTTTGCAAATCTCAAACCCTCCGAGCGCTGCGTTTACATCGCGCTGGATCTGCTCATGGGAGAGCGGTATATGAATGACAATTCAGTTGTGTTCCAGGCGAATTTCAAACAGGGCTCCGGCGTATGCGAGCATTTTTACGACCGGTATCTTGGCTCGACCTATTTCTGCTATTCAAGCAGGCCCTGGCTCTATGAGGATGAAGAACCTCTTGAGGAAGAGGAACCGATTGACGAAGAAGAGCCAATAGTTGAAGAAGAGCTGCCTGTTGAAGGGGAGCCGCCCGTTGAAGAGGAACTTCCCGTCGATGAAGAGGGGGGAAAGGCTGTCGTTGAAGGAGTCAACGGCGAACAGAGTTTCTTCGAGTTCGAGAGCGTTGTGATCGAAGAGTTTGTAACTCTGCCCTTCGCAGAGGCGGATTATCCCGTAACAATAGCCTCTTTCAGCGGAAATTGGGAATTTTAAGTGCTAAAATAAAAACCGCAATGCCGCTTATAATTAGTCCCTTTTCAAGTTAAGCGTTGCCAGCCAAATCATCGTATAAATGAATGCTATGAATAAATATAGATAGCTGTAAAATAGAAAAATATTGAAAGAAGTAAACACTCAGATTGTCCAAAAGGTGCAGGAAACAAGCAGTTTCTGCACCTTTTTATTTCCCATAATGAATATTTCTGCATCCCGATTGGGATTTTGAGCAGTAGCAACACTTAACTTAAAAGGGATTATAATTATGGGCCGCGATAATTATATCATCCAAGTAGGCGGAGCCGTAATAGCGGCAGGGGGCCAGTTTCAAATTTGAGTTGCTGCACGTGCTTATAACAGAAAGGGGCAAACCGAGAGCGGGTATTTCCAATACGCCGATATATTCCGCCCCAGTTTCGCTATCTGCTGCCTGCGCGGTCACAGGAAAAATCAGTAGAGCAACTATCAGTACCAAAATGCTTGCAAAAATTCTTTTTCTTATATTGAGATTCTCCTTGTACTTATTAATCTCGGGATGTTTTGGCCCGTTGTTATCCAGGTGTCGTGTCGGCCAAGGCCTGCCTGTACCGCTCAATGCGTTTTGGCTGTGCTTTCCCGGCGCATACGGGACAGCCGCACTTTTTGGGTCCGGTCCTGGAATAGATCATCGCTTTCCAGCTGTGACCGGCGGGGCACTCCCACCAAACCTTGCGACGGCTCCCCGCTGTTACCATCTCCGGAGTCAGCGCCTCATTCAGTGTCGGATGCCATTGAGCGGCAACCATTGGCTCCAGCGTGGCGAGGTCGTTGAAGCCCGGCAGAACCTTCCGGTTGGCACAGTAGGGGCATCCGGCGCCGCTGACCGTCCTGGCTCCCACGCTGGCCGGATAATCATGTCCCAGAGGACAGCGCCACCAGACCTTTTTGTTACTGTTTGGAGTCAGCGTCTCCGGCGTCAATATACCGTTGCGGGTGGGGTGCCATTGGGCGGCGAGATCCGGGAACAGGCTGGCAAGGTCGTTCTCGCCGGAAATGACCGCCTTTCCCGCACAGACCGGGCAATCCGTCCCTCCGGAGGCCCTGGACACCACTGTTGCCGCCCACTCGTGTCCTTCCTCACAGCGCCACCATACTTTTCTCCGTGTCCCTGCTGCCACGTCATGGGGCGTCAGCGTTCCATTTTTGTCAGGATGCCACTGGCGGGCGAGGTCGGGACATGTGGAGCCGAGGTCGTTTTCTCCCGGGACGATACGCCTGTTGGCGCATACGGGACAGCCGGTGCCATTGATCGCGCGGGATTTTACTACGGCCTGCCACTCGTGACCTTTTCCGCATTTCCACCATGCCTTATGGTGACTTCCCAAAGACACGTCCGCCGGAGTCACGACGCCATTTTTCGTGGGATGCCACTGTGCGGCGAGGTCTGGCCGCTGGGATGCCAGGTCATTTTCACCGGGCCATGCCCGTTTTCCCTTGCAGTAGGGACAGCCCGACCCGGCTCCGGTGCGGGTGTAGATCATGGCTTGCCACTCATGGCCCTTTTCACATTTCCACCAGGCGCTACGCTTGCTGCCATAGGTGATCCCCTGAGGGGTCAACGGAGCGTTTTTCGCGAAATGCCACTCCCGCAGCAGTTCGGGCCTGTCATGCTCCAGGCAGTAGTTATAAAAGGAAGCTTTCAAAATTCATCACCGCCATTTTGCCGCCGCGCACGCACAGGCCGTTTATCAGATAACGCAATTTCATACATTCACCGCCTGTCTCCGCCTTGTAGACGGAATCAATATTCTGTCGCC
>CAZIHY010000119.1:0-4205 GCA_964539115.1 uncultured Oscillospiraceae bacterium
AGGAGTAAACATGGAACAGAAATACGAGCATATATTGACGCCGATCAAAATAGGGAAGCACGTGCTTAAAAACAGGCTGTTTTCTTCAGCATCGCAGCCGCACTTCCTGCAGGGCCCGGAAACATATCCCGCCGAGCCGCTTGTAAAACACATGACCGATCTGGCAAAGAACGGCGCTTCCATCGTCACGATGTCCAACTGGACAAACCCCACTCAACGCAGCCAGCCCGGGGATGGCGCACATTTTCCCTTCTTCGACGTCAATGACCCCAGCGTTGAGAACTACATGATCCAGTATACCGACGCGATCCATTTTTACGGTTCGATCGCGGCTTTCGGCTATACGACCACATTCCTGCCCGGCTACGGCGTATGTGATTCGGACGAGCTTCCGACAGAGTTCAAGGGTTCCTCCCCCGACGTTTTGAACCACAAGGGCGGCGTTAAAGCCATGACCCGAAGGGAAATGGACATTATCATCAAAGACGTCGTCGACATGTGCAAAAAATACCGCCGGTGGGGTTTTGACGCCGTTGAGCTTCATTACTGCTACCGCATGATGGTGGCCGCCCAGTTCCTCTCGCCGATCACCAACAAGAGGACCGACGAATTCGGCGGCTCCATTGAAAACCGCGCCCGTTTTCCGCTGATGGTCTGCCGGGCGATCAAGGAAGAGCTCGGCCAGGATTTTATTATCAACGCTATCATCACCGGCGAGGAGGAAGAACCGGGCGGCATCACCGTCGAGGACACTGTTGCCTTTGCAAAGATGGCGGAGGGTCTCATCGACATTCTCCAGATACGGGCGCCGACCGCGGACCTGTCCCACCCGACAAACTTCAACTCCAAACGGCACGCCCCCGTCACTCTGCGCGTGGCAGAGGCGGTCAAGGCAAGCGGCGCAAAGATCATAGTCGCCCCCATCGGAGGCTATCAGGACCCTGATGAGATCGAGAGATATCTCGCCGAGGGAAAGTGCGACATGGTCGGCATGGCCAGGGCATTTTTCATCGATCCCCAGTATTACGAGAAGATCATCGAGGGCAGGGGCGAGGACGTCATCCCCTGCATCCGCTGCAATATATGCCACGGCGTCAACGTCGACGGCCCCTGGCTCACCGCCTGCTCAGTAAATCCGAGGGTGAACTTCGCCCACAAGCTGGCGCATATGATCGATCCCCCAAAGCGTTCAAAAAAGGTCGCCGTCATCGGCGGCGGCCCCGCCGGCATGAACGCCGCTATCGTCGCCGCCGAACGCGGCCATAAGGTGACCCTGTTTGAAAAGCAGGAAAAGCTCGGCGGCCAGCTGTTCCACACGGACTTCCCGTCCTTCAAATGGCCGCTCAAGGATTTCAGGGACTTCCAGATAAGGCAGCTCAACAAGCACGGCATAGACGTGCGGCTGGGCGTCGGCGCGACCCCCGACATGATAAAGGCCATGGACTTCGACGCTGTCATCGCCGCCGTCGGAGCCGAACCAAAGGAGCTCTCCATCCCCGGACTGCATGATGAAAACGGAAACCTCGCCCCCCATGTCTGGCACTGCATCGACGTCTACGGCAGAGAAGTCGAACTCGGCAAAAAGGTCGTCGTCATCGGCGGCTCCGAAACCGGTATGGAGACGGCAATGTATCTCGCCGAATGCGGACATGACGTGACCATTTTGTCCCGACAGCCGATCATGGCGAAGGAAGCAAACCGCGTCCACTATTACAGCACATTCGTCGACGCATGGAAGGATATGGACAACCTTACGCCCATTACGGAGGCGACTACCACTTCGGTGGAGGGAACTGCGGTCAGATATACGGATGCAGCCGGCAGCGAATTTGTGATCGACGCGGATGACGTAGTATTCTCCGGCGGGATGGACCCTCTTTCAGATCTTGCAATGAGTTTCCACGCCAGCGCTCCGGAATTTTTCATGGTCGGCGACTGCCATGAGGTTGGCAATATCCGCACCTGCCAGCGTACATCCTTTGCTGCGGCCTCTATTATCTGATAAATAAGCCTGAAAATAGGAGATAATGAAATGTCATATAAAGATTATCCTCATGTTTTTGAGCCCGTTCAGCTTGGCCCCATCCGGCTTAAAAACCGCATTATAAATCTCCCAATGATGAACGGCCTGTCGACCACCAGGGGAGAGGTGACAAACGAGCTTGTCGCGCACATGGTGTCAAGAGCCAGGACCGGCGCAGGCCTGGTCATAATCGGGGACTCGGCCATCGACTATAAGCACGCCGTGACACACTACACCCCGCTGAACCTCGCAAGCGAAGAAAACCTCGCGGGCTTTAAGCTTATCGCGGACGAGGTCCACCGCTACGGCGCGAAAATAGGCGTTGAGATGCAGCACGGGGGCATGTTCACAAACGAGGCGGCGCTTTCAACAGGCAGGCGCATTTCTCCCGTACCGTCCCCCGGCGTGCCCGGCACGCGCTCTGAGAAGGACGCGATCGTCATGGACCGCGCTCTGATGGAGGAAGTCATCTGGCAGTACGGGGATTCCGCGGACAGGCTCATGCGGGCGGGCTTTGACTATCTGCTCGTCCACTGCGGACACACCTGGCTGCTCAGCCAGTTTCTCAACAAACGTATCAACACGCGCGACGACGAATATGGCGGGCCGCTGCTTGAAAACCGCATGCGCTTCCCGCTGGAGGTCCTGAGGGAGATACACCGCCGCGTCGGCCATAAGATGGCGATAGACATCCGCGTAAGCACCGGCGGAGAATTGTCTCCATACGCGGAGGAGGAACTTTCGGAGATGATAGAGTTCATACGCGCCGCCTCCCCCTATATCACCGGCGCCAACGTATCGGTGATGGACATTTCCATTTTCCAAAGCTCGGAATATATGTGCCAGTCATATTATCTGCCGCATATGGTAAACACCTGCTGGGCCGAAAGGGTCAAGAAAGCCGGCGTTCCCGTTCCCGTGACCGCGACAGGTTCCATAGTGACCGTTGCGGAAGCGGAAGAGATCCTGGCCACGGGCAAGGCGGATTTCGTCGGTATGGGCCGGGCCGGCATCGTGGACAACAGACATTTTGTCAAGGCGTTTCAGGGCAGAGAGGACGAAATACGCCCCTGCCTGCGCTGCGCGCACTGCACGGACAGGCTGTTCAACTACAATCCGATCCGCTGCGCCGTTAACCCGACCGTGGGCCGCGAGCGCGATTACGCCGACATACCGCTTGCAAAGAAAAGAAAAAAGGTGCTGATCGCGGGCGGCGGCCCCGCCGGTATGCAGGCCGCCCAGACCTGCGTTGAAAGAGGACACGAGGTCACTCTCTATGAACAGGCGGACCGCCTTGGCGGTATGCTCCATGTCGCCGGAGCGCTCCCGGACAAGTACGATATGCGCCGCTATACCGAGTGGATGATAAAGCAGACCATGAACTGCGGCGCAAAGGTTGTGCTGAACACAAAGGCCACTCCGGAGATTGTTAAAGAGGAGGCTCCCGACGCGGTCCTCGTCGCTATTGGCTCCGTGCCTTCCGTCCCTCCCATTCCAGGCATCCGCGGCGATAACGTCGTCCTTGCCGCGGACGTCGACGCCGGAAAAGTCGAACCCGGCAAACGCGTCGTCATCCTCGGCGCCGGCTTTACCGGAAGCGAATGCGCTATCCCGCTGGCGAGGGCTGGCAGGGATGTTACCCTCATTGATATGATAAGCGAAGAGACCTTTACCGGCTTCATCAACGGGTCACAGGCGTGGATGTCGATACAGAGAATACAGGGAGAACTTGGCGTTAAGCGAATCCTGAGTGCCAGAGTCAAAGACATAACCGAGACAGGCGTGAGCTATACTCTTGCCGACGGAAGCGTAGGATTTGCCGAAGCGGACACAGTTATCAACGCTCTGGGCCTCAGGGTGGAGCAGGACAAGGTCATGGAGCTTCTGACGGCGACCCCCGAGTCCTATGCGATAGGCGATTGCTCAGACGGAACAATGACCATCGACAACGCCATACTCCAGGGCTTTACATTTGCAATGGAGCTGTGATTCTGAAAACCGGTTCGATACCAAAGCTGTTATCCCCATTTTAGTTCAGCAAACGGCAAGAGCCATGTGACATGCCTTCTCAACAAAAACACATAAAAAAACAGGATGCTTTCGCATCCTGTTTTTTTATTAATTTCGGGAAAATACTCAGCAGATGGGATCTTCCTCGATGTACTTGCCGATACGGGGCTTG
>CAZIHY010000120.1:0-4165 GCA_964539115.1 uncultured Oscillospiraceae bacterium
CCTGTGTTAGACCTTCTCTCCGGCGGAGTTCAGCAATAAATTTTCCGATTTTAATCTGATCCATAACGTTCACCTCCGAAGATATTGTACATTCTCCGATATGAAAATTCTTTACCATAAACAGCGAATTGAGAAAAATGCAAAGAATTTTGCCGCCTGAGCAAAAGAACGCCCGAATAGTCTGAAAATCTTTCGGGCGTTCTTTTTTGTATTCAGATAACGGCCCTCACAGGCTCTTGACAGCACGGATACTGTTTTCATGACCACCGCCAATTCTGACGGCACGATTTTACCAGTTACTTTCTTATCTCCGCTTCCGCCATGCGCTTGAATGCGGCGCGGTCGCGGGCGAACAGGCCCGCACGTTCCTGCGAATAGCCGTAGATAAAGGGTTGTCCCTTTCCCGCGACGGCGTCGGCTATCGGCCGGCGCTCCCCTTCGGTTTTTGTGCGTATATCATGGCTTGCCCCGTCCGAAGTATACAGATACAGTGAATAGCGGCGCGAGCCAAGCATACGCGCGTCGATGCGATCAAAGCCCCATATAATATCCCCGATAGCAGCGCACCGCGTTCCTGCGCCTATCTGATACCACAAAAGCTTGTCCCCGACGCGCACATGGTCGAACACATCCGCGTCGTCAAAGTCCGCTTCGATTTCTTGCGGCGAATACTGACCCTCTGCCAAGCCCCTCGCCTTCTTCTGGTACACGCCGCTGAAAGCCAACGCCAGCTCCGCCGCAGCCGCGGCAAGTATTATAAGACCAACGCACAGCAGCACAATAAAGGCCGTCCTCGGCAGATATCCAATATTTCCGAGTGTTACAGTATAGGGCACTATCTCTCCTTCGAGGTCTGCGGAATCAAGTCCCTGGCGAAGAAAGCTGTAGGTTTCGCTGTCCATCCCGCTTACAGTTCCGCTTATTTCTCCCATAGGAGAAAGCGAGTCGATCGCATGGGTATGGTAATAGCTCTCCGACTGCAGCAGCGCATTGCTGAGCACACTGTCATATTTGGGGGAGGCCTCCATCGCCATGTATTTCCCGCCCAGATCGATTATGTAATAGGTCTTGACAGTCTCGCCGCCTGAATTCGAAACAGTTGCAAAACCCGCGACGACCATCATGGAGTCGAAACGGACGATATCACCGTCTGAAACCGATTCGTCCAGCTCCGATATTCCCCCTATGAGGGATACCAGGCACGGCGCCGCGACCGCAAGAACTATAACGGCACAGATCAGAGTTATTATAAATCCGGGAAGTATTGCGCGGAAACTCATTTTTTTGAGCGTCTTATACATGGCACGACCTCCAAGCTGTTTTTTCTTTTGCATATTATACCCCGATTTATGTCTTTTGGCAATGAAAATAGAACATTGTAAAGGTCTGTTCTATTCCCCCCGGGCCTGCATATACTCTAATATCTGCAATCAGGAGGGATCGCCATGTCATATGAAGAAAACACAAGGCAGGCCCGGCCCGCTCACAGGGTCATAATGGAACAGCGCGGACACATGAGCGTTTCCGGTGTTGAGAGCGTGGACAGCTTTGACGACAGCGAGGTCATTATACAGACGTCACAAGGCAGACTCGTCGTCGAGGGCGACGATCTGCATGTAGGCAAGCTCAGTCTGGATACGGGCGAAGTCACGATCGACGGGCTTGTGACCGGACTGCGGTATGAGGAATCCGTCAGCGGAGGAAGCCTCTGGACGCGCCTGTTCAAGTGATATGGCACAGCCTGTATCCTATCAGCTTGCGGTTTCTCTTTACAGCATGGCGCTGGGCGCCGGCCTCGGGCTGTTCTATGACCTCATAAAAGCCTTTCGTCTCCGGACGCGCTCCTTCTGGCTACTCGCCCTGTGCGACGTTGTCTTTTGTGTTCCCGCCGCTCTGGCTCTATTCACTTTCGGCATGAGCGAGGGTCGCGGCGAGCTTAGAATATATATGCTCGCGTTTGTCTCTCTCGGCGCAGTTATCTATGCTTATACTCTCAGTAAGTTTTGGCTGCGCCTCTGCTCTTTTTTGCCGCGCAGCCTGTCAAAACTTTTCCGTTTTTGCCTCTATCCGCTTAATTTGCTGCAACGAGCTTTAAAAAAGCCTCTCATTTGTATAAAAAAACTCTTTCCTTTTTGTAAGAAATGGTTTAGAATACTTTTGAGTAAGTTCTTTAAAGCAGGAGGATTTCGTCCATCTCAACCGGCCGAAACGGAGGCAAATTCACATGAAGCTCAGAAAGACGGGCATTTTTACGAAAATAGTTATAATTGCTCTGGCAGCCTACGCTATTGTGAGCCTTCTGGGGCTGAAAGCGAGGCTCGCTCAGGCGGAGGCATATCAGGCCCAGCTCGAGGAAGAGGTCTCCCGCGCCGAACAGGAAAACGCGGGTCTAAGCTACGAAATCGAGCACAGCACCGATGACTCCACCATAGAGGACATCGCAAGGGACAAGCTCGGTCTGGTCAAGCCGGGCGAAAAGATATTCTACGACGTTGGAAACTGAAAAATCTATTATATTAAAAGGACAGGACAAATTTTATGCAGGCTGAGCTGGGAGCCATTATTGAGGGCAAAGTGACCGGCATCACAAAATTCGGCGCTTTCGTTACCATGCCGGATGGAACGAGCGGACTAGTACATATATCTGAGATTGCGAACACCTTTGTTAATGACGTGAATGAATATCTGACTGTCGGACAGCAGGTCAGGGTCAAGGTCGTCGGAATAACGCCTGAGGGCAAAATAAACCTCTCGATCAAAAAGGCCGTTGACACCCCTGTGCGCGAAAACCGCCGCTCCGCGCCGGCGCCGAGGCAGTTCTCCCCCCGGCAGAGCAGCGCTCCGCACTCCACCCCAAACGCCGCCCCCGGCGAGGTTTACGGCCAGACTTCGGACAAAAGCTTCGAGGATAAGCTCAAGCAGTTCATGCAGGATTCCGACAGCCGAATGAGCGGCAGCCGTCTCTATGAGAAGAGACCTGCGAAGCGCCGCAGAGATTGATGCATGCATATTATCACCTGATTTTATCCTAAATTTTGTGCGATTTACCTCCCAACTTCTTGTTGGGAGGTTATTTTTTCATTATTTGCACAATAAAAAAGCTCTGTTTTTGATACCACAGGCTCTATATGCTCTTGACAATCAATGAATGAGAAATTATACTATAGTTAGTCGGCTAATTAGCCAGCTAAACATCTGATTTTGGAGGCCCTCATGAACGACAAAGAGCTTCTCAACCTTTTCACAGACATGGTTCGCGCCCACACAGCGTACATGGACAGGCAGCTCTCTTCGCTCGGGCTCAGCAATGGTCAGGGCGGCGTTATCTCTGTTCTCGGCCGCTATGGCAGTCTGACGCAGAATGAACTTGCAAAATTCCGTCAGGTCACCCCCGCCACGATCAGCATCATGCTCGACCGCATGGAGCGGGACGGCCTGGTCGTCCGCTTCACGGCAAAGGACAACAGCCGCGCAAACAACATCCGGCTCACAGAGCGCGGAGCCGAGATCTTCGCAAAGCTGGACTCTTTCATGAGCGGTGAACCCGACATTGTTTTCAGCGGCCTGACCGAGGAAGAGAAAGTCCTCGCAGCAGAAATTTTCCGAAAAATAACCGAAAACGACAGCCGCAAAGAATAACGCGGGCAAAAAACAGTCATTGACCCGGGGTGCAAAACATCCCGCAGGTTGATATACATAGTTACAAAATTATATTTTTTAGGAGGATCTATAATGGGAAAACCATTGGCTGATTATGTTAAGCTGCCTGAGTTCGAAGAGTACAAAGAGTGGTTCAAGGATTTCGCTGACCTCTACCGCGAGGATGGCATTCTGCAGGTCACTTGGAAAACGAACGACGGCCCCATGCATCACAGCGGTATGTCCCACCGCGCCATGAGCCAGCTCACCCGCGTTCTCTCCCTCGACTGGAAGAACGAGATCATCATCTTCACCCATATCGGCGACAACTGGATGATCGAGTCCGATGCCAACGGTTGGGAAACCTATGCTGAGCTGCCGACCCAGCGTTTCCAGCACCAGTATTTTGACGACACCAACCTCATTAAGAACATGGTCTTTGACCTTGCCGTTCCCACCATCGGCGCAATGCCCGGCCCCGGTTTCCACTGGGATTCCGCTTTCCTGTGCGACATCACCCTCGTCA
>CAZIHY010000121.1:0-4049 GCA_964539115.1 uncultured Oscillospiraceae bacterium
ATTATAAATATTATGATAACCGAAAGGGGTGTTTATAATGGCGAAATCCACAGTATATTTTACTGAGGAGATAACTCCCGAATCACTGCAGAGAATATATCACGCCCTTGGGACCGAATTGAAGGGCAAGGTTGCCGTCAAGATATCAACAGGAGAGCCCGGCGGGCACAATTATCTCAAGCCCGAGCTCATCGGAGCTCTTGTAAGAGAGTTGAGCGGCACCATCGTTGAGTGCAACACAGCATACGAGGGACGCAGGTATAAGACCGAGGACCACTGGAAGGCCATAGAGGAGCACGGCTTCACCGCGATCGCCCCCTGCGACATTATGGACGCTGAGGGAGAGATGGCGCTGCCCGTGACGCTCGGCACACATCTGACCGAGAATTTTGTCGGCGTCAACCTGAAAAACTATGACTCTATACTCATGCTTTCCCACTTCAAGGGACATGCCATGGGCGGTTTCGGAGGCGCGCTGAAGAATATGTCGATCGGCATTGCGTCCTCCCACGGCAAAGCGCATATCCACGGCGTGGGCGTGCCCGAGAACCTGTGGACAGCTGACCACAACAGCTTTATTGAATGCATGGCTGAGGCGGACAAGTCTGTTATGGATTACATGGGCCGCCGCAACATAGTTTACATCAACATCGCCAACAGGCTCTCCGTTGACTGCGACTGCGACTCCAATCCAAAGGAGCCGGAGATGGCGGATATAGGCATTTTTGCCTCCACAGATCCCGTCGCCGTCGATCAGGCCAGCGTGGATGCGGTTTACAACAGCCCCGACGAGGGCAAGGCCGCGCTCATAGAGCGCATGGAATCCCTCAACGGCATCCACATCGTGGAGCGCGCGTTCGAGCTCGGCCTCGGCAACAGGGAATATGAGATCGTCAGGATCTGAATCAGGCAAGAAAAAAGCGAGGTATTCCCATGTAGAGAATACCTCGCTTTCTTTTATTTGTTTTTGAATGTGTATGATCCGTGCATGGCTGAGCGGCAGGCAAAAATAATAAACGGCAGGGCATGGACACCCTGCCGTTTATTGTTTTTGCTTTGCTTTCAGGTTATTTTACTGGAAGAACTTCGTGTCGGGATATTCCTCGGGCTTCGCGATAGTCTGGAAAGGCTCGGGAACATAGGTAGCGGACGGATCGACCTTGCGGGCGCAGCGGTCGCCTTTCTTGCAGGGCTCGGTATAGAGCTCTCCCCACCCCTCGTCCCAGGTCTCATAGGGCTTTATGAACTCGGGCTGGAAATTGTGCAGATCACAGTACGGCGTGTCGGTCTGGAGCGTGACGTACAGCGGGTTGCCGTTTTCGTCGCGGTCGATAAAGGCGTTGGGAGCCCACTTGGGATCCCAGTTGTCAATGTCGTCGCCTCCGGCGAAGCCGACGAGATAGGGCATCTGGCCCCAGCCGGGACCGTCGAACGGTGTGTTGAATGTGCCGTGCATGTCCATGCGGTAGATCTTCCACTCGCCGTCCTCCTTGATGAAGCCGAAGCGGAACTTGCAGAAGCTCCAGAGAGACTTGATGCCCTCCTTGGTGACGAGGCTCTCGCAGCCGAGGCTGGAGAAATAGCCCTTAGCGCTCTCATTGTCGCCGGCGACCTCGATTGCGGGGGTCAGCAGCTCGTGGCAATAGATGCGTCCGGCAAGCCCCTGCTCGCTGGCTTGCAGCAGGCCGGTGTAGTGGTTGCGGATGCCCTGTGCGCCCTCATAGACGTTGCCGTTAAAGATGGCGCGGACGCCGGGTGTTTTGAGTGCGAAGCACTCCTCCTGCTCCTTCCAGCGGTGCGCGGAGTGCAGGTTTTCATACTTCGCCATAAGGTTCATGATATCCTGTGCAGACTGATGGCGGGCTATCTGGAGCTTCGCGTCGGCAAGCTCCTTCTCGAGTGCTGCAAGGCGGGCTTCAAAGTTGTTATCCATGCTTTTTTCTCCTTCTGAAGTTGATGTGAACATTATGTAGCAAATACGCATAAATGTCAATCACAGCCCCCGAAAGCCCCAAAGCGCTAAAGCGTTGAAGTACGGGGAAAAATCAGCCGGCGTTTATAAGCTCCGTCCCGGGATAATAGTGCGCGAGTATCTCTTGGTAATCCAGGCCTTGAGAGGCGAGCACGTTCGCGCCGTACTGGCTCATGCCGACCCCGTGGCCGAAACCGCGGACTGTGAAAACGAACTGTCCGTCCGCATACTCGAGCGTAAACGATGTTGAGCGCAGGCCAAACATGCTTCGGATCTCGTTTGCGCCGATCTCAACTCCGCCTATCGTCATCGTTGAGATACGGCCGCTCTCGGAGTGTTCCGCCTGGCCGAGCCAGGTGTCCGGCGTACCGGACAGGTCCGCCTCCGGATACAGGGACAGCACCGCCTCGGAAAAGCCCTCGACCGGAGAAACGACAGTGCTCACGAAGTTTGGGACGTTCTCCTCGCTCTCGGGGCTGGAGACGCTGATGAGATATGGCTCCGCTGCCCAGACCTCGGCGCTCGATTCCGTCATTCCATCTGAGGATGAGTGAAACACCGCCTGAATCGGCTCGCCGTCATAAATGAGATACTGCCCGTCCGTTGCGGAAATTGCCTGTTCGATCTTTTCGCGGTACTCTGCGTAGGCGTCGCCCCAGTTCGCGAGCATCTGTGCGTCCGTGAGCTGTGCCTTGCAGCAGGTCGGATCGCCGCAAACGGCGGCCTCCGGGTGAGCTGCCGTCTCGTGTTCCGTTTTATATAATATGTAGGTCCTCGCAGCGACAGCCTGGGCCTTCAGCGCCTCGATGTCAAAGGCCGCGGGCATCTCCCCGGCGATAACTCCCACGAGGTACTCATCCATTGTCCGGACCGACACGTTTCCGTCCTGCAGTGCCGTGAAGGTCATTTCGCTGTCTGTCCCGGCGGCGACGCCCTGAGGCACGACTGACGTTATCGTCTCCCCGTCCGCGGGCTCCTGTTCAAACTCCGGCTCCCCATCCGCAGATATATATGCCGCCCTCAAATAAATGATCGTCCCGAGACATGCGATAAGCACGACCAGAAGCGTCGCGCCGTAAAGTTTTGCTTTCATCGTATTTCCTCCCCGTCCTGTACTTCGTGTGTTTTTTGGCTTGACTGCATCTTACGATGGGTATAAAATATTCTATTAGTAAATTCTATTTGGACAGGTTGGATATAATGCAAAAAAATTCTTGGATATTTGTCTGCTATGCCTTCGTGACCGGTGCGTTTTCGATGTTTTTGCGCTGGCTACAGCTCATGAACCGCTTTGAGAAGGATACCGGTTTTTTCATCAGCGGGGGCGCGCTGACGCCGATTTTCATAATTCTTCTGCTGGTATCGGCCGCTGGCATGCTGGTCATGGCGCTGAGATATAAGACCGCGGCGGAGCCGGAGAACGCGCTCCGTGCAAAATCCCCGCTGTGCGTGGTGTTTTCGGCCATCCTGTGCTTTGTTATGTTTGCAGGCGCTGCAATGCTGCTCTTTCAAGCGGGCGGTATGCGTGCAGAATTGCTCTTCCGCCTGCTGGCGATCCTGGGCCTTGCTGCCGCCGTTTCGATGTTCTTCGTGGCGAACCGCATGTCTAACGGTAATGCCGACAGCGTTTCCTGCTTTTGTTTTACTGTGATCATACTGTTTTACTGCCTCTGGTTGATAGCCTCCTATAAGTCCCATGATTCTGACCCTGTTATCTGGAGCTACGCTCCTGAAATCATCGCAATAGCAGCGGGTATGCTGGCCTGGTACTTTCTGGCGGGCTTTGCTTTTGGCAAACCGAAACCCGTTCCAGCGATATTTTTCAGCGGGCTGTCGTTTGTCCTCTCGCTTACCGCAATGCCGGATGGCCGCAGCCTTTCGCTGAGTATTCTGCTCATGGCGCCGAGCCTTGAAACGCTGATGTTCTCCTGGATACTCGTCAGAAACCTTCAGGTAAAGGGCAGGCATTGAGCGGAATTCATGTATTTTATAAAGCGGTTTCCCGGAATGGAAAAGCAGACCGCCAAAGAAAAAAGGAGTGATATTCTCAAGAGAGAATATCACTCCTTTTTTCTTA
>CAZIHY010000122.1:0-3903 GCA_964539115.1 uncultured Oscillospiraceae bacterium
TATAATAAAATTACATAATATGAAAGGATGACCGCAATGAGCTTTACCGCCGTATCACCCGATAAATTGACCGAAAACACCTTTGACCTGATCGGCCGCCGCTGGATGCTGATAACCGCCGGGGACAGAAACGCCTGCAACACGATGACCGCCAGCTGGGGCGGGCTAGGCGTGCTCTGGGGCGAAAACGTCGCCTTCTGCTTCGTCCGTCCGCAGCGCCACACCTTCGGCTTCATGGAAAAGGGCGAATACTACACGCTCTCTTTCTTCCCCGAGGGCGAATACCGCCGCGAACTGGGCCTCTGCGGTTCCAAAAGCGGGAGGGACACCGACAAGATATCCGAATGCGGCTTCACCACCGTTTATGACGAGTCCGGCGCGCCGTATTTCGCAGAGGCGGAGCTTATGCTCGTCTGCCGCAAAATGTACGCGGGCGATATCGATCCCGCCTGCTTTACCGACCCCTCGATATCCGAACACTATAAGAACAACGACTATCACCGCATGTACATCGGTCAGATCGTGCGTGCGCTCAAGAAGGACTGATACATCATAACTGACAACACTGTGATAAAAAAAGAACGCGCCGTGCTCGCCGGCCTCTCGGCCGCGAGCATGGACGAACGAGAGCGTTCGACGGACGCCAGCCTTGACGAGCTCGCCGCGCTGGTGGACACCGCGGGAGGCGAGGCCGTCGCCGTCGTTCTGCAGAACAGGGCGACGCCCGACCCGCGCTCCTTCGTCGGCGACGGCAAGGTGCGCGAAATAAAGGAGCTCATCGAGGTAAACGACTGCACTCTCGCGGTTTTCGACAACGAGCTCTCGCCTTCCCAGATGCGTGCGCTGTCGGAGGATCTGGGTGTCAAGGTGCTCGACCGCTCGGGCCTCATCCTCGACATCTTCGCGCAGCGCGCGAGGACCCGCGAGGGCCAGCTCCAGGTCGAGCTGGCTCAATACGAATATCTGCTGCCGCGCCTGACGGGCATGTGGACCCACCTCGTGCGCCAGACCGCCTCCGGCGGCTCCAGCCCCATCGGAACGCGAGGCCCCGGCGAGACCCAGCTCGAGACGGACCGCCGCCACATCCGCCGCAAGATACAGAAGCTGCGGGAGGAGCTTGCCGCCGTGCGCAAGGTCAGAAGCACCCAACGCCGCCGGCGCGAGAAAAACGCTGTTCCGGTCATAGCGCTGGTCGGCTATACAAATGCCGGAAAATCGACGCTCCTGAACCGCCTCACCGGCTCGGACATCCCCGCGAACAACAGGCTTTTCGACACGCTGGACACAACGACGCGCCGCCTTAAGATCGACGACGCGCAGGAGGCGCTGCTGTCCGACACCGTCGGCTTCATACGCAAACTGCCGACGCAGCTGGTCGAGGCCTTCAAAGCTACTCTCGAGGAGTTGAGCTATGCCGACGTGCTGCTGCACGTAATCGACCTGTCCAGCCCCGACTGGGAGGAGCAGGCCGAGGTCGTCGACACGCTCATTATTCAGCTCGGCGCGGAAAAAACGCCCTGCATACGCGTCTATAACAAATGCGACATCTGCACCGGCGAGCTGCCGCGCGACAGAAACGGCGTCTTTGTCTCCGCCCGCACCGGCGAGGGCACGGACACGCTGACCGCGGCCGTTCGGGACAAACTCGCCGAGGGCAAGCGCACGCTGAAGCTCAAGATCCCCTATGACCGCTCGGGCGTTTTGGACCTTCTGCACCGTGAGGCGGCCGTGCTCTCAACAGAGTACGCCTCGGACGGGGTCGTTGTCCATGCGCTTGTCAAGCCGGAACTCACGGGAAGAGTTCGCGAGTGGGTACAAACAGACTGAGAGGAGCCAGCCATGGACAGTTATCTGACGCCCGCCGGCTACGGCGAGGCTGAATATACAGAGAAAAAATCCCGCTTCATCGGACGTGTCTGGCCTGTTGCCGATGAGGCGGAGGCCCTCTGCCGGCTTCAGGAGACGCGGGAAAAGCACCGCGACGCAACGCATAACGTATATGCCTATATCCTGCGCGCGGGCGGGATCATGCGCTATTCCGACGACGGCGAGCCCGGCGGCACCAGCGGCCAACCGACGCTGAATGTGTTCCGCTCCGGCGGCATCTTCGACGTCTGCTGTGTTGTGACGCGCTATTTCGGCGGCATTCTGCTCGGCTCCGGCGGCCTTGTCCGCGCGTATTCAAACACGGCGCGCCTCGCGCTGGAAAAGGCGGGCACCGCGCGCATGGCAAGCTGGACGGGCTTTCGCCTGCGCTGCGCATATAACCTCTATGAGCGCGCCCTGCGCCTGCTTGAACAGAACGGCTGCATCGTCGAGGACCAAGGCTTCGGCGAACACGTTGAGATACGCTTTCTCGTTCTCGGCGGCGGCGAGGACCGTCTCGTCGCCGCGCTGCGCGAGATGAGCGGCGGCTCGATCGAGTGCACGCCGCTGGGTGAAGTTTTTAAAGCCGTCAAGATATGATGTTTGCAATTCCCACCCGTTCGATATATAATAGAGGCAGCGAAAATATACTATTGGAGGTACATACATATGAACGCAGCACTTGAGAACCTTATCACCCGCCGCAGCATCCGCAAATATAAACCCGAACAGATAACCGAGGCCGAGCTTGACGCCGTCCTCGAGGCAGGCACCTACGCCCCCACTGCAATGGGCTGGCAGTCCCCTCTTATGGTCGCCGTGACCAACAAGGAGGACGTAGCCGCTTTGTCCCGTATGAACGCGGCCGTCATGGGCCGCGACGGAGACCCCTTCTACGGGGCTCAAACTGTTATCGTCGTTCTTGCGGATGGCGACAAGGACAGCGGAGTCCAGGACGCGACGCTCGTTATGGGCAACCTGCTCAACGCCGCTCATGCCGTCGGGCTCGGCTCCTGCTGGGTCAACCGCGCCAAGGAGGTCTTTGAGACCGACGAGGGCAAAGCCCTGCTCAAGAAGTGGGGAGTCGAGGGCAACTGGGTCGGCGTCGGCAACTGCATCCTCGGATATCCCGACGAGGCTCCGGAGGCCAAACCCCGCAAGGAAGGCTATATCGTAAAGGCCAAATAAAAACCGCATTTTTATGGGCGTATCCGCGGGGATGCGCCCATTTTTCGTCATAATTCCGCCTCAAGAAACGACACGTCTGTAACGTTTGATATAACGCTTTAACGTGTGAAATTCACAAAAAATGTCCTGTACGGAAGCTTTATTTTATCAGAAACAGTGAATGTCATTTCAGGCAGCTTTTTTAGATTTACTTAGACCGGGAAAGATGCTAAAATGGTTTTGTTTACAATGAGTTTCTTTGAAAAGGAGATACAGAACAATGGCAAGAAAGCTGAAAAGCATGGACGGCAACACCGCTGCCGCCCACGTCTCATACGCGTTCACGGAGGTCGCGGGTATCTATCCCATAACGCCCTCCAGCCCCATGGCCGACTCCGTTGACCAGTGGGCTGCCGCCGGACAGAAAAACATATTCGGAACCACCGTCAAGGTCGTTGAGATGCAGTCCGAGGCCGGCGCCGCCGGCACCGTGCACGGCTCCCTCGCCGCCGGCGCTCTGACGACCACCTATACCGCGTCCCAGGGCCTGCTGCTCATGGTACCCAATATGTTCAAAATCGCCGCAGAGATGCTGCCCGCGGTTTTCCATGTCTCTGCCCGCGCCGTTGCAACCCAGTCCCTGTCCATCTTCGGCGACCACTCCGACGTTATGGCCTGCCGCCAGACCGGCTTTGCCATGCTCGCGGAGTCCAACCCGCAGGAGATCATGGACCTTTCCCCCGTCGCCCACCTCGCCGCGATATCCGGCCGCATTCCCTTCATCAACTTCTTCGATGGTTTCCGCACCTCCCACGAGATCCAGAAGATCGCCGTCTGGGACTATGAGGACCTTAAGGAGATGTGCGACAT
>CAZIHY010000123.1:0-3809 GCA_964539115.1 uncultured Oscillospiraceae bacterium
TCTGTTTATTATTAATCCGCCTCCTGCTTGTCTTCCCCCGTGCTTCCGGGCGTGGGATCTTTTTTCCGACAATATTTCAGCAACAGCGCCGTCATGTCTCCACGTATCGCGCAAATTCGACCCGCTCCGCGCGAAAGAGGTTGATAACTTTGTTTGATTGTTGATAAACATTTGTGTTATACTCGCATCGGGAGGCGAGGCGCCATGCGTGCTGAAAGGCTGAAAAAGTTTATACTCGCGCATGAAAAGCTCATCGCGGCGCTCCTGCTGGCCGTCGGCTTTGTCGTCCGCTGCGCCTGCATCGGCTCCCTTCCGAATGGTCTGAACCAAGACGAAGCTTCGGCCGGTTACGAGGCGTGGGCACTGCTCAATTACGGGATCGACCGCTGCGGCAACTCTTGGCCCGTGCTGTTTGAATCATGGGGCAGCGGGCAAAACGTGCTGTATTCTCTTCTCGCGATGCCGCTTATCGCCCTTTTCGGCCTGAACGAGCTGACGCTGCGCATCCCCGCGGCGGTGTTTGGCTGCGTGACCCTGTTTGTTTTCTGGCGGCTCGCCCGTCGCTTACGCGGCGCGGGCTTTGGCCTGACTGCGCTTTTCACGCTGACAGTATGTCCGTGGCATATAATGGCCTCGCGCTGGGCGCTGGAATCGAACCTGCTGCCGGGCATGCTGCTTTTGGGAATATATTTCACTCTGCGCTCAAAGGAAAACGAGTGGGCGCTCGTCGGTGCGGGCGCATTTTTCGGCCTTTCGCTGTATGCTTACGGCACGGCGTATTTCTTTCTGCCGCTGTTCCTCTGCGCGGCGGTCATCATAATGCGCAGGAGCCTTCGCGTTAGGAGCTTTCTCGTATCTCTCGGCATCTTTATCATTATCGCGCTCCCGATAAGCGTCTGCCAGCTTGTGAACCTTTTGGACCTTGACGGCTTCACTGTCCTGGGTGTGACCATCACAAAGCTGACACGGGCGCGTCAGTCGATGACCAGCGTTTTCGGCGGAGGCGGCCTCGCTGCCCTGACTGAAAACATCAAAACGCTTTGGAGCCTGCTCCTCACGGGTTCAGACGGCTTTTTCTATAACTCAATACGTCCCTGGGGGCTTTTCTATGTTTTCGGCCTGCCGCTGGCAATAGCCGGGCTGTTTTTCTCGTTATGCACGCGCAAGGACTATCCGGGCGAAAGGCTCATGCGCTGGGCGCTGTACTCCGCGCTCATCTCGTCCTGCCTCATCAGCGGCAATATTAACCGGCTGAACATGCTGTGGCTGCCAGCCGCGTACTTTATGGCCGTCGGAATGCATGTGATCCTGCGCGCAATCGGAGTGTTCGCGGTATCCGCCGTTGCCGCTGTGCTCGCCTGCTTTGTGCTGTTTCTCGGCGATTATGCCGGCACTCTCGACGGTATCAACAGCTTCTATCCCGGGCTTGGCGAGGCGATAAGCTATACGGAACAGCTGCAGCCCGAAAGCGTCTATATAACCGATCAAATCAACGCTCCGTATATATTCGCACTGTTCTATACGCGGACGGACCCTAATAAATTCGTTCAGACCGTGGACTACATGAACCCCGACGGCGCGTTCCGCACGGTCCGCTCCTTCGGACATTTCCGCTTCGGTCCGGCGGAGGACGCCGGGGGGGAATATTGCATCCTGCATTTCAGCGAGGTATACGGCCTCGAGATAATAGCCGCCTTCGGCAGCTACTGCGTATGCCGTCCGGCATGAAATTTACAGAAAAGGAAGTGAACAAATGTCTGTCGATAATATGAGGCTCGCCGTATTGATCGACGCGGACAATGCGCCGCGCGACTGTCTCAAAAGCGTGATGGAGGAAATCGCCGTCTACGGCACGCCGACCATCAAGCGAATATACGGCGATTGGACCTCTTCACACGTCAGCGGGTGGAAAACCTCGCTTCTGGAAAACGCCGTAACCCCCATCCAGCAATACGGCTACACGACCGGAAAAAATTCAACGGACTCCGCTATGATAATCGACGCGATGGATATACTCTACACCGGCAGCACGGACGGCTTCGTGCTCGTTTCCAGCGATTCAGATTTCACGCGTCTGGCCCTGCGCCTGCGCGAGGCGGGAAAATACGTCATCGGCATCGGGGAGCGCAAGACACCCGCGCCGTTCATTGTCGCCTGTGACAAATTCATTTACATCGAAGTCATACGCGAGCGCCTGAAAAAGACCGAGGAGGCCGCGAAAAAAGCCGCTGCCCAGCAGCAGAAGAAAAAGGCGCAGCAGACCAAGCAGACCTCCGCAAAAAAGACCTGCTCCGGCAAGCCTGCCGAGGAACAGCCGCAGGAGAAAAAGGTGCCGGACGAGATCGTCGCGCTCATCGCCGACTCCGTTTCCGACCTTGCGGACGAGGACGGCTTTGTCGCGCTGAGCAGCCTCGGCAACCTCATCATAAAGAAACAGCCAGACTTTGATCCGCGCAACTTCGGCTTCGGCAAGCTGTCGACGATGATGAAATCTCTTTCGCGTTTTGAGGTGGATGAACGCCCCTCCTCTTCCGACCCCCTCTCAAAGCTTATATATATCAGGGACCTTGACGCATGAAAAACGATAACAAACAAAAAACACATAAATTTCTTCGCGTGGCGGCGCTGTTTGTCCTTGCCTGCGCCGCTCTGGTCGCGGACAGTCATTTCCGCCTCGTCACGACAGAATACACCCTTACATACTCCAATCTGCCGCAGAGCTTCGACGGCCTGCGCATAGTACAGCTCAGCGACCTGCACGGCATGAGCTTCGGCGAGGATAACTCCCGCCTTGTAAAGCGCGTCTCGGAGCTGGAGCCGGACCTCATCTTCCTGACAGGCGACTTCATCGACAAAGAAAAGGACATCGAAACGACCGTGACTCTCTGCAAACAGCTGACTGCGGTCGCGCCCGTGTATTTTTGCAGCGGGAACCACGACTGGGGCTGCGGCCTTGCGTGGGAGCTGATGGACGCTCTGGAGGACTGCGGCGTCAAATGGCTGCACAACGACTATGACGAGATCACTCTCGGCGGCGAGAGCATTATAATCGCGGGCGTCGAGGATCCCAACAGCCTCGCGGAGATGGAACAGCCCGACGAGCTTGCGCAGCGCATATGCGAGGAGCGCCCCGGCAAATTTGTCGTCCTGCTTGGCCACCGCAATTATTGGCCTGAGGAGTATCCGGACCTGCCTGTTGACGTCATTTTCTCCGGCCATGGGCACGGTGGGATAATACGTCTGCCCGGCGGCGTCGGCCTGCTCGGAACGGAGCACAACTTTTTCCCGGAATATGACGCGGGCGTTTTCGAAAGCGGCCGCTATAACATGGTCGTATCCCGCGGCCTGGGCGGAAACGGCATAATTCTGATACCGCGGTTTCTGAACAATCCGGAGGTTGTCTGCGTCACACTGAAATGTTCGTGAAAACGGTAAAAATTTGATGTACGAAATCGTGCAATTTTACCCTCCCCCGCGCATATAATGTGAGCATATGTGCATTTTTGGGGGTGAAGAGATGGGCACGGATATAGACGATCTCATCTATGGCGACGCCGAGGGGCGGCCCAGCGATAGATGAACAAAAGCCCTCGGGCGATGCGGAAGGAGCTTTCCGTATCACCCGAAGGCTCTTTATATATTGCCGGGCATTTTTACATCGCAGCCGCGGCATGCCGAAGTTCTTAATGTTTCATATCAGGAGCTTCTTGATAAAGACGAGCTGGAAGACTCCAAAGATTAATGTTATTACAGCGCATCCGAAAGGATGCGTTTTTTCTTTTTCTATTTTTCAGTCAGTTTATATCTTA
>CAZIHY010000124.1:0-3730 GCA_964539115.1 uncultured Oscillospiraceae bacterium
GATGACCTCCATGACCGGCCGCGCCACCTTCCTGTTCTGGCTCAACATCCACCGCCAGACCTACGCCAATATGGCGGACGGCGCCGCCGTGTCCCAGAAAACGGACAGCGAGAAAGAGTTGAGTCGGGCTGCCTTCCAGAATGTCCGCCGCAGCCATGAGCAGATCATTGACAATGTCAATCCAGATAAAGTGGTTTTTGCCGGGTTTGACGCGCAGATCGAGGACCTCCTTGCTTACGCTTCGCAGGAGATGTATGAGCTTATGTATTACGATCCGATGCAAAGCCCCGATAGAGATAAGATCGTGATCTCACGAAAAAATCAGTTTCAATGGCCGCCCAAGCTATACGACTTTGATAGTACTTCAATTTGATACTGTTTTTCAAAAAGGGGCTGCAGCTTAACTTTCGTTTTGCTTCAGCCCCCAGCATGTCGCGAACATTTATTCCTTGTGCCCTAATTTCGATCCCGGAAGCCGTGATCGGGCAGGGCATTCGCCTTTCCGGAGTGCTTATGATTCTACCGGTTTGCCGCAGCCGTCAGGCTCGCTCCTTCATATTCAGTAAGATGTCCGGCCTGTTGGTAATGATTCCGTAGCATCCGCTTTTATGCCAGAGATATTCAAGCTCTTCGGGCTTATCCGGTGTGTATGGACTCACGCCTATCCCCATCTCAGCAAGCTTATGGACCAGATTTCCATCCTTCATCACCCACTGATATCCCGGGTGAACATAATCAAGCTTGAAGTCAAGCGTCTTGACATACTCTGCAAGATCATCCGTTTCTTTAATGCGCTGTACAGCCTCCGGCATGGAGAGACCGGGATACATAGCGGCAATACCATAGACCAGTTCCATTACGATAGCCTGTCTGCTTCTTGCGACCACATCCACACTGCCCATTTCCGGCAGCTTTTCGTCCGGGAAATTAAGGTTTTCCTCGGTGATGCTGCACAGAGGAACGTCAGCCGGGAAAGTGTAGAGGGGAATTCCAAACAAAGTTCCGTCGTCAGAGAAGGGCGGTAAGGTGAGCGCAGCGACTCGTATCTGCGGACATATCTGTTTGCTCTGTCTGAGCAGGCTGTGGTCGAAGGCTGACAGTACGATCTTTTCCTCCATGTGATGACGTTTCACGGCGGCAATCACCTTCTCCACAAACGGGATGCTCCGGTCAATGGGCGCTTTTAACTCCAAATTAATGTATTTAAGCGGCGCCGCTGCATCAAGACATTCGTCAAGCGTTGCAATTTGTGTACCTGAATATTCAGCTCCCTTATAGCTTCCGAAGTCAAGCTCTTTCAGCTCTTTCAGGGTCATATCGGCAATTTTTCCATTATACCCGCTGGTGCCCACGACAGAATAGTTGTGGTGAATAACAAGGCTGCCGTCCTTTGCAAGCTGGACGTCTGTCTCGATTCCGTCTACACCGAGTTCAACGGCTTTTCTAAATGCGGGGACCGTGTTTTCCGGCGCAAAAAAGCATGCGCCTCTATGTGCTATGATTAAAGGCATGGTTTTTTCCTTTCTGATAATCAGTCTGCGGCAGCTGCTCTGACAGCCTCCTCCAATTCAGCGTTGTCTTCCTCCGAATCGGCCTCGCCGTGTTTGACATTATATACGCAAAGTAAGGCGCAGGCAAGACAGACGATTGCAAATACATTTGCGGTATTGTAGCTGTTGGTAACGCCAACAAGGAAACCGATCACGGTAGGGCAAACGACTGCCGCCGTGAATGTTGCCGTATAGTAGTAGCCGGTAAACGCGCCAAAGCGCTTCGGGCCGCCGATGGAGAGCATAATAGGCAGCGTGTTGATGTTCAAGAGGATCATTCCGGCCCAGTTCAAAAAGTACAGAACAGCAATGGGAACATCCGGGTTCGTTGAGATCATGGGCATAAAGTACATGATCGCGTGCGTGCCTATCATAATGGACAGGCCGAGGAGGATCGTTTTTCTGCGGCCGATTTTTCTTCCGAGGATACCGGCCGGAACCGCAAGGCAGACCGCGCCTAACATGCCGACGGTCTTGATGAGCGAGGCCCGGGCAGCGTCCATTCCCAGAAGCTTTGTTGCGTAGAGGGTAAAGTATGTGCTGAAGCCGTCATTTGCGCCGGAGATAAAAAACAGTGCGATCATCATGATGACCATGCTCTTTTTTGCTTCCTTTGATATGCCCAAATTGCGGAAGCTCTCCTTGACTTCGGCGGAAGCGGCTTCCTTTTTTGCCGTCACCGCAAGGTCGTTTCGGTTGTCATTCCATTTTACCGTAACCCATGCGAGAGCAAAAAGAGCGGCGGCAAGAACCGAGCCAAAAATAAACACCGAAGTATAATCGCCTGCATCTATTGCTGCTTTGAACCCCATCGCGCTGAGCACCGTGGCCGCAAGTCCCGCGACCAGGGATGCAACTGCGGCCACCATGTTGACGATTGCGTTGCCCTCGCTCTGGTATTTGGGCGGAACAATATCGGGCATGATGGCTACACACGGTGCACGCCATGTGGACATTACAAAATTGAAGACGATGATAACCAGCATCATCAGCAGGATCCCGGCCATTCCGGCAGCCTTAGCTACGACAGGAATCAGTATAAACAGTATCGCGCAGACAGGAACACCTACAAGAAGGTACGGCATCCTCTTGCCCCATCTTGAGCGTGTACTGTCCGATTTTCTGCCAAACATCGGTTGAAAAATCAGGCCGAAGATGTTATCGATCGTCATGATGAAACCGGTCAGCGTAGATATGACAGCGACAGACATCGTTCCAAGCGAAGTCAGCTTGCTGTCAAGGATGAGGGGGACGAATGAGTTGTAGACGCCCCAGAACACAGTACATGCTGCAAATGCACAGCTTGCCAGGATAACTTGAGACGTCTTATAGCCGCGGTTGACTTTCTGTTTTTTACCCATTTTTTGTCTCTCCTTTTCTTTGATTTTGTCGGTAACATTTGAATTGACTTTAAGCATAATATTTGGTAAAATTATTTGGTAAAATTCAGTCAATTCTAAATGTCCTGCTACTTTTAGTTTATCTTATCCGGCGAAATAAACAAGAAACAGAATAGGAAATTCGTCCCCTCTTATGGAAAACATGACTGCATCAAAGAAAAACTGCTTCAAAGCGCTCTCCCGGCTTTTGAAAAGCAGAAAAATTGACACAATATATACAAACGAGATCATTGATGAGGCCGGTATTTCTCGAAGCCAGTTTTACCGTCTGTTCAAGGACAAGTACGATTTGCTGGATCAGCTCATCGACTATCAGGTAAACAGTATATACACGGATGTCTGTTCCCTCGGAGAGTGGAAGTATCGTATTACCGCGTTTTTGACGATGATCCAGGATGAGCGAACGATTCTTTCCTTTTACCGAGGGTATGATAAATATCGCTATATGCAGACTTACTATGATATTTTCGCGCGCTTGTTTGAGCTGCGTTTCAAGCGTCTGAATCGCAAAGAACTTACCGGTAAGGATAAGCGTATGATCAGTTTTTCCTGTGCCGGGATATCCTATGTGATCAGTGATTGGGTTTTTCGGGGATGCCTTGAGTCACCAGACGAGATCGCCGGGGACATTATAGACAGTTTCAGCGAGAGGATCCTTACGATTGCCTGCGCGGATAACCTTCTATGATCCATGCCCTTTGTCCTTTCTCAAGTTTCCGGTACGGCTATTCCTCGAGCTGTGTTTTCTCCGTTGAATTGACACCCGGCCCGGCGAGTGAA
>CAZIHY010000125.1:0-3518 GCA_964539115.1 uncultured Oscillospiraceae bacterium
GCTTCGTTTACGTATATATCGCCCATAATGCCCTCAAGGCACGACCAGATCATCGTGTCCTGCCAGCCCTCAAAAAACGGCTTGGCATCACGGGCACAGTCAAGCTTTGAAAACATATGGTCCTCCTCCATCACATAACGCTCTGCATTCCGGCGCCGCAGCATCCGCCATATATCCGGCGGATATGTCAGGGGATCTCCTTATGTCTCGGGTGGCCTGTAACGACTTCCCAAGGTGTGCTCCAGCCGATGTCCTCCTCGTTGACATGGCGGCGGAAACGCCCGTTGGCCTCCGCGATCGCAAGAATATTGCTCATCATATCGTTGCTGCGCCTCTGCTCATACTCGGGCGTACCGGGTTGGGCCGGCGGGCGGAAGTCAAACTCAAGCGCCCCGGTCGGGCACACTCCCTCGCAGAAAAGGCAAAGCTCGCAGTTCTGTGACCTGAACACAGGCGGGGTCACACTTCCGTCGATATTTTCACACCAGCAGGCCTCGACACATCGTTTGCAGCCGATGCACTTTTCGACGTTTATCCTCAATGGGCTTTCCGCGCCGCCCTTCGGTCCCTCTACGTTGTCGATACCCTCAAGTTTTGAAACATAGTCCATAGTGGTCGGGTATTTGAGAATATATGGCTCTTTCTCCCGCTCCTCAATATCTTCCGGCCGGTTTGCACCTATGGGCTTCGGCGGCGCCTTGAACATGAAAGGATGCCCGATACCATAAATAAGGTCCGACATTTCGGGCGTGAACAGTTCCGGAATTATCGCAGTATTTCCAGCCGTGACTTTTTTGCTGTGCTCGACCATTGCAGCGCCGAAAGCCTCGCCCTCTGCTATATCTATCTCGTCAGGGTGACCGTCCGTGTACCAGGGCTTTGCATGCCCGGGTACCTTTGCCTGGGCATACCAGTCACGCCAGCCGAGAACTATAAGCCCCTTGTCCTTGAGCGGCTGCACGCCGCGGATGACCGCACGGCCGGGAGTTGCTCCGTGGGTGCAGAAGAAAAAGGCGTGCTTCCCTGCAACGGCTTCAGGCAGTTCCTTTATATGCCAGATCACATTTGTGATCGGCGTGCTGCTCCAAATGCAGCTTCCAATGCCGATCAGGTCGTAGTCAAGCCAATCCTCCGGCTTTACATTTCTGATACTTTTCAGGTCGCATTGTCCATTCTTGGATATAATTCCTCGCGCAATGGCTTCCGCCATGGTTTTGGTGTTGCCCGTCTGGGAAAAATAGATTACCAAGCTCTTCATGGATATTCCCTCCTGAACTGTTAGTATGTAATCAATGATACCATAACGTCCATCTTTCGCGCAATAATTTATACTCGTCCTTATCCTGCAAATACGTAATACATCCATGCGCCATCGGCCCATAAAAAAGAATTATTCACACTTTTCCGCACGATGTGGTATACTCAGGTGTGATAACTTGAAAGGAACGACGAGAATGAAAAGAACTTTTCTAAACGCCTCTATCATAAGTTTGTTTCTATGTCTCTGCCTTGTTTTTTCCGCCTGCGGAAAGAATGAGGGCGGCTCAAAAACGAAGGTCGAGATAACCGTTGAGGATTACGGGACGATAACCGTCGAGCTGGATGCCGAGGCCGCACCGGAGACCTGTGCTAATTTCATAAAACTCGCTGAGAGCGGCTTTTATAACGGGCTCACCTTCCACCGCATCATATCCGGTTTCATGATCCAGGGCGGTGATCCGAACGGGAACGGCACCGGCGGAAGCTCCGAGACAGTCAAGGGCGAATTTGCCGCCAACGGCGTCAATAACACGCTCTCCCACACCAGGGGGGCCATCTCCATGGCCCGCAGCAACGATTACAACATCGCCAGCTCACAGTTTTTTATCGTTCACGAGGACAGCACATTTCTTGACGGGAGCTACGCCTGCTTTGGCTATGTCACCGACGGAATGGACGTTGTCGACGCGATCTGCGGGGACGCTGTACCGACAGACAGCAACGGCACCATCCCCGCGAACGAACAGCCCGTCATCACTTCGGTCAAGGTCATAAATTAACTCAAAAAACAGGCGTCCGTAAGCTGACGGGCGCCTGTTTTTGTCATGTTTTTCCTTACAAACATCCATCATTTGGCATGCGCCTATACCGCCGAATATACATAGATTTTACTTGTGCCAAAGTAAAAACTGTGTGATAATTAAGTTAGATCTCCAGTTGGAAAGGATTTGCTGCCAGATGAAAACAGGAAATACCGCCGCGCAAAACCTGAAAATATGCCTCATGAACGACTCGTTCCCGCCAATCATCGACGGCGTTGCAAATGCGGTTTATAACTACGCCGATATACTTACAAGATCCGGTCACGAGGTCGTTGTCGCTACGCCGAGTTATCCCGGCGTGACGGACAACTATGACTTCCCTGTGGTCCGTTACACAAGCATCAATACTACCAGGCTCTTCGGTTACCGTGCGGGCTACCCATTCGACCCGCGGTTGCTCCAGCGTCTTCAGAACGAGAACTGTGGGCTCATACACAGCCACTGTCCCGTCATGTCCACATACCTTGCACGCACGCTGCGCGAGATGACAGATGCGCCAATAGTGTTTACTTACCACACGAAGTTTGATATCGACATCGCAAAGGCGATCAGGTCCAAAATGCTCCAGGAATCCTCCATCAGGCTTATCATCAAGAACATTGAGGCCTGCGATGAAGTATGGACGGTAAGCAGAGGTGCGGCGGATAATCTCCGCCAGCTCGGTTACAATGGCGAGATAATACAGATGGAAAACGGAGTCGACGTAAAAAAGGGCGGCGCGTCTAATGAAGTCTGCGATCAGCTGCGCCGACAGCATAATATTCCTGATGGCATACCTGTCTTTCTGTTCGTCGGAAGGCTGATGTGGTACAAGGGCATACACATAATTCTGGACGGACTGCGCGCTGCCGCGTCTGCCGGAGCAGAATTTCGCATGCTTTTCGTCGGCGGAGGCGGGGACGAGGAGGAAATAAAGGCGGAAACCCGGAGGCTCGAACTCATGGACCGGTGCATTTTTACGGGACCCGTCCTTGACCGGGCTCTGCTTGCCGGGTATTACACGATGTCCGATCTTTTGCTGTTTCCGTCCACCTTCGACACCAACGGCATCGTCGTTGGTGAGGCCGCCGCCTGCGGGCTTGCCAGCGTACTGATACGCGGCAGCTGCGCTGCGGAACGCGTTACGGACGGCAGAAACGGCATCCTCATTGAGGAAAACGCGGAGGACATGACCCGTGCCCTGCTTGATGCCTGTAAAAACCGCGGGCGGCTGAAAACTATCGGAGCGCGCGCCATGGATGAGATCTATATATCGTGGGAGGACAGCGTCAAAAAGGCGGAGGAACGATATGGAGCCGTTCTGCAAAACTACCAAGCCGGAAAGACAAGTCACCGGCCTATGCTATCCGACGAGATGTTCCATAAGGTAGCAGGTATGCAGGAGCTGCTCACCTGGCTGCATTCCCGCAGTACCGCAATGACCGAGGCGGCCCCTAA
>CAZIHY010000126.1:0-1434 GCA_964539115.1 uncultured Oscillospiraceae bacterium
TTTGATCGTCCGTTTTTTTCACCAAAATTCTGCATGAAAGTAAGAAAACACGGCGTTGACATTATTGCGGTGTGATGATATTATCATAAAAGTAAATATATTTACTAAATCCATTTAATAAATGTGGAGGGAAGATAATGAACTACCGCGAGATGTATGAGTCTAAATTGACGGATGTTCAGGGCGCGCTTAAGCTTATCCGTTCCGGAGACGGTATCTGTCTCGGCAAGGACTGCAACGAACCCCAGATGTTTTGCAGGGAACTGCATACGATAGCCGACCGAGTGGAGGGCATCACAGTTCTGAAGGGCCGCTCCTCGAACTACGGCTTCATGCAGAACGAGGGCATGAAGGGTCATATCCTGACACAGAGCGCGTTCTATGCCCGCGGCTGGGAGCGTCCGCAGGAGCTCGGTAATGTTACATTCGTTGTCTGCGACCTCTACGACCAGCCGTTCAATTATAACGCCGCCTATCCCCGCAACGTATACTGCGTTGCAGCGACTCCCATGGACGAAAACGGCAATTTCCAGGTCAATCTCTCCCTGATGTGGGAGATGGATATAAATCCTCTTTCCTGTGATCGCATCATAATTGAGGAGAATAAACAGCTGCTTCGCGTCAAGGGCGGGCAAGAGATAAACATAAAGGATGTTGATGCCGTTTATACCGCCGACTATCAGCCGCCCGAGATACAGGATCTTCAATGCTCCGAGGTTGAGGACAGAATAGGCGAGTATGTCGCCTCCCTCGTGCCGGATGGCGCGACCTTCCAACTTGGCATCGGTACGCTGCCCAACGCCTGCGCGACCCATATGATGGACAAGCGCGAGCTTGGTATCCACAGCGAGATGTTCACAAACCTGATGGCGGAGATGGTCGAGAAAGGCGTTGTGACCGGCCGCGCCAAGAACCTGAACAGGTATGAGCACACCTTTTGCTTTGGAGGCGGTACGCAGCGTCTGTATCAGCATTTGCATGACGATCCCAATTGTGTAATCCGCCCGGCCAGCTATGTCACTGACCCGCGCGTTATCATGCAGAACGATAATATGTATTCGATAAACGGGATCCTTGAGATAGATCTGACAGGTCAGGTTTGTTCCGAGTCTATCGGCACCCGACAGTATTCCGGACCGGGCGGCGGCTTCGACTTTGCCTATGGCGCTCAGCATTCAAAGGGCGGCCGCAGCATACTCATCATGCAGTCCAGAACCAAGAAAGGACAGCCGAAAATAAAGACGATGCTGACGCCCGGAGCGCAGGTGACCATCCCCCGCCCGTATGCTGACACTGTTGTTACGGAGTATGGCGTTGCCTATCTCAAGGGGCGCTCGCTGCATGACCGCGTTATGAATCTGATTGCGATTGCTCACCCCGACGACCGCGAGCAGCTTCGCCGCGAGGCGTCGGCGCTGAATTATATTATCTGAC
>CAZIHY010000126.1:1534-3478 GCA_964539115.1 uncultured Oscillospiraceae bacterium
ATATTATCTGACCGCCTTGCATTTTCGTTGTTTTTGAATATAATCTGAATTATATAAAGTTCAGAAACGGGCGATAAAATGGAAGGGACAAAAAAACTCAAGCGCAGCGAGCAAGCGGCTGCGACAAAGGCGGCGTTGACGGAGTCTGCACTGCGGCTGTTTGCCGAACGGGGATATGACAACGTCTCAATCGCGGATATCTGCGGAAGTGTCGGCGTCACGGTCGGCGTGTTCTATCATTATTTTTCCACCAAGAGCGGCGTTTACAAGGAACTCTCGCTCAGTATGGACGAGCGCATCCGCGCATTTGAGCCGGAGAGCAAAAACGCGCTTGGAAAAATCGCAGAGATACTGCATTGCTATGCCGAGATCACGCAGGACATAGGCGTTGACACGATGAGCGTTATTCTGACGCCCGCGAACAAGCTTGTTTATACAAACAACCTTTCTGCAAAGGTTATACGCAAGATAATAGAAGACGGCCAGCTGTCCGGGGAGGTGTCGTCGGCTGAGACGCCGCTGAATCAAATGAGGCTTATCTATGCCGCGGTCTGGGGTGTTGTTCTGTTCTGGTGTAGCGAGGATGGGCGGTTTGACCTTGTCGAGGGCATAGACAACGCTGTCCAGACTGCGATGCGCGCCCTGGAACCATAATAATAAGATTAAAAAAGGGCGCTCAATGGGGCGTCCTTTTTATCCGATCCGCTGGGCTTTTGGACGGGCGAAGATAGAACAGGGGAGACCAAAACAATGCAGGTAACGCTATTAAAAACAAAAAAACGGACGTTCATAAGAACGCCCGTTTTTCTTTTGCATGTATAACTTATTTGAGCTCGATCTTCGCGCCAACAGCCTCGAGCTTGGTCTTGATCTCCTCGGCCTCTTCCTTGGAGACGGCTTCCTTGAGCTTGGCAGGGATGGCTTCGACAAGAGCCTTAGCATCGGCAAGGCCGAGGCCGGTGATGCCGCGGACTTCCTTGATGACCTTGATCTTCTCTGCACCGAAGTCGGTCATGACGACGTCGAACTCGGTCTTCTCCTCGACGGGAGCAGCAGCGGCAGCGCCGGCAGCAGGAGCGGCGACGGCGGCGGCAGAAACACCAAACTCTTCCTCAAGAGCGTGGACGAGCTCGGCGAGCTCCAGAACGGAAAGGGCCTTGACTTCTTCGATCATAGCGGTAACTTTTTCGCTGGCCATTTTAAATATCCTCCTAATTTACAGAAAAATAGATGTGTGTTTGCCCCGACTTACTCGGCGGCAGCTTCGGGTTCCTCGCTGGGAAGGGAGCCGCCCTTCTGCTCGAGGATCTGGCCAAGGCAAACGGCCAGACTGGTGATGGGTGCAAGCATGGTTCCAAGGACCTTGGCGTAAAGGGCGTCCTTGGAGGGGAGCGCGGCGATCTCGGTGATCTCCTGCGCAGAAAGGACCTTTCCATCCATGAAAGCGGCCTTGATGTTGAACTTGTCGTTCATCTTCGTGGAATAGTCGTTCAGGATGCGGATAGGCGCGATGGGGTCTCCGGCGCTGGTGGCGAGGGAGGTCGTTCCGTTCAGGACGGAGTCGATCTCACTGAAGCCGACCTTGTCGATTGCGAAGCGGACGAGGGTGTTCTTAACGACGGAATAGTCAACACCATTCTCGCGGAGCTCGCGGCGGAGAGCGTTGTCCTCTGCAACGGTGATGCCCTTGTAGTCGACAAGGACGCCCGCGCTTGCGTTCTGGATACGTTCTGCCAGAGCTTCAACTATCGCCTGCTTCTCGCTGAGAACTTTTGCGTTCGGCATGGGATTATTCACCTCCGGGATGATATGTCGCGCCCGAAAAGAAAAAACGCCTTTGCGCACAAAGGCACAAAGACGGAAAGCTGTCTAATTCTTTGGAAATAGAGCAGTCCTCGGCAGGATTTACGGCTTTTGGCCACCTGCTGTCTTTGGAGCGCTCAA
>CAZIHY010000127.1:0-3426 GCA_964539115.1 uncultured Oscillospiraceae bacterium
TTTGACGGCAGCGACCTCAGCGGTTATTTCGAGGTCTGGATACCAATAGAGGAATAAATTTTTCAGCCGTTCTCCGATATCCGGAGAACGGCTTTCTCATTGTCCAACATAATACTCGATAACAGTTTTTTAGGACTTTGACTACTCGAAATCCTTCTGCGTCGTCATTTTTCCAAGCGGAGGCCATGACTTTTTGAGCGTTTCCGGGTCGGAGGTCTCGCGTTCGACCTCGTTCCACTCATCTTGCCACGTGTCATAACGCACCGGCGGAATCTCTGGCATGCACTGGTGCACGTCGCACTCGGCCGTATCGGTGCGGAAGGAACAGACGTATTTTAGCCTGTCCGGCGCATATTCCTTGCTGCTGCGGTCATACGGCGGCAGTATGTAATCGGCGTTATCGAGCCAAGCTTCCTGTCCCCAGCCGTTGCCGTCAAAACGCGTTTTGATTATCGGATAGAAACGGAAATGCCAGAACTTCCATTCGCCGTTCTCCTTGATGAAGTCCACCTTATACTTGCACCAGCACCAGATGGAGACCTTCTCGCCGTCCGCTCCATCCATTGTTTCGATACCGATGCTGTTCCACATGCCGATAGCGGTCTGTGCATCGTCCGCAACGACCACATATGGCGTTACAAGGTCATGCTGGAATATCTTACCTGTAAGATTCTCCTCGATCGCACTGTTCCACTTGATAAGATTTCGCTCAATTCCCTCCGGACCATCGAAAATTCGCTGCGCGAACTCCTGGCGCACGCCCGGAGTTTCCAGCGCATAGAGCTTCATGTTGCCCTCCTGATCGCTCGCCGTATGTATCCACTCATAACGGCTCATGAGATTGCAAATGTCCATATACGCTTCCATGCGCTCTAGCCTGCGTTCAATGTTCTTCAGTAAAGCTTCATCCATAATTTTACTTCCTTTCGTTTTAATTCCTCAAACTGTCTGTTATTAACCAAATTACATGATACAGTAATTGCCCCCTGTATTAAACTGTAACAATCCGTTATCAAACGACAAAAGCCCAGATGGATGTGGAATAACAAACTGGCTTATCCCAGCTATCCGAAATATGGATATCAGATTTCTTATTGACATTATGATAATGATATTTTATTTTATAATAAAAATATTCGATATGATATTTTCCTTTGAAATAGAAGTAAGATTGTAAACTGCTTTACAGTCTGTTTTTTCAAAAAAATATATTATCTAAACACCAGTAATAAAGCTTTGAGGAGAATAAAAACAATGCTCAACGATCTTACACAGGGAACTCCCTCAAAAATTATCCTGCGCTTTTCGCTCCCGCTGATGCTCAGCACGGCGATACAGCAGCTTTACAACATCGCTGACAGCATAATCGTCGGTCAGCTGGGCAGCGCCGCGGGCCTTGCCGCAATCGGAGCCGCATATCCGCTGACGCTGTTTTTCATCGCTGTTGCGACCGGTTCGTCCATGGGCTGTTCCGTCATCATCTCCCAGCTTTTTGGCGGAAAAAGGATGCGGGATATGAAAAGCGCGATCTTCACCGCGATCATTTCTCTTTCCATTCTCGGCGTTGTATTGACGGTTTTGGGAATTACGCTCAGCTCACCGCTTATGCGCCTGCTAAAATGCAGCGAGGACGTTTTTGACAACGCTGTAGCCTATCTTGCAATATACTCCGTCGGAGTACTTCCGATGTTTGTCTACAACACTTCAAACGCCATCTTCACGGGACTTGGAGACTCCAAACGCCCGCTGTATTTCCTTATCATGTCCTCCCTGCTCAACGTCGTTCTGGACATAATCGCCGTCGGTCCCCTGGGTCTCGGCGTTGCCGGAGCCGCCTGGGCAACAACGATCTCTCAATTTGTAGCCGCCGTTATATCCACGGTCTATCTTGTTAAAAAAGTATCCGAGATAAAGACCGACGAAAAGGCGAGCCTTTTTGACAAACAGCTTTTTTCGGATATGCGCCGCATCGCCATACCCAGCATATTCCAGCAATCCTGCGTTGCGCTCAGTCACACGGTCGTGCAAAGCCTCGTCAACTCCTTCGGCTATGCTACTATGGCGGGATACGAAGCCGCATCCAAAATACATAACTTTGCCTATATGAGCTTCAACACGATAGGCACAGCGCTGTCCAGTTTCGTCGCCCAGAACTACGGCGCAGGACGCACCGACCGTATCAAGCAGGGTTACAAAGCTTCCAGCTTCATCTGCCTTTCCGTTACCTGTGTGGTCATTCTCATAATGCAGCTTTTCCCCACACAGCTTATAAACCTCTTTGTAGACCAGTCCGAGGCAATATATGCCGACGTTGTCAACGTGGGTAAGCTTTACCTTCGCATCATTTCTCCTGATTATCTTCTGATCTGCTTCATCATAACGAGCGGCGGACTGCTTCGCGGGCTTGGTGAGATCAATAAGTTCTTCGCCGTGACCATAATCGACTTTGTCGTCCGCGTTTCGATGTGCTTTGTCCTTACAAGCACGCTCGACAGTTTCACGGGACTGTACTGGCCCTGGTACTTTGGAAGCGCCATTGACCTTGCAATCTGCATGTTCTGGTATGTTAAAATGTGCCGCCGCGGCATCCTCTCCAATACAGAAAGGCTAAAGGAGGTTTCCAATGCAGCCGGAGATTCTTGCGTTTCTGAAGGCTAACTGCAAATCAAAGGTCTATCATCCCGGCGAGATCATATTCTCACAAGGCGACATCGCCGGGGAATTCTACTATCTGGAAAGCGGGCTTTCGCTGACCTACACGATACTTGAGAACGGACGCGAGCGAAATATCCTGATCTCGTGGCCGGACCGTCTGTTCGGCGTATCTACGGTTTTTGAGCATGTGCCGCGCCGCGCGAGCGCGATTGCTCTTAAGCGCTGCAGCGTGTTGGTTATAACCCAAGACATTTATGAAGAGTGCTGCAGGCTCTTTGAAGATTTCCAGCGTTATATAATCGTCGAGCTGTCAAGGGACATCGGCGTGCTGTTTGAAGAGCTTGTCGACTCCTCTCTGCTGAGCGCCAACATCAAAGTAGCTCGGTTTATATGCCGGCGCATGGTCAATGGGCAATGCACCACGAGCGGCGACAGCATCGTTCTGAAATATACGCAGGAGCTTATTGCAAGCGTTCTCGGCATATCCCGCCTGTCTGTGAATCAGGCGCTATCCTCTTTCGCGGCAAACGGCTGGCTGTCAACGAGCTATGGTAAGATCACGGTCATTCAGCCGGCTGCACTGAGAGAATACGCTTACAGCGGCAGCGAGCAATGACCGAGCAATAACATAAAAACGCAGGCTGAAAAATCAGCCTGCGTTTTTATTGCAGTCATGCGCTTTTCATCGGCACGTCGCCGAGATTTATGTCGTTATGGGTGTCGAGTTTTTCAAAGCTCAGCATCTCAAAGCCCGGGTACTCTATCGTCAGC
>CAZIHY010000128.1:0-3256 GCA_964539115.1 uncultured Oscillospiraceae bacterium
ACAAATGTCAAGGCCCATAAAATAAAATGGAGCAAAAAAGCACTCCTGCAAGACACTTGCAGGAGTGCTTTTTTACAAACAGAGACGCGGACTCACCCCGCATGGGGCCAGACTTCCATCAGGGCGGGAATGACCTGATGCAGATCGCCGACAAGACCATAGTCCGCGACCTTGAATATAGGCGCGTCGGGGTTCTTGTTGATGGCAATTATAATATTTGAAGTCTGCATGCCGGCAAGGTGCTGGATCGCACCGGAGATACCGCAGGCGATATATATCTTAGGCTTGACTGTCGTTCCGGTCTGACCGACCTGATAGGCGCTGTCTATCCAGCCGGCGTCTACCGCCGCGCGGGAAGCGCCGACAGCCGCACCAAGCTGTTTTGCAAAAGCGCGGATGAGATCGAAGCCCTCGGCGGAGCCAAGGCCGCGGCCTCCGGACACAATAATGTCGGCCTCAGTCAGCGATACGGTTTCACCTATATTCTTTACGACCTCAAGGATCTTTGTGCGTATGTCGCCTTCTTCGAAGGTAGTTTCGAGCTTTACGACCTCGAACTTATGTCCGGCGTCAAACTCCGCCTTCTGCATAACGCCGCGGCGGACTGTGGCCATCTGCGGACGGTGGTTCGGTGTTATGATAGTAGCCATAAGGTTGCCGCCAAAAGCAGGACGGGTCTGGTGCAGTTCGCGGGTCTCGGTATCGATCTCAAGCGCAGTGCAGTCAGCCGTCAGACCGGTGTCTACCTTGACAGCGATGCGCGGAGCCAGGTCACGGCCGATATAGGTCGCGCCGTAGAGAACAATCTCGGGCTTATAGCGGTCTATCGCCTCGCTGACGACCTTTGCGTAACCATCCGTCGTATAAATACCCAGTTCCGGCTTGTCAGCGACATAGACGACATCAGCACCGTAAGCGCCAAGCTCCTTCACCATGTCATCCGTTCCGTCACCGCAGAGAACGGCGCACAGACGGCAGCCAAGGTCGCGCGCGAGCTTGCGGCCTTCGCCAAGAAGCTCTGCAACAACGGGGCTGAGAGCGCCTTCACGCTGCTCTGCAAAAACCCAGACGTCCCGGTAGTCGCTGAAGTTCTTCTTTCCGTTATCCTCAGAATCGGACACGAGCGCGCCGAAGTTACACACGCTCAGGCAGGAACCGCAGCCGATGCAGGCAGAGCCAATCTTAGCCTTGCCACCCTCCATTGTAATAGCCCCATACGGGCAGGACCTTGTGCACAGAGTGCAGCCCTTGCATTTATCCTCAATAACATAAACGGCCATCTTTACACCCTCCTCAAACTATGTGCTTTTCGCTCAGCGCGGAGATAAGCTCCGCCGCCATTTCCTTCGGCGCGCCGCGGAAGATGGTGCCGGCTCCTTTGGGATCAGGCGTGAAGGAGCGCAGGACCTTATCCGGAGAAGCGTCCAGTCCGACCTGCGTAGGATCGACGGGAACGTCATTTACGCTCCAGATCGCAACGTCCTTCTCGAAAGCGTCAAATATGCCTGCAACGCTCATATACCGCGGGGTATTAAGCTCCTTGACAGCGGAAAGCAGAACGGGAGTTTTTACCTCGATAAGCTGATATCCATCCTCAAGCTTGCGCTCTACAGTCAGCGTATCGCCGTTTACTTCGACCTTTTGTACATACGTAACCTGAGGTATTCCGAGACGCTCCGCGATCTGAGGACCGACCTGTGCGGTGTCGCCGTCGATGGCCTGGCGTCCGCAGAAAACGATGTCAACAGGACCATACTGGCGGATCGCAGCAGCCAAAGCATTGGAGGTTGCCCAAGTGTCGGCGCCGGCGAATGCGCGATCGGAGAGCAATATCGTCTCATCCGCACCCATTGCGAGACACTCGCGCAGCATTATGTCGGCCTGGAAGGGGCCCATCGAGAGGACGGCAACCGTCGTTCCGGGGTTCTCGGCCTTGATGCGCAGCGCTTCCTCAAGCGCGTTTGCATCGTCGGGATTAAGTATGCTCTCAACACCGTCGCGGATCAGCGTGCCCTTGACGGGGTCGATCTTAACATTGTTCGTATTAGGAACCTGCTTTGCACAGACAATAATTCTCATATCCAACCTTCCTTTCTCACTTCTTCATCAGCGCACTGGCGATGACCATGAGCTGGACCTCACTTGTGCCCTCAAACAGCGGCATAATGCGCAGGTCGCGATAGAAACGCTCAACCGCAAAGCCGTTCATGTAGCCATATCCGCCATGGATCTGGAGGCATCTGTTTGCAACATCAACAGCGGTTTCGGACATATAATACTTCGCCATGGACGCCTGCTGGAGAACATCCTCACCCTTGTCAAGGCCATTGACAGCACTGTAAATGAGCTGACGGCCTGCTTCCACGCGCGCTGCCATATCCGCTATCTTGAACTTGGTGTTCTGGAACTGTCCGATAGGCTTTCCGAACTGTACGCGCTCGCCGGCGTACTTGATCGCCTCATCGATACAGCCCTGCGCACCGCCCAGTGCCTGGGTCGCAACGTTTATACGTCCGGTGCTCAGTCCGGCGGAGGCTATTTTCCAACCATCGCCAACGCTGCCGATCAGATTCTCGCGCGGGACGCGGACATTTTCAAAGATAAGGTCACAGGTGCCGGATGCATGAAGTCCGAGCTTCTCTTCGCGCTTGCCCTTTGAGAAACCCTCCCATTCTGCCTCGACGATGAAGGCGGAAAGCGCCTTTTTGCCGTTGGCCTGCGGGACCTGGGCAAAAACCGTCGCGAAATCGCAGTCGGGGCCCATTGTTATGAAGGTCTTGCGGCCGTTGAGGATGAAGTGGTCGCCGTCCTCCTCGGCCGTAGTGATGATAGAACTGGTATCGGAACCCGCGTCAGGCTCGGTCAGCGCAAACGCCGCCTTCATTTTGCCCTCAGCCAGCGGGCGCAGATATTTCTGCTTCTGCTCCTCACTTCCGCATTTGAAAATCGGCATGCCGGTCAGTGAGTTTCCCATAAGAAGCGTGCTGGCAGAAACATGCTTTCGGCAGAACTCCTCGGTTATCAGAACATACGATAAAAAGTCCGCCCCCGCTCCGCCGTATTCCTTTGGTATAGCGATGCCCGTAAAGCCGTATCTTGCACACTTTTCCCAGATGTGGTCAGGATAACGGCCGTTAGCCTCCGCCTCGTCGATGACGGGAACGATCTCATTCTCCGCAAAATCGCGCGCAAGCTTCTGTATCAGCTGATGCTTCTTATCCAGCATTATATATCGACTCCTTTTTAAATCATTTGT
>CAZIHY010000129.1:0-3234 GCA_964539115.1 uncultured Oscillospiraceae bacterium
CGACCGCGCCGTCTGCGATTATGTGTCCGGCATGACAGACGATTTCGCGCTGTATACATACGGCGAGCTGTTCATTCCCGCCGCCTGGTCCGTGCGGTGAGAAAAGTTTCCACAAAAAAATTAGAAAAAATAAAGGGAAAAGCAGCCCCCGCGTCGTATAAAATAGTACACGGTATTTTTCGTGCGAAAGGGGTGACGGAGCTTGGCATTTCCCGACAGCTTCCTTCAGGAGCTGGCGGAGCGCAACCGTATAGAGGATGTCGTCGGCGAATATGTTCGCCTGACAAAGCGCTCCGGCTCCAATATCTTCGGGCTCTGCCCGTTCCACAGCGAAAAAACGCCCTCGTTCTCCGTCGCTCCGGACAAGCAGATTTACCACTGCTTCGGCTGCGGCAAGGGCGGCAGCGTGATCAATTTCATAATGGAGATAGAAAACCTGTCCTTCCGGGACGCGGTGTATTTTCTCGCGCGGCGCGCGGGAATGGCCGTGCCGGAGGACAAGCCCGACGAGCTCGGGCAGCAGCGCGAGCGAATGCTCAAGCTCAACCGCGACGCGGCGAGGTTTTTCTATTCGCGGCTGGAGGCGCAGGGCGGCGAACCCGCGCGCGGGTACATAAGAAAACGCGGCATATCCGGCGCGATGGCGAAAAACTTCGGCCTTGGATATGCGCCTGACGAGTGGTATGCGCTCTCGAACGCGATGCGCGGCAAGGGATATTCCGAGCAGGAGCTGATCTCTGCGGGCCTCGTCATCCAGAACAAATCCGGACGCGGTGTCCATGACCGCTTTCGCAGCCGGCTCATGTTTCCGGTAATCGATGTGCGCGGCAGCGTGATCGGCTTTTCAGGCCGTATCCTCGGTGACGGCGAGCCAAAGTATATGAACAGCCCCGAAACACTTGTTTTCAGCAAGAGCCACAATCTTTTTGGGCTGAATCTGGCTAAAAAGTCGAAAAATGGTTATATAATTTTGGCAGAGGGAAATGTTGACGTCGTTTCTCTGCACCAGGCGGGTTTTGACTCGGCGGTCGCATCTCTCGGAACTTCGCTTACGGCGGAACAGGCGCGGCTCATAAGCCGATATACCAGCGAGGTCATAATCGCCTACGACAATGATGAGGCCGGGCGTAAGGCATCTCAGCGCGCGATCAGTATCCTCGAAAAGCTGGATATCAAGGTCCGCGTCCTGCGCATGAGCGGCGCAAAGGATCCGGACGAATTCATTAAGGCAAACGGCGCGGAGGCGTTCGGTAAGCTCATATCAGCTTCTGAAAACCACATTGATTACCGCCTTGGACAGGCTGCTGCCAAATACGACCTGTCACAGAACGAGGACAAAGTCTCCTACCTGCGCGAGGCGCTCTCGATACTCTCAGAGCTTTCCGGGGCCGTTGAACGCGAGGTTTATGCCGGCCGGGTGGCGGAGCAGACGGGGCTGTCAAAGTCCGCGGTGCTCGACGAGCTAAAGCGTGCCCGCGCCCGCCGCGTCTCGCGCGACAAGCGGCAGAAGGAACGTGAGGATACGCGCCCGCTGCGATCGGTACAGCCCAAAGCCCGCGGTCTCAAATATGACGATCCAGCATCCGCTGTCGCAGAGCGCGGCGTCATAGCGCTCGTGAGCGCCGACCCGGGGCTGTTTTCGCTTCCAAATTCGCCAAATAAGGAAGATTTTTCGTCCGAATTTCTTGGAAGACTCTACGACGAGTTGAGATCGCTTGCGTCGAGGGGACTTTCGTCAAGTCCGACGACGCTCGCGGCAAAATTTTCGCCGGATGAGCTGGCGGTATATACGGAAATTCTAAGTATGCCGGAAATCACGGCGCCGATGCGCGAAAAAGCGCTTTCCGATTACATAGAAACAATGAAGTCTCATAAGATCAAATCCTCCGACAGCGTCGATCTTCGCGCTGTTGCGGAGCAAAAACGAAGGGTAATGGTGGATAGATATGGAAACAACTAAGAAAACCGTTGAGGAACCGATCGAGGAGCAGTCAGCGCCCGGCGTCGGGAACGAAGGGACCGTCGATGCTGACGCGGCGAAGTCCGTCAAAAAGTCCGGAGCGAAGAACAAGAAGCCCGTTAAGGCGGAAGCTCAGACTGCGCAGAAGAGCAACGAGGAAAAGCTCAACGAGCTTATCGAAAAGGGCAAAAAGGCGGGAAAGCTGACCAGCAAAGAGCTTATGGATGTCCTCGAGGACATGAACCTCGAGCCCGAGCAGCTTGATAAATTTTATGACACGCTTGAAAATCTCGGGATTGACACCTCCGCCGAAGAAGGGATATTGCCTCTGGACAATGAAGTCCCCGCGATCGAGGAACTCGAAGAGATTGAGGAAGCCGCGGAGGATGAGGTGATCGACCCGGAAACGCTCGTCGACAGTTTCTCCACAGACGACCCTGTTCGCATGTACCTCAAGGAGATCGGAAAGGTCAATCTGCTCTCTACGGAGGAGGAGATCGAGCTTGCAAAGCGCATGGCGGAGGGCGACGAGGAGGCCAAGAGCCGCATGGCAGAGGCGAATCTGCGCCTTGTCGTCAGCATTGCCAAACGCTATGTTGGCCGCGGTATGATGTTTCTCGACCTCATACAGGAGGGCAATCTCGGTCTGCTAAAGGCCGTTGAGAAATTTGACTATACCAAGGGCTATAAATTCTCCACCTATGCGACGTGGTGGATCCGTCAGGCTATAACCCGCGCGATCGCCGACCAGGCGAGGACGATCCGTATTCCCGTACACATGGTCGAAACGATAAACAAGGTCATCCGCGTTTCCCGTCAGCTGCTTCAGGAACTGGGACACGATCCGTCTCCGGAGGAGATCGCGGCGGAGATGAATCTGCCTGTCGAGAAGGTGCGCGATATTCTGAAGATAGCTCAGGAACCCGTCTCCCTCGAAACGCCTATCGGTGAGGAGGAGGACAGTCATCTTGGCGACTTCATACCGGATGAAGACGCCTCCGAGCCGAGCGAGGCAGCCAGCTTCACGCTGCTCAAGGAACAGCTCATGAGCGTTTTGTCGACGCTGACTCCGCGCGAGGAGAAGGTGCTGCGTCTGCGCTTCGGCATCGAGGATGGGCGCACCCGCACGCTTGAGGAAGTGGGCAAGGAGTTCAACGTCACCCGCGAGCGTATCCGCCAGATCGAGGCGAAGGCTCTGCGCAAGCTCCGCCATCCCTCCAGAAGCAAGAAGCTCCGCGATTTCCTGAACTGAGTTTTTGCTTGATGACAGAAAT
>CAZIHY010000130.1:0-3164 GCA_964539115.1 uncultured Oscillospiraceae bacterium
ACTGGCCCATCGGAGACGAAAAATACCGCGAAAAGCTTCTTCTTGAGTTCATGCGTGATTCCTCATACAGCCCGAATTTCCGTATCATTAAGCGTTGGCTGGACAATTGCGGAAGCGCCTTCGACTGGTATCTTGAGGGAGATCCCGAACTGGTTTTTCTTCCCACTCCAACAAGTCCACGTCCCGCCGGAAACGTCCTCTTCCGCAAAAGGTATCCCCTTCCCGAAGCCGTCAACTATGACAAAGAGTATTATATTACCTATCCCGTTACAATGACCTTTGCTCCTAGCCATGCTTCCGCTTTCGAGGGCAACTGGAAGCTTGCAGACGCCACCGGACGGCTGCGTACTTACCTCGGCACTCCCGGCAAACGCATCCTGACCGATGACACAGGCAAAGCTGCTGGCGTTATCGCGGAGGATTACGATGGAAAGGTAATAAAGGCCACCGCACGCAAAGGCGTCGTGCTGGCGACCGGCGACTATGCCGGTAACAGCGATATGCTTTACTATTACATGCCCCGCATGAGACACAGCCCTGTTGTCTATACCAGCGCTGACCGCAACCGTGTTTTTGCCAATCAGGGAGACGGTCATAAGATGGCCATGTGGATCGGCGGCAAAATGGAGGAAACTCCGCATGCGACCATGAATCATAATCTCGGCGGAGTCATCGGACCAAGCGCCTATCTGCTGCTCAATGCAAACGGTGAGCGCTTTATGAATGAGGACGTCACCGGTCAGCAGGTCGACAACCAGCTGCTTCGCCAGCCGGGGCTCTGCGCCTATCAAATTTTTGACTCGCGCTGGGCAGAGCAGGTGCCTGTAATGGCTTCCGGACAAGGTACGATATATGGCCTTGTGGACGCAAAGGATCACCCTAACCAGCGTTTCGGCGCACGCGGCAGCTATGCTTTTAATGATGAAGTCGAACGAGACGCCGCAAAGGGCGGCACCTTCAAGGCCGACACGATCGAGGAGCTAGTCAAAAAACTCGGCTTTACCGGAAAGGCGGAAATCTCGGCTGTTGAGTCCATCAAGCGCTATAACGAGCTTGCGGAAAAGGGCCATGACGATGACTTCTTCAAAAACCCGCGCCGTCTCTTTGCAATAGCCTCCCCGCCTTTCTATGCCTGCAGGTTTGAACCTGCTGCGATAATTGCCGCCATGGGCGGAATCGAAAGCGACCACGAAGCACGAGTCCTTGACGAGGATCGGAATATCATAAGAGGACTATATGTGGCCGGAAATGTACAGGGAAACCGCTTTACCGGTGAGTACCCCATGACCATTCCCGGCTTGAGCCATTCCATGGCGCTGACCTATGGCCGCATCGCCGGCGCAAACGCAGCAAAGGGTGTGTAAGCCTCCGGTTTCTAATTGGACATAACGATCTCAAAGCATTTCTGCTGCATGTCATACATATCAGTTCGTTTGCAAAAACGCTGGAAACTTATTTCCGGCGTTTTCTTTTCAATTGCCCGAGTCTTCAATAAGCGCGTCTGCGCCGCACACCGGACATTTGTTGCATTGTGATCCGTTTCGCTCTTTTGAGCAAAAATGAGTAAAACCATTTCCCTTGAAAAGCTTCTCATATTTTGCTATAGTAAATTTATCAGACATATATATCTCTGGATTCTGTGTAAAAAAGAGAGGATTTGGAATGAATCGTAAATATTTTATCATTTTTCTCCTGCTGTTGGGGCTGCTGACCGGCTGTGCTAGGAGTTCTGCCGACAGTGTGCTCTCCGCATTGTCTGACAGCACGGTAACGGCTGACCCCAAGGAGACGCCTGCATCTGAAACAAAGCAGCCAGCACAGTCAGATATCAAACCAGAAGAGATCTCCGAGCCAGAGGAAGAGGACCTTTTGGAGGGTGTCATTCTCGGGCGCAGCGTTTTTCTTCACTACAGCGGCGTCGCATTCTGGGGCGCTGACGGTTATCTATGCTCAGCCTTGACCGACGCCTCCGGCGGCCTCTATGATTTTATTATCGAGGGTGAGCTGTCCACAAATATCTGGAGCGTTGCCATCTCCGGCGACGATTGCTTTCTTGCAACCTCGGCCGGTTTCCTGCAGTTCAGCCTGTCAGAGTTTGAACAGGGCTCGGCAGAGCTGTTGATAGTCAACAAGGAAGTCCTGTTAGACGGATTCTCCGTCTACAATGACAAAATCTACTTTCTGAATTATTCATCGCTATCATGGTTCTCCATGACTGATACCGAACCGGAGCAGCTGCTCTCCGGCGTTGAGGATTACGAGATCACCACACAGGGCATATATTATACAGATGAGGACGGCGGATTGTTCCTCAAAAGCTTTGACGGCTCTCAGCGTGAACTCCTGCTGGACACTCCCGAACATACGCACTTCACCATCCACGGCCAGACAGTGTATTACTGGACTGAGGACGGCAGTGTGTACCAGTGGACAGCGGGCACAGACGCCCCGGAGCGAATATCCCTTCGAGCAGAGCGCGACCCCAATACAGATGTTTGGGTCACGGCCGAATACCTTGTATATACCGACGTCGACGATGACGTCTACAGTTACAATTTCTCCAGCGGCAGCGAAACCAGCCTCGATGGGCTGTATCTTCTGCCAGAAAAGTGCGAGGGCTTTCTGCAGGACGACATTTTGTATTACCGCTATTCCAGCGCCGTGTACTGGAGCGACCTGTTGGCCGGTAAGAGAGTGAGAACAGCCCTTGAAGACTTTGCCGACGTCTCTGCCAGCACACCTCAGCCCGGCAACAACACGCAGAATGACTCCAGCAGCGGCTTCGATATGTCCAACGGCCTGGGAGGGATTACAAGGCAGGGCTATACAGCCATATATAACGATTACTTCTCTCTGGAACTGCCGGCAATTCCGGCCTGGGACTATGAGATCATTGACAAGAATACAATAAAGTTTTACTATTGCGCGGGCAGAGATTCCGGTTACGACGGAACGTTTCTGACCATTAAGGCCTATGACTGGGGAGATAATGACTATGCTGATCTGCCCAGCTACAGCATAGCCGGTTTGGACGCAGACAAGAAATACATAGCTATTTTCCCGACAGATGTTAGATTTGACCCAACTGATGAAACGCAGCGTGAAGAATATAATATTCTTTTCAGCGCTGTGCAGCAAATCGACTATGAAAATAATCCCGATAA
>CAZIHY010000131.1:0-3108 GCA_964539115.1 uncultured Oscillospiraceae bacterium
GGCTGCCTGCGCCAGCCCTCCGGCGGCCCGACGATGAATGTCAAAGGCACAGCCGCGGGCGGCGGCAATGCCCTGCTCATCCCGATGACCGAATTCTCCCTCGGCCTAACCGGCGATATCAACGACATCATGAACGCGCACAACCTAGGCATGACGGCGCTCAATGCCCGCATGCAGCACGAGCGCAACTATGACGACGAGCGCCTTGCCTCAATCGGCATAAAGCGCCTGGATATCGACCCTGAACGCGTTGAGTGGAATTTCGTCCTGGATTTCTGCTGCCAGGCCCTCCGCAAGATGGAGATCGGCCTCGGCGAGGGAAAAATGGACGGCTTCCGCATGACGACGCGCGCAAACATCGCCGTCTCCTCCGAGCTGATGGCGATACTCTCCGTTGCGCGTGACCTTCCCGACCTGCGCGAGCGCATCGGCAATATCGTCCTCGCCTATGACAGGAAGGGCAATCCCGTGACAGCCGAGGATCTCGAGGTCGCCGGCGCAATGACTGCCTGGATGCGCAACACGATAAATCCCACGCTCTGCTACACAGTCGAGCACCAGCCTTGCCTCGTCCACGCAGGCCCCTTTGCAAACATAGCCATCGGTCAGAGCTCCATAATCGGCGACCGGCTGGCGCTGAAGCTCTTTGATTACCATGTGACCGAGTCCGGCTTCGCGGCGGATATCGGCTTTGAAAAATTCTGGAACGTCAAGTGCCGCCTTTCCGGCCTCAAGCCCAATGTATCCGTTATCGTCGCAACAATACGTGCGCTCAAGATGCATGGCGGCGGGCCTCAGGTCGTTGCGGGACGCCCCTTGCCTGAGGAGTACACGCAGGAAAACCTCGAGCTGCTTGAAAAGGGCTGTGAAAACCTGTTCCACCATGTAAACAACGTTAAAAAGAGCGGCATCAAGCCCGTTGTCTGCATAAACAAGTTCTATACGGACACCGACGCAGAAATTGAGCTCATACGCAGGCTCTGCGCCGAAAAAGGCGTGCGCTGTGCGCTCTCCGAGCATTGGCAGTACGGCGGCGAAGGCGCGCTTGAACTCGCCCAGGCCGTCATTGACGCCTGTGAGGAGCCCGAGGAGCCCATACGCTATCTGTATGATCTCGATACCCCGCTGCGCCAGCGCGTTGAACTGATCGCCAAGGAAGTTTACGGCGCGGACGGCGTCGACTGGGCCCCGCTTGCTATAGAAAAGGCGGAGCGCTTTGAGTCCGACCCGAAATACGCCGATTATTGCACGATGATGGTCAAGACCCATCTTTCGCTCAGCCATGACCCGACGCTCAAGGGCGTGCCCAAGGGCTGGCGTCTGCCGATACGCGACATTCTCGAGTACGGCGGAGCCAAGTTCCTATGCCCGATGGCCGGAACTATCAGCATGATGCCGGGAACCGGATCCAATCCCGCTTACCGCCGCATCGACGTAGATGTAGAGACCGGCAAAGTCAGCGGCCTGTTCTGAGTTTTGGAGAGAGTGCCCATGTCCATGCTTGATATGACCATTCGCGAGTTTTCCGACGCGCTGGCCGCTAAGGCATCCGTGCCCGGCGGCGGCGGCGCCTCCGCCCTTGCGGCAGCACTCGGCGCGGCGCTTGGTACGATGGTCTGCAATTACACCGTCGGCAAGGCAAAATATGCCGCCGTCGAGCCCGATATACGAGAACTTATGGTTCAGGCCGAGGAACTCCGGGAGGAACTGTTGGCCTGTATAGATGGTGACGCCGAGGCATTTGAGCCTCTCTCCCGCGCATATTCCATCCCGAAGGACGACCCGACCCGTGCTGAGGTGATGGAGGCCTGCCTGAGAAAGGCGGCCTCCGTCCCGATGCGCATACTGGAGCTGTCCTGCCGCGGAATACTGCTGCACCGCGAGCTGGCGGAGAAGGGCTCCTCTCTCATGGCCTCTGACGCCGGAACGGGCGTCGTGCTGTGCTGGGGTGCGATGTACGGCGCGGCGATGAACGTCCGCGTCAACACAAAGCTCATGTCCGACCGCAACTATGCAGACGAGCTCAACCAAAAAGTCGACGGGCTCATGGCCGAGCACTGGAAAATCGCAGACGAGGTCTATGAATCCGTATATGGGAGGTATGCCTGATGGCTCAGATACTCAAAGGCTCGCTTGTGACGGCGGCCATAAACGAAAAGATACAATCGGACGTTGACCGGCTTAAAGAGCGTGGCATCATCCCAACACTCGCTATTTTGCGAGTAGGAGACCGCTCTGACGATATTTCATATGAGCGAAACGCGATGAAGCGCTGCGCGCTCGTCGGCGTGGAAGTCAAAAACGTTATTCTTCCGGCCGAAGTTTCTCAGGAAGAGCTGATGGCAAAGCTCGATGAGCTCAACCGCGACAATTCCGTCCACGGCATAATCTATTTCCGCCCGCTGCCCGCGCATCTCGACGACGAGGCGCTAAGGCGCGCGCTGAACCCCGAAAAAGACGTCGATGGCGTGACGGACGCCTCTCTCGCCGGTGTGTTTTCCGGCTCTGCGTCCGGCTTTTCCCCCTGCACTGCTCAGGCCTGCATTGAGATACTCGACCATTTCGGTATTGAAATCAGCGGACGGCGCGCCGCCGTTATCGGCCGCAGCCTGGTCGTTGGAAAGCCCGCGGCGATGCTGCTGACCAACCGCAGCGCGACCGTGACCATCTGCCACACCAAAACGCAGAACGCTCCTGAGATTACCAGGGGTGCGGACATTGTGATCGTCGCCGCCGGAAAGGCAGAGACGATCGGAAGCGCGTATTTTTCTCCAGGCCAAACCGTAATTGACGTCGGTATAAACTGGAATGAGGAAAAAGGCAAGCTCTGCGGTGACGTCCGCTTTGACGAGGCAGAACCTGTCGTCGGCGCGATAACGCCCGTTCCGGGCGGAGTCGGGACCGTAACTACAAGCGTCCTTGTCTCTCACGTGGTCGAGGCCGCAAAGCGCCAGACAATGTGATACATGTCCTGCGGAGCAATTTTTCCGCCCCGCAGGACCTTCAAAAGTCATTGACAACTTTACTTTTGTGTTGTATTCTTTTTAAGCACAATCGAATACGGAGGTGTATCGAAGTGGTCATAACGGGCCTGACTCGAAATCAGGT
>CAZIHY010000132.1:0-2869 GCA_964539115.1 uncultured Oscillospiraceae bacterium
CTTTCGACAGATTATGGTTGGGTCCGGCGGACTTAAAAGCCCCACTTATAGCCGTATCCCCAGACAGTAGTGATATAGGCGGGGATGGTCGGGTCGTCCTCTATCTTGATGCGCAGACGGCGGATGTTGACGTCGACGATCTTCAGTTCGCCGAAATAGTCGCGTCCCCAGACGGCGTTAAGGATGTCCTCGCGGGAAAGAGCCTTGCCGGGATTGTCCATAAACAGCTTCATGATCGAATATTCGATCTGCGTGAGCTTGATGCGCTCTCCGTTTTTCTCGAGAGTGCGGTTGCGGGTGTTGAGGCGGAATGGCCCATGGCGAAGCTCGCCGGAATCAAGTTCATCCGCGTCGCCGCCGGTGCGGCGGTAAAGAGCGTCGATGCGCGCTGTAAGCTCCGCAGGGGAAAAAGGCTTTGTGACATAGTCGTCCGCGCCGGTCATGAGGCCGGTGACCTTGTCCATTTCCTGACTCTTGGCCGTCAGCATGATGATGCCGATGCGGGAGTCGCTGGCGCGTATGCGGCGGCAGACCTCAAACCCGTCTATATCCGGAAGCATGACGTCAAGCAGTGCGACGCGGATATCCGGATGCTTGCGAAGCTGTTCAAACGCCTGCTCGCCGGTCTCGGCCTCAATAGGCTCATAGCCTGAGCGCTTAAGGTTTATAACAACAAAGCTGCGAATGCTGGATTCGTCCTCCAGGACCAAAACTTTTTTCATTTTATATCTCTCCTTTACAGGGCCCCTGAGTTCCATTCGGTAAAAATAACATCAAAGCCGGCTATGATCTCCTCTTGGCTGTAAGGCACGTTTTCATGGAGCTTTGCGGCATATATCGTGCCAGATACCTCGGACAGGATGAAGCGGTCAGGGAGCTTTGCCCGGTCGCTGCGGTTATCGCCCGTAAGAGTGTATATGGTGACGATGTCGGTGGTTTCACCGGTTTCGGAGTCTCTGCGTGAAAGTATGACGGCGTGCTCTCCGAGGGAGCCATCCTCCCTGCGGACGATCAGATTGTCGCGAAGGCTTTCCGGCAGCACGAGAAACCAGCCGTCGGAGTAGCAGTGGTAGGAGGAAAGCAGCCGCTGACGCCCGCCGACGCTGTCGAAAGCATACCAGTCAAAGACATAATAGGCCGGCGATTCGTCGTTATATTTCTCAAGCGGAGACACCATGGGAAGCTCGAGGATGCGGTCCCGGTTTATGTCCGCGGCGTATACCGCGTATTCGCGCGCCGTTGTGCTGGCGCCGGACTGTTCGTCGGCCGTTATGTTTTTGATGCCGGATCCAGACGCAATGAAGATGTCGGTCATGATGCTGTTTTCGCCGTATCCGCCCTCGGCAAACAGAGCTGTAACTCCGTCCGAGAGCTGACCCGTACGCAGCCTGTCGACGGTCGTAACGCCGCTGGAGAGCTTGGCGCTGGACTGTATCATTCCGCCTGAGCTGAGCGTATACATGTCGACGAAAGAGCCCTCTGCCCCGCCGGTGTGCAGCACCAGCAGGTCGTAAAGACCGTTGCCATCCATGTCCGCGAGACGGAATGCAGTCCCTTCCGTTGCGAGAAGTTCCCCGCCGGAAAAGCCGGTAAGGGAATAGACGTTCAGCCGGCTCTCGCCCACGTTCGAGGTCTGCCACAATACGATAAGCTCAGAGCAACCGTCGCCGTCCATATCGGCGTATTCAACGCTGCCGATAGAGCTGCCCTCGCCGTGGATCGTACGGGCAAGGCGGTATTCACCGTCGACGCATTCGTAGATGCAGATCTTTGCGCGGCCATCCGGATCGCGGAGATAGGCGACGGCCTCCGCCGTGCCGTTCCCGCTCAGGTCGCCGGTGTGAACGATCTGGGTATAGCTGCCGGAGACCGGCGCGCAGTATTCACAGCCTGCGGCGATCTCCTCGTCAATAAGCTTCTGGAGCATGACGTACTCCTCGGATGGCTGGGGCAGCGAATAAAGCTCATCGGGCGATGAGAACGCACAGCCGCCGAGAAACAGCGCCGCCGTGAGTATCAACGCGATAAGCCTGCCTTTGGGGTCCTTCAACTCTGCTCCGCCTCCGTTTCTTGTAAAGACTCTTTAACTGAATTATCATACCACAGCTAAGACGAAAATGGTATACTTTTTGTTACTTTTTATTTTGCCAAAAGAGTGTTATGATGGGGAAGAAAATCGGGTTTAGGCAGGAGCGGAGAGGGTAACGGGCAATGACGCTATGGTATGGAAAAATGAAATATTCCCTGCACAGCGCGTCGGACGCTGTACGCCGTCTGTTGGCAGAGGCGTTCCTGCGTGAGTACGGGGAGACCGTGCCCGAACTTGCGAAAACTCCGGAGGGTAAGCCGTATTTTCCGTCGCGGCCGGACATATATTTTTCGCTGAGCCACAGTGGAGAACATCTGCTCTGCGCGCTGGGAGACGCGCCTGTGGGATGTGATGTGCAGCTCCGCCGCAGTCTGCGCCCCGGCACGATAGAAAAGCTCATGGATGAGAGAGAACGGATGGACTTCGATTTTTTTGAGCTGTGGTGTCTCAGGGAGAGCTTTTTTAAGATGAGCGGAGGCGGGAGCCTTCGTTCGGCCCGTTTCCGCCGCGAGGGAGAGCTCATCATAGCGCCAGCGGGGAATGCTGTTTGCAGGCTGTACGGCGGGATCGAAGGCTGCGCCTGTGCCGTATGTTTATCGGAGGGGGAGGCGCCGCCGGCTCCGGTAGAAATCGAATTATCTTCAGTATGGGCTTGATTTTATGCACGGATTGTAGTATTATTAATAAGCTATGCCGGTGTGTTGGAATTGGTAGACGAGGCGGACTCAAAATCCGTTGCCAGCGATGGCGTGCGGGTTCGACCCCCGCCACCGGCACCAC
>CAZIHY010000133.1:0-2692 GCA_964539115.1 uncultured Oscillospiraceae bacterium
CGCATGAACTCAAGAAGAAGCTTTTCGCGGTATTTTTCGTCTCCGATGGGCCAGTTCTCCTCGGCCACCTTTGAACCGATCGCGGTGAAATCGCCTGAGCGGCATTGAAGGCGGTCGCATTTTTCAAACAGAATGACCTCGGCCCCCTCTTCCACAGCGGCGCGTGCAGCGCAGACTCCGGCCAGTCCGCCGCCGACTATAACGACATCCGCCTCAAGCTCTTCATCGATATGGTTAAATTCCGGTGCGGCACCTAGCCAGTCCGACATTGTGACCTCGCGTCCCTGCTCGTTGATATAGGCGCCGTGGACAAATTTCCCCTTTGGTTTAACAGGCATCAGAATTCCCTCCGAATAAATGTTTGGAAACACCGAAGTCCGAGTCATATTTGAGGAGGACTTCGGTGTTGTTTAAAAGTTTATACTCTGTCTATATCAAGCGCGGCGTAGTATCCGTCGCGTATCGCCTCACGCATTGCGATCGCACGGACGCAGTCGCCCGCAGAAGTATAGTACTCGCTGAGATTCATAAAGCTGCCGGCAAGTTCGGCACGGGGACGCATGCCGACGGCGTAGATCACAGTGTCTGCCGTGAAAACATGCTCATTGCCGTCCTTGTCAACTGCTTTGACCTCACCGTCAGAAATACCGACACAGGTGAGGCCGGTTTTCCCGACACAGCCGTTATCTGCCATCATGCGAAGGATGACAGCCCTAGGGAAAGCCTCCGCTTCGCGCGCAAGATCGTCCAGCATTTCGATCACCGTTACCTTGTGGCCCAGCTTTCCAAAATGCATCGCAGCCTCACAGCCGACCATTCCGCCGCCGATGATAACGATGTTTTCGCCGAGTTTTGACAGATCGTCGTAAGCCTCGAGCGCGTGCATTACGTTTTCACCTTCGATCCCAAGGATCTTTGGAACGATTGGGTCCGCGCCGACGCAGGCGATGACCGAGTGATAGCCCCCGGCTTCTATAAGCTCTGGTGTCGCTTCGGTGTTCAGGCGGATGTCAACGCCGTTTTTCTCGCAACGCGTGGCAAGATTCTTAAGGAAAAGGGCGATGTCCTTTTTATACTCATCATTCTCGGAAAAGCTGAGCGTACCGCCGAGATGGCCGGATCTTTCAAACAGCGTTACGCTGTGTCCGGCTTTTGCGGCGGTTACCGCGGCCTTCATACCTGCCGGTCCTCCGCCGATGACAGCGACGCTCTTTGGAGAGTCCGTCTTATGTATGCGCGAGCTCCAGTTGCTCTCCTGACCGAACAGTGGGTTGACGGAGCAGGTGGGCATCGTGTATTTGAGATCGCGGCGGTGATAGCACTTCAGACAGCGGATGCAGTTGTCAATCTCATAGTCAAGTCCCTGCTGAGCTTTCCTAGCAAAGTAAGGGTCGGCAATGTTTTGCCTGGCGACGGAAACGAAGTCGGCCTTGCCCGAGGCGATTATTTCCTCGGCGAGCTGCGGGCTGTTGATGGCGCCGACGACGGTGACGAGCGATTTTTTCAGTACCTTTTTGAATTCCGCAGCGGCGTCCGCGTTGAGAGCGTTAGGATAATACCCGGGGGATATGGTACGGCTCTCGCCGCGCGTTATTTCGTCGCTGTGGTTACCGACAGACACGTGAATAATATCGACAAGCCCGTCTACCATTTTTGCAAATTCAAGCATTTCCGGAAGGTTTATGCCGTTTTCAAGTCCGTCCTCCCAACTCAGGCGAAGCTCAATGATGATTCTGTTTCCGACACGCTCGCGTATACGGTTGAGTATCATAAGAGGGAAGCGGGCGCGGTTCTCAAGGCTTCCTCCGAACTCGTCGGTTCGCTGGTTTTCGCGTGCGGAGAGAAACTGTGACCATATCCAGCCGTGTCCGGCGTGCAGCGCGACGGCGTCAAAGCCTATATCCGCCATGCGCTCAATAGAGCTTGCGTATTCTTCACACAGTGTGTCCATCATTTCACGAGTCATGGCTATATATTTGTGCCCGTCCTCGGTCACTCCGTCCATGGCGCTGATGCCGCTGCCGTCATATTTTGTGGCGGCGACTTTTCCGAAGTGGTTTATCTCTGCTTCCGCAAGCACGCCGTGACGGTGCAGCTCTGCAACGTAACGTCCCGCACCCTTGGTGTTTTCATGCTGCCCGGGAGCGTTCAGGTCTTCATAGAACCAGAAGCGGCCACTGCTTACGAACGGATCCCCGTTGACGGGGTTTTCTCCGGCGCTGAGGATCGCAGGTCCGCCCATTGCGCGCTCCTCGAAGAAATAGTGGCTTTCCTCAGTCATAACACCGTCTTTGATGTTGGTAACGCCCCAGTGAGGCGCATACATAATACGATTCTTGAAAATAAAGCGCCCAACCTTTATCGGGCTGAAAAGGTGAGGGTAATACTTGTTCATAAAAACCTCCAATCTGTATTTGTTTATCTCTGCATAAAACACTAAATATATACTATCAGTGTTAGAAAGCTATGTCAATAGCAGAATTTGAACGCGATATGGAAACAAAAGTCTATGATCTGTAGACAAATCCTAAACAAAAAAGGTAAGGCGTGGCATGAGTTACATAAATCATCTGTGAAATTTGTAGTAAATCGCCAAAAATATTTTTTAGGTCAATAATATGTTGCAAAAAATTTATATAGGCTCTGCTCTGCAACCCCGGCAAAATAGCTGCGGCAGCCAGCAGGCAAAAAA
>CAZIHY010000134.1:0-2631 GCA_964539115.1 uncultured Oscillospiraceae bacterium
CTTGCTTTCCCCTCATATTGAGAGCGCATAATATGCCCCAAATCACGCAGATTGACGATGATCTTTTCACTTACATCCATCGCATTGTAATGGGCCTCACGCAGTTCACGCCGGCTCTCTTTTGCTGCGTTGAGTTGTTCACCGCCGCCATTCGGGCCATCCGAATCCTTATTACAGCCGCCGCACGGGCGGTCACTGTTTTTATCCATATTATCACCCCGATCATATCAATAAGCTTCCAAAATATTATACTAACCGCCCCTCTTTGTCAAGGTACCTTTGCAATTTTTATTAAAAAAACTGAAACGCAGATTTGGGTCGATATATATCATTTACAAAACGCCGGCCCCGAGATATACTTATAATATGTATTGTACACATCTCACAATTTTAGGGAGGTTTTCGACCTATGAACCCGACGAAGCTCCTGGAGATACTCTCCGTCGCCGAAAAGCTCAAGTGCAACACGCGTCACTGCTGGACCTCCACTGGGCGGCACGAGAGCGTTGCTGAACACAGCTGGCGGTTGGCATTTCTCGCTATGCTGGTGAGAGACGAATTTCCCGGACTTGACATATACAAGGTCGTTCAAATGTGCCTTATCCACGATCTTGGAGAAGCCTTCACCGGCGATATTCCGGCCTTTGAAAAAACTATTAAGGACGCCAAGACAGAGGACCGCTGCCTTTTCGATTGGATAGATTCTTTTCCCTCACCGTACCGCGAAAACTTCACGGATCTGCTTGTTGAGATGAATGCGCTTGAAACTCCGGAGGCAAAGCTTTATAAGGCGCTTGATAATCTTGAGGCTGTCATCCAGCACAATGAATCTGACATATCAACGTGGCTTCCGCTCGAGTATGAACTTCAATTTACATATGGCGCGGACAAAATCGCATTTTCTCCCTATCTTCGCACTCTCCGCGAGGAAATCGACAATGTAACGCGCAGAAAAATCGAGGATGCGGGCAATGCCCCGGCGGAATAGAGCACAAACGGTTATATTTTTTGTTTCATCGCCCCGGCAGACTTGAAAACCATCTGATTTTGTCTTATATTGTAGATACAAATAAAAGAAGGAGAGGTAATGTTATGTTCTGTCCCAATTGCGGAGCACAGATGTCCGACGACTCGAAGTTCTGCACCAACTGCGGCACAAAGCTGGCTCCCGCAGCGCCTGCACAGCAATCGCAGCCGCAATACCAGCAGCCTTACCAGCAGAACTATCAGCCGGGCTATCAACAGCCCTATCAGCAGCCTTGCCAACAGGGGTATCAGCCGCCATATCAGCAGGGATATCAAAATCCATACGGCAATGGTATTAACACAGAGCTTCCAATGAATTGGTTTAAGTTCCTGATCAATTTCGCGCTCTGGGCCAGCGGCATTCTGAATATCATAAACGGCCTTATGGTCCTGACCGGTGCACATTACAACATCTATGGCAGCGGGAACGCCGATCTTGTTTATGCCTTTTACCGTGGGATGAAAACCTGCGACGTCATTTACGGTTTACTGATCATTCTCGTTGGCGCTTTCGCTATTTATACCCGCTTCATGCTGGCCAAATTCCGCAAATGCGGTCCGCTATGCCTGTATATTATCTACGGGATCCAGGCTGCTATGTCCCTGCTGTATACTCTCATCGTGGGTGTCCTCATTGACCAGAGCGCATTTTCCGCCGACATTGTTGCCTCTATTATAACGGGCATTGTTATGATAATTATAAATGTCGTCTATTTCAAAAAGCGGAGCCACTTGTTCGTCAACTAAACATAAATAAAGAAGAGTATCCCGCGGCTACGGCTGCGGGATACTCTTCTTTTACTCAGGCGTCCGGAATTCCGGCGGCTTATTTCGCAGCTATGGAGTTTCCGGCGATGAAGCCCGATGCGACAGCCCATGAGAAGTCGTTTATTATCGTGTTCTTTCTGCCGTCTCCCAAAGCATAGTAGCTCGAGCATACGTCCCCTGCCGCATACAGGTTTTCTATGGCCCCGTTCTTCCCCAGCACCTGCATATCCGGGTTGACCTCGATCCCGCCGAACGTACCGTCAGTCGCAAGGAAGGTACTGAAGGCATAGAAAGGCGCTTTCGCAACGGGACGCAGATACTCTGCAGCCTTGCCGAAGGCCTCGTCCTTTCCAGTCTCACATGAGGCATTGTATTCCTTTATCGTTTTGACGAATTCATCCACCGGTACTCCCATCTTTTCCGCAAGCTCCTCAAGCGTTTCCGCTATAACAAGATGTTTTCCTTTCAGTTTTGCAAACTCATGCAGTTTGTCAAGATCAATCGGTTTTCCATACACCGCGCCGGGAGTCATTCCCGCTCCGGGCATCATCGGCACGCCAGGCTTTCCATCCATCGACTTTCTGGGGTCCTCCGGGACTGTCATGAGCAGATCGTGGTCCATAACGGTGAAGGACGCCGCCATCGGCTGCTTTACCATCGCAGACGCAATATTGCCGCGGAAATCCTCATTTATCCAGCGCTTTCCATTGAGATTTATGCGCACAGCCTCTTTCTTGTCGATCTGGCAAAGCATTTCCGTATCGATCGGGCGGCCAAAATGAATACCCTGCATATCCACCGGCATGCAAAGATGCCCTATGTAAGCGATTGCTATCT